>JAFAXE010000174.1 GCA_019241305.1 Vulcanimicrobiota bacterium
CGGGAACTTGCTTCGATCGAGTCGCTCGGCGTGCGCAACCCCATCGCGTCGCGCGGCCCGGGCCGCGTGGTGCGCGTCTTCGTCACCGACGGCCAGCCCGTTGAATACGGTCAACCGTTGTTCGCCATTGAGCCGGCCGGATAGACAAAGCCGTGAAGAAGCTGCTCATCGCCAACCGCGGCGAGATCGCGCTGCGCATCAACCGCGCCGCCCACGAACTCGAAATTGCGACGGTTGCCATCTTTTCGGAAGCCGATCGCGAGGCATTGCACGTACGTGCCGCCGATGAAGCGTTTTGCGTGGGGCCTGGACCGGCCGCGAGGTCGTACCTCAATATTCCGAACATCATTTCAGCGGCGCTCATCTCAGGCGCCGATGCCGTTCATCCCGGCTACGGATTCTTGGCAGAAAATTCGAGGTTCGCCGAAATCTGCGCCGACCACCGGCTGGTATTCGTTGGTCCAGCGGCGCGCGTGATCGCGCAAATGGGCGACAAGGCGACGGCGAAGCAGGTCATGCAGCGCGCCGGCATTTCGACGACGCCTGGAACCGACGTGCTGCCGACACTCGACGAGGCGCGCGCGGCAGCGAACGCGCTCGGTTATCCCGTCATGGTCAAGGCAACGGCGGGCGGCGGCGGCAAAGGGATGCGTGAAATCTCGAGCGACGCAGAGTTGGAGCATGCTTTCGCCACTGCTCAGGCGGAAGCTGAGGCCAATTTCAAAGATGGCCGTCTCTATCTCGAAAAGCTCATCGAACATCCCCGTCACATCGAAGTGCAGGTCCTCGGGGATGCCCATGGCACGGTTCTGCACGTCGGTGAACGAGATTGCTCCGTCCAGAAACCGTCGCATCAGAAATTGATCGAGGAGGCGCCGGCGCCGCTCCTCGGCGACCGCGTACGAAAGAAATTGCACGAGATGGCGGTGACGGCGGCGCGCGCCGTCAACTACACGGGTGTCGGGACGCTGGAGTTTTTGGTGCGCGGCGATGACGTGTTCTTCATGGAGATGAATACCCGCATCCAAGTCGAGCATCCCGTGACCGAGATGTTGTATGGCATCGACCTCGTCGCCGAACAGTTGCGCATCGCGTCCGGTGAGGCGACGACGCTGCGGCAGAAGGAGCTCGTTCCGCGCGGGGTGGCGATCGAGTGCCGCATCAATGCAGAAGATGCCACCTCGGGCTTCGCACCCGCCGCGGGAACGCTCAGCGACGTCACCCTGCCAGGCGGTCCCGGTATCCGCGTCGACTCCGCTATCTATGCGGGGCTCTCGATCCCGCCGTATTACGATTCGCTTCTTGCCAAAATCATTGCACACGCGCCAACGCGTCAGGCGGCGCTACGTCGAATGGATTGCGCCCTCGCTGAGACGCACGTCGGCGGCGTGCACACGACGACGGAGGCCTGCCGCGAAATCATCGGCAGTTCAGCTTTTGCACGTGGCGGAGTCCCGGTCGATTTCCTCGGGAGCGTCATCGGAGCGAGAGACTAGTGGGTCTCTCGCGGCGGCGCGGGCGCGAACTGGCGCTTCGTACGCTGTTCAGCGTCGAGATCGGTCACCACGATCCGATGACCGCACTCGACGAGGCGCTCGTGGGTGCTTCCTCGGCCGACGCGCGTGCGTTTGTGAAAGACCTCGTGTGTGGGACGCTCGAGCACGCCGAGCAAGCGGACGCGCTCATCGGCCCGCTTCTCGAAGGCTGGACGATCGAACGTTTGCCGACCGTCGACCGTCTGCTGCTGCGGATGGGCGTGTTCGAACTGCAGCATCGGCCTGAGGTTCCCCGTCCCGTCGTCATCAACGAGGCCGTCGAACTGGCGAAGAAATTTTCGACGGAAGATTCGGGACGGTTCGTAAACGGCGTGCTGTCCGTTGCGAGCCGCCTCGTCGCGTGAGGGTCTCTCGGCCGTGGTGAAGCGCGTCCTGTTCTGGTTCGGTGCAACCGTCCTCATCCTCGTCGTCTTCGTCGCAGGCATCGTCGGCGGGATCGTGGCGTCGTATTCGCGCGCCCTTCCGGACATCAGCCGCATGGCCGACTATCAGCCCTCGCGGACGACGCGCGTGTACGCACGCGATGGGACGCTCCTCGCGACGCTGTACCGGGAGAACCGCATTTGGATTCCGATCGATCGCATCCCCAAGATGGTGAGGGATGCGTTCATCGCGACCGAGGACCGCAATTTCTATCAGCACCACGGCGTCGATTTCGGCGGAATCATCCGCGCGGCGTACGCGGATTATCGCCACGAAAGTTTTCAGGGTGCCTCGACGATCACGCAGCAGTTGGCCCGGGCGTTGTTTCTCTCGAACGAGGTCTCCGTATCGCGAAAGATCCAGGAAGCGTTGCTGGCGATCGAGATCGAGCGTCAATACACCAAAGACGAGATCCTCGAACGCTATTTGAACCTCATCTACTTCGGCTCAGGAGCATACGGGGTTGAGGCTGCAGCGCACACCTATTTCGGCACGGACGTCGCGCATCTGACGGTGGCGCAAGCCGCGATGCTCGCGGGCTTGCCGGCCGCACCGTCCGACTACTCCCCCTACGTCGATATGGCGCGCGCGAAGCGCCGGCAGGGCCACGTGCTTGATCGCATGGCGACCAGCGGCTACATCAGTCGCGCGGAGGCTGATCGCGACGAGTACGCGCCGCTCAGGCTCATCGGTGAACGGCCCCACGGTCTGTTGTCGTACCGGTATCCCTACTTCACGACGTACGTCAACCATGTTTTGGAACAGCAATTCGGTACGAAGGCCACCTACGAGGGCGGCCTGGACGTCGACACCACGCTCGATGAGCGCCTCCAACGGATCGCTCAGGACGCCGTCGACTGGGGCGTCGAGCATGCGGAGGCGGAGGGGATCGGTGCGCGGGAGGAAGCGCTGGTCTGCATCCGGCCAGCGACGGGCGAAATACTGGCGATGGTCGGCGGGACGGGATTTTCGCTGAAGAACCAATTCAACAGAGCTTGGCAGGCGCGCCGTCAGCCCGGCTCATCGTTCAAACTGTACGTCTACACGGCTGCCATCGATAGCGGGATGCCGCCAACGACGATCGAGGACGACTCCCCGATTTCGTATCCGATGGGAGACGGAACCGTCTGGTCCCCGATGGACGACGACGGCGCCTTTTACGGAGCGATGACACTGCGGTATGCGCTCGCGCAATCACGCAACGTCGTCGCGGTGCGCTTGGCCGAACAGCTCGGCATCGATCGCGTCGTCGCCTATGCGCATCGCATGGGCGTCGCCGAACCACTCGAGCCGAACCTTTCGCTCGCGCTCGGCAGCTCCGTCGTGACGCCGCTCGACCAGGCCGCAGGATATGCGACGATCGCGAATCAGGGCGTCCACATCGATCCGACGCCAATTCGCATCGTCCGCGACTCGCTCGGCCAAATCTTGCTCGACAACCGGTTCCCGCAAGAAACGGAAGTGGTCAGCGCCGGGACTGCCTACATCATCACCTCGATGTTGGAAAGCGTCATCAACGAAGGGACGGGCTATCCCAATGCGGTGATTGGCCGCCCCGCAGGAGGCAAAACGGGAACGACTTCGAGCTACCGCGACGCCTGGTTCATCGGCTTTACTCCTGATCTCGTGGCCGCGGTCTGGCTGGGGAACGACGACTACTCGCGGATGAATGAGTCCTACGGCGGCAACATCCCGGCGCGCACGTGGGCGCGCTTCATGAAAACGGCGCTTGCGAACGTCCCAAAGCACGATTTTCCATTTCCGTCGAGCGAAGTGCGGAAGATCGCGCTCTGCGGATACCGCGACAAGTACGAATATTTTCTGGCCGGGACGGAGCCGCGAGCGTCGTGCTCGAGCGGCGGCCTGGCCTCGAGGTGAGAGCCCGGCGCGCTGCTCAGCCGGTGCGCGAGTTCACCGTCAAGTCGTTGTCCGCGTACGTGCGGACAAAATTGACGGGCGATGAGGAATTGCGCTCCGTCTCGGTGCGTGGCGAAATTACCAATCCGAACGTCTCCGCGCGCGGCAATGCGATGTTCGACCTCAAAGAAGGCGACGCGGTGTTGAGCTGCTTCGCCTATGAGGACGACTTCTTGCGGTTTCCTCGCTTTTCGCAGGGCGCGGCGGTCGTGGCGACCGGAACGCTCGGGACGCGTGAACAGAAAAGCACGTACCAACTCGTCGTCCGTGAGATCACCCTTGCCGGGCTTGGAGACGTTCACCGCACCTTCGAAGAGCGAAAGCGCCGGCTCGCCGCGCAAGGCTTCTTCGATGCCAGCCGAAAGCGGCCGCTGCCAGCGTTTCCGTTTCGGGTGGCACTCGTCTCATCGAAGCGCGCCGAAGGTGCACGTGACTTCGTCACGCGGTTGCGTGACCGGCGCCCCCACGTGCGGGTGCAGTGGTGCGAAACGTCGGTGCAAGGGCCGAGCGCCCCAGCGGAGATCGTGGGAGCACTTGCGCGAACCAGCCTCCTCGACGTCGATATCGTCGTTCTCACGCGCGGCGGCGGCTCGTTCGAGGATCTCTTCGCGTTCAGCGATGAAAACGTCGTCCGTGCAATCGCGCGCTGTCGCCATCCGGTCGTCTCGGCAGTTGGACACACCGTCGATCAGCAGCTGAGCGACTACGTCGCGGACGTTCACGCGGAGACTCCATCTGCGGCGGCGGAGCGTATTGGACCCGAGACGCGAGAAATCGTGGCGAGGCTTTCCGACGGCATGCGGCGCGCACGCCAATCGGTGCAGCGCACCACGGAGCGTTTGGGAAGCCGCTTGGAACGCTCGGTGCGGCGCTCGAAGCTCGACAATCCAGAACTATTTCTCGTTCCGCAACATCAGCGGCTCGATGAGCTCGAAGAACAGCTTACAAGCGGTGTACACCGGCGCCTGGAGCGATGCGCGGCACGTCTGCGCGACCTGGAAACCCGCCTCGGCCGCTTGGAGCCTTCTCGCCGGCTTTCCGATCGAAGGCTTGCGTTGCAAGCGGCGTCGTTTCGCCTCCAGGAAGGGTGCCGCAAACGCTTATCGAGTGCCGATGACAGGTATTCGAAGATCGCGTCGCGGCTTGTGCCCTCGGTTCGTGCTGCACTGGAACGAAAGGCCACGCGGTTGGAGGTCACCACGGCGAACCTAACCGGCAAAGATCCGGAAGCCATTTTGCAACGTGGTTACGCCATCGTCACCCACCGAGGGGCGATCGTCCGCGACCCGGCTGCCGTCCAAACGGGCGAATTGGTCGAGGCGCGCGTTGCCCGCGGAACGCTATCGGCGCGCGTCGAAGAACGGGAGTCGCATGGCAACGACGTCGTCAGGTGAGTTCGAAAAGTCCCTCGCACGCCTGGAGGAAATCGTTGCACAGCTGGATCGAGAGGGCATTTCGCTCGACGAATCCGTGCGGCTGTTTCGCGAAGGTAAGGAGCTCGCTCAGGGCTGTGAGAAGCTGCTGAAGGAAGCGCAAACGACGATCGACGCGGCAGCAAACGCGAGCGCTTCGGCACAGGCCCGAGGCAACGACGAAGCGCTGCCCTTCTGAGCTTACGGTGCATCGCGGTCAGCGCAGCACGACGGTGCGTCTCGATGAAGCGGTCGCGCAGCGGGCCGGAGTGACACGCTCGCGGGCGCGCTCCCTGATCATGGCGGGACGCGTTCGCGTGGATGGAAAGCCGATGACGAAGGCAGGTACCGCGGTGACGAACACCGCCGTGGTCGAAGTGCAGCGCCCTCGCGCGTACGTGAGCCGGGGCGGAGAGAAGTTGGAAGCGGCGCTTTCGGCCTTCGGCATCGATGCACGTGGCCGCCGGGTACTCGACGTCGGCGCCTCAACCGGCGGATTTACGCACTGCCTCTTGACGCGCGGCGCAGCAGAGATTGTGGCTCTCGACGTAGGTTACGGTCAACTCGCCGCCGCGCTGCGTGACGATCCGCGCGTGCGCGTCCTGGAACGCTGCAACTTTCGACTGCTCGCGCCTGGAGCGTTCGATCGGCCATTCGATCTGATTACGATCGATGCGTCGTTCATCTCGGTCCGTACGATGATCGCGCGGGCGCTTGCGGAGCTCGCCCGCGATGGGGATATCGTTGCGTTGATCAAGCCGCAATTCGAAGCGGGACGCAAACGCCTGGGAGGCGGAGGCGTCGTCCGCGATCCTGACGTGCGGCGGGAGGTGTTGCACGAGACGCTGGATGGCATCGAACGGCTCGGCGCGGTCCCCGTTGCCGTCGTCCGTTCGCCGCTGCAGGGTCCCGCCGGCAACGTGGAGTTCTTTGCGCATGTGCGACGCAGCGGAGAGCGCGTCAGCAATCGTCAGATCGAAGCGGCACTGTCATGACGCGCACCGTCTTGCCGCGCAAGGCGGGGACCGTCGCGCTCTACGTGTCGATCGAGCGAGAGCACGCGCGCGGTGTCGCGCAGCACGTCACCGAAACGATTCGTGAGGCCGGGTTTTCGGTCGTTCGCTGCGATGAAGGGCGACGCGAAGCCGACGGGAGCATCGACGAGGCCGTTTTGCTCGTGACCGTCGGAGGCGACGGGACGCTGTTACGGGCCGCACAGCTGGCGGCGCCGCGCCGCATTCCGTTGTTCGGCATCAATACGGGCCGTCTCGGCTTTCTCACCGAGGCCGACGCTCGCACGAAGGACCTCTCGCGCCTGACGCGCATTCTGCGCGACGGTTTCGTGGAAGAGGAACGGACGGCGCTCGTCGCGCGAACGCCCCGCGGCAGAGAGCATTTCGCGCTCAACGACATCGTTTTGAGACGCAGCGGTACTGCGCACATGACGCCGTTTGGATTGTATGTCGATGAGAAAGAAGCAGCCCACGTCCCCGCCGATGGGATCGCCGTCGCGACGCCAACGGGCTCGACTGCCTATTTCCTGTCGGCCGGCGGACCGATTCTCGCCCCCGACGTCGCCGCATTTGGAATCGTCGCGCTCCTGCCCCACACGTTGTTCTCCCGCCCGCTCGTCGTGCGTGATACCTCTGTCGTCGAGTTGGTTTGCGACAGCGAAAGCGAACATGCGACCTTGGAAGCGGACGGTCAGTTCGTCGAAGATTTAGCGCCGACCGAACGCGTCGCGGTCGCGCGCTATCCATTCTCGGTTCGGTTTGCGCGGCATGCGCCGCTCAACTTCTTTGCGCTTCTCGAGGTCAAGTTACGGTGGAACGCACCCATCAAGGAACCTGGAGGCGGCTGACGCCCGCGCAGAGGAAGGTGTCCCGGTGAGCGTGTTGCGCCGCTGCACGATCGAAAACATCGGTCTGATCGCGCGCACCGAGTTCACGCTCTCTGACGGATTGACGGTCTTTACCGGCGAGACCGGCTCGGGAAAGACGATGCTGCTCAGTGCGCTGCAGCTCGCGCTGGGCGAACGTGCTTCGCCCGATCTCGTTGGACGCGATGGACCCTCGGCTCGCGTTGCGCTCGAAATCGAACCGGACGCGGCGCTGCGAAGCCGTCTCATCGAGGAAGCGTTCCCAATCGAAGGGGACGAGGATGCCGTGTTTGTACGCGAACTCCAACGCGAAGGCAAGTCGAGTGCCCGAATCAATGGGCGGCCTGCGACGGCTGCTCAACTGCGCGCTTACGGCGAACTCCTCGTCGATTTCGTCGGCCAGCACGAACAGCAACGTCTCTTGTCAGCGCCGTATCACGGCGAACTTCTCGACCGCTTCGCCGGTGATGCGACGGTCGCGCAGCGCGATCATGTCGGTTCGTTGCACCGCGAGCTGACGAAGCTCGGAGAGGATGTGCGTACCCTCGATGAATCGTCGGGTCGCGCGCTCGCCGAAGCTGAGTTTGCCCGTTTCGCGGCGTCCGAGATCCAGGCGGCTCGCCTCTCCGAGTCCGAGGAATCCGAACTACGCGAACGGCGCGCCTTCCTCGCAAATGCGGAACGGATCGCGGAGTCGCTCCACCGTGCGCACGAGGCGCTCGCCGGCGGAGAAACGAGTGCTGCAGATGCGCTCGGTATGGCGTCGGCAGCATTGGCGAGCGTGTCCAAGCTCGGCCATTCACTCGGGCTTTTGGGAGAACGAGCAGCGGCGCTGCAAAGCGACGCTACAGAACTTGCGCTTGCCGTTACGCGTGCCGTCCAACTCGCGGAATTCAACCCGGCCGAACTGGACGAGATTTCTGCACGGCTCGACGCCGTGGAGCGTCTCAAGAAGAAATACGGGGCGACGGTTGCCGACGTCATCGCTGCGGGCGACCGTTTTGCGGCGCAAGCGAGGGCATACGACGCACGGGATGAGCAACGGGAGGCGCTGCGACGGCGGCAGGGCGATTGCGCTACGGAACTCACGGCAGCCGCGACGGCGCTCACCGCGCTTCGCCAAGCAGCCGCAGCAACGTTAGAGGAACGCGTCGCAGGCGAGCTGACGGCGCTGGGCATGAAACATGCTCGTTTTGCGGTACTCCTCGAGCCGCTTGAGGCGGCCGGTCCTCGTGGTCGCGAGCAGATCATCTTTGCCCTTGCGCCGAATCGCGGCGAGGAGCTGCGTCCAATCGCTGCCGCCGCATCGGGCGGGGAACTGTCGCGAGTCCTTCTGGCGCTCGTCGTCGTCATGTCTGACCGGCGCGATCGGGCGTCGCTCGTTTTCGATGAGATCGACGCGGGGATCGGGGGAGCAACTGCCCAGGCCGTCGCGCTTCGTCTCGGTGCGCTGGCGCGCATTGCTCAGGTATTGTGTATTACGCACCTCGCGCAGATCGCATCGTGGGCCGATGCTCACATTGCGCTGCGAAAGCGGGAACTGCGCGCAGGGACGCGCATCGACGCGGCGGTTCTCGAACCGGGCGAAGTGCGCGGCGAAATCGCGCGGATGCTCTCGGGGAAAGCGACCGGTGTCGCCCTGGATCACGCCGAGACGCTGCTCCGCGATGTCGGCCGCCAAAAAAAGCCGGCACTCCGCACGGCCTAGCAGCCGCCTCTCCCCAAGGCAGCGGAAGCTACAGTCATGCTTGCTCGGTCTGGTGCCCGAGGGTGCGGGCCACGCTGGGTTGCGAGCGGGCGTGCCAGGCAGTATACTCAGCGATGGTCATCTTGAGAAGCGCGGCGAAATCCGCGCTTCTGTGTTGTCGGAGTCAGAAGAGAACATCGTCACCAGCCTCACCGAAGCGTTCGAGCAAGCCCTGAGCGCGCTTCCGCAGTCGGTTCAAAGGGAGATCGAAATCGTCACGACGCGTGTACGGCGGATGGGTCGCACCACTGCGCTCGCGGTCGTCGTCGACGCTCCTGGGGGAGCAGACCTTGCGTTGTGCGAGCGCGTCGCTGAGCGCATCAATGCGGCTCTTGTCGATCGGCCCGAGCCCTACACGTTGGAGGTCGAATCCCCCGGTCTCGACCGGCCGCTCTTGCGCGCTGCCGATTACGTACGTTTCCACGGTTCGCCCGCACGGATCCAGACGACGTTGGCCGTGAACGGCGCGAAGACGCACCGCGGAACGCTTGCCGGGATGCGCGGCAATGCTGTGATTCTGAGCACGCCCTCCGGAGACTTGCCTTTGCCACTCGAGATGATCAAGGCGGCACATCTCGATGTCGACATTCGCGCCGACTTGGCGCGCGAAAAGCGAGAAAGGCGTCGATCGTGATCAACACGGCGGAACTGCAAGCAGCGTTACGCGAGCTGCAAGGCGAGCGCAGCATCTCCTTCGAGATGTTGCTGGAGGCTTTGGAAGCGGCCCTCATTTCGGCGTACAAGCGCAACTTCGGCGGTGAAGCGAACGCCATCGTTACGATCGATCGCGATACGGGCGAGTTCAAAGTCTATCACCGCCGTGCGGTCGTCGAGGCCGTTGCGGACCCGAAGCTGGAAATCGCCGCTACCGAAGCCGGCCCGCGGTATGAAGCCGGCGACTTCTACGACGAGGAAGTCACTCCAAAGAACTTCGGAAGAATCGCCGCGCAAACAGCAAAGCAGGTCATCGTTCAACGCATCCGTGAGGCGGAGCGAGACATGATCTTCAACGAGTACAACGGCAAACTGCACGATCTCGTATCGGGAACCGTGCAGCGCTACGAGCAGCGCAACATGTTTGTCGACCTCGGGAAGACCGAAGCGCTCCTTCCGCTCTCGGAGCAAGTGCCGCGCGAAAACTATCGCATCAACGATCGCATTACGGCGTTCGTCCTCGACGTGCGGCGAACGAACAAAGGTCCGCAGATCGTTCTGTCACGAGCCGCCGAGGGGCTTGTGCAACGCTTACTCGAGAAAAACGTGCCGGAGATTGCGAGCGACATCGTTGAGATCATGGCGATCGCGCGAGAGTCCGGCAACCGCTCGAAGGTTGCCGTTCATTCGCACCGCCCGGAGATCGATGCCGTCGGTGCCTGCTTGGGTCCGAAATCGAGCCGTATCGCAAGCGTTTCGGACGAACTGCGCGGCGAAAAGATCGACATCATTCGTTGGTCTCCCGATACCGTCACGTTCATCAACAACGCCCTTGCGCCGGCAAAGGTGATCGGTGTCGAGCTGTTCGAGGACGAGGGCGTTGGACTGGTGACCGTCCCGGATTACCAACTCTCGCTCGCAATCGGTCGAGAGGGACAGAACGTTCGTCTCGCAGCGCGCTTGACCGGTTGGAGACTCGACATCACGAGCGAGTCGAACGCCGAAGAAGCGCGGGGGCGCTATCTTGCAGAGCGCGCGGAGCGGCTTGCCGAGGATGAAGAACCCGTTGCGGAGCCTGAAGCCGTGGAAGCGACGGGCGAAGCGGCCATCGATCCGGAGCTCATCCGAAAGCTCGAGGAGTTCAGGCAAGCGATGCTCGAGTCGCACAGTGGCAACAGCGAAGGCGCATGAACCGGTCAGAATGTGCGTCGGTTGCCGGACGCGATTTCCCCAGGCCGCGCTCGTTCGTTACGTCCGCGCGGATAGTGGCCGCCAGTCCGAATGGCGGCGCGACCCCGTGGGTAGGCGGCGGCCGGGGCGCGGTGCGTACTTATGTTCTTCGGAGTGCGCCGTGCGCGTCAAGAAAAACCGGCGTTATCCGGGCCTGGCGGAGGCCGCCGCGGAGTGGAACGCCTGAGCCGCACGCGTCGTGCCGAATGGTATGATAGAACGCACAATGAGCGGCTGGAGCACAGGCGCATGAAGTAACGAGGAGCGCGGACGCAGCCAACTGTGGCTCGTCCGGTTTGTGAAAAGGACGATATGGCAGCGGGCAACGTGCGAATTTTCGAGCTAGCAAAAGAGCTCGGTCTCTCTTCGAAGGAGCTGATCGGTCTCTTCGGTCGGCTGGGCCTTGACGCGAAAAACCAATTGAGCGTCGTCGATCCGAAGATCGCCGATCTCGTGCGAGGCGTGTTGCTCAAGCCAAAAGCGACGCCGCCCTCTACGCCCTCATCGACGCCGATCGCAACGACCGACTCCTCCGAAGCGCGGCCTGAACCAACGCCCCCAAGCAAGCCCGTTTCCACCCCAGTTCAAGGCTCAGAGCCGAGTGAGGCATTGCCCCGCCTTCGTCCGGTTACCGGGACGGCGCGACGTTCGGCGTCGCGCCCCGTAGTGGCCGCATTGGAACAGCCCGCAGCGGCCGCGACGACCGTGCAAGAAGCGAGCGTTCCCCCGGCAACCCTTCCTGCACCCGACGCGGAAGCGCCGGAAAGCACCTCCCGGCCGCAACGCCAGAAGCCCACCGACGGAGGCGCTCAAAAGCCCGCGCCGGCTCGCCCGAGGCCGCCCGCCTCTGAGGCGCCCGTTCCCCAACTGAAGCCGGTTCCCCGAGGTCAGTCGTCGGTTGCGACGCCGCGGCAGCAACCCGCTGCTCCACAGACGGGTGTCGCTGCCTCGGCCGCACCAGGACCGCAAAGCGGCCTTCCTGGGCGTCCGGGTGTCGCGCCACGCCCTGGTCATCCCGGAGGCCCGGGGTACCAAGCGCGGCCGCTGGCACCGGGCCAACAGCGCCCCGGACAACCCGGCGGGCAACCGCGTCCCAACCGGCCACTCTCGAACGGACCGTTCCGGCCGTTGACCGGGCCCGCTGCACGCCCGTTCGTACCGCGGCCGCTTCAACCAGGAGGCCCAGCCCCGTCCGGTCCGACGCCGAGTTCCGGCGGGCCGCGCGGAGCGCAACCACGCGGCCGCGACCGCGACGAGAACCTCTCGAAGAAGGACCGCGAGAAAGATCTGCTCCTGGAGAAGGAACGGCAGCGCAAGAAACGTCCCGGGGCAACGACACCCGCACCAGCGCCCACCGTCCTGGAAACGATCGAGATTCCTGACGTCCTTACGGTGCAAGAGCTGGCAACCTCGATGATCGTACCGGCCAAAGACGTCATCAAGGAGCTCATCAAGATGGGCACCATGGCGACGATCAATCAGAATATCCCGAGCGACGTCGCACAATCGGTTGCGCGTAAGTTCGGCTTCAACGCCGTGGTCAAAGAAGCCGGCGAGGAAGTCGTCGTCGAGCAGGAAGAGGATCAGCCCGGAATGCTCAGCGAGCGTCCGCCGGTCGTTACCGTGCTCGGTCACGTCGATCATGGCAAGACGTCGCTGCTCGATCGCATCCGCCAAGCAAACGTGGCGGCCGCTGAGGCGGGTGGCATCACGCAGCGCATCGGTGCGTACACCGTCGAACAAGGCGACAAAAAGATCACGTTCATCGACACGCCTGGCCACGAGGCATTCACGGCGATGCGCGCGCGCGGAGCGAAGGTGACGGACGTGGCAATTCTCGTCGTCGCCGCCGATGACGGAGTCATGCCGCAAACCGTCGAGGCGATTAGCCACATCAAGGCGGCGAGCGTCCCTATCGTCGTTGCCATCAACAAGATGGACAAAGAAGATGCGCAGCCCGACCGCGTCCGCTCGCAACTCGCCGAACAGGGATTGCAACCCGTGGAGTGGGGCGGCAGCACTGAGATGGTCCCCGTTTCCGCACGGACCGGTGCCGGCATCGACAAACTTTTGGAGACGGTCTTGCTCGAAGCCGACTTGCGCGAACTGCGCGCCAACAAAAACCGCCGCGCGACCGGCGTGGTGATCGAATCGGCGTTGGATCGGGGCAAGGGCGCCGTCGCGACCGTGCTCGTGCAAAACGGCACGCTACGCGTCGGTGACGTCGTCGTCGTGGGCGGGGCTTACGGGAAGATTCGTGCACTGGTCGACGACAAAGCCAAACAGGTGAAGAAGGCTGGACCCTCGATCCCCGTCGAGGTCAGTGGCATTTCCGACGTTCCTTCAGCGGGTGATACGCTGATGGTCGTCTCCGATGAGCGCGTCGCTCGCGAAGCGGCGGCGAAGCGCGCCGTCCGGCGCCAAGACATGCGCATCGCCGCGAGCGGCGGCCCGCGCGTCTCACTGGAGAGTTTCATGTCGATGCCGGCCGATGGCGGATCGAAGACGCTCAACCTGGTGCTGAAAGCCGACGGCCAAGGCGCGGTCGAAGCGTTGCGCGCTCGCGTGCAGGGTCTCTCGACGGCGGAAGTTGACATTCGCGTCGTGTACGCCGGCGTGGGCGCAATCACACCCAACGACGTCAACCTCGCGTCCGCGTCGAACGCCGTCCTCATCGGTTTCAATATTCGGCCCGATGAGACGGTCAAACGGCTGGCAGAAAACGAGCAAGTCGATCTGCGCTTCTATAACGTCATCTACGAGGTCGAAAACGACCTCAAGAAGGCGATGCTCGGGATGCTGGCGCCCAAATTCCGCGAGGTCATCCTTGGTCGCGCGGAAGTCCGCGAAGTTTTCAAGGTCTCGAAAGTCGGTACGATCGCCGGCTGCTACGTGCAAAACGGCAAGCTGGTGCGCAATGCGAAGGTGCGCATCTTGCGCGACAACGCCGTTGTGTACGAAAGCGAACTCGAGTCGCTGCGGCGCTTCAAGGACGACGTTCGCGAAGTTGCCGACGGCTTCGAGTGCGGCGTCCAGGTTGCGCGTTTCAGCGATCTGAAGATCGGCGACGTCATCGAAGCCTATACCTCGGAGCTCGTCGCCCCCGAGCCAGTCCCCGCGTAGTGCCCGTCGTCACCGACCTCGCGCCGGCAGTACGTCGAGCGCAGCGATGTTATGTGTTGTGTCATCCATTGCGCGACGGAGAGGTCTTGTCGTTGTGGGGTGAGGCGTGAAGCAGCAGCGGATGGCGCGAATTGACCACGAGATCCAGCGCGTCTTGTCACAGCTGATTTCGACGGAGTTGAAGGACCCGAGGCTCGGTTTCACGACCGTGGTGCGGGTGGAGATCACATCGGACCTCAAGACGGCGAAAGTGTTCGTCTCGATTATCGGCGACCGCCACGTGGCGGCGCAAACGATGAAGGCGCTGCGCTCCGCATCGCGGTTTTTGCGCGGTGAGCTGGGCCGCGAGATCGCCTTGCGGCATACGCCGGAGTTGACGTTCGTGGAGGACCGTACGACGGAACGCGCGATCGCGTTGCACCAGACGCTGGAGCGCGCCGCCGCCACGGAACCGAAGACACCGTGATCTCGAGCGAAGTGCGCCGGGACGCGTCGACCGCCGAAATCGTCGCCGAACTCCGTACGCGGCGGGCGTTCGTCATGGTTTCACACGTGAATCCCGACGGCGACACGCTCGGCTCGGGGCTTGCGTTAGGACTTGCGCTTCGGGCAATCGGGAAACGGGTGTACTACTTCCAGCAGGACCCGGTCCCGCGAAACCTGCGCTTTTTGCCCGATGCCGACCGCGTCTCGCGCGAACTGCCGCCAGATCTTCCTAGCGATACGCTGTGGGTCTTCTGCGACATGAGCTCGCCGTCGCGAGCCGGCGAGTTCTTGCCGTCCCTCCAGTCGCAGAACGTTTTGAACATCGATCATCATCTGGGGAATCAGCGGTTCGGCGCGTACAACTACGTCCTCGAATCCGAGTGCTCTACCGGTTCGTGTGTGCTGCGACTCTTGCGCGGCCTCGGCGCAGCGATCACGCCAGAGATCGCGACGTGCCTGTTGACCACGATCATGACCGACACGGGCGGCTTCATGCACAGCAATACGACGGCCGACGTGCTGCGCGCATCGGCGGAACTCGTCGAATTGGGCGCCGACAAAGCGCGCGTCACCAAAGAAGTGTTTGCAAATAAACGCTTCGCGGCGATCAAATTGCTTGGCGCTGCGCTCGACTCCGCTCGACTCGAGGAATGCGGACGCTACTGTTGGTCGGTCGTGGACGATGCAATGTTAGCCTCGTGTGACGCCGACGCCGAAGATACCGAAGAGATCGTCCAGCATCTTCGCTCGGTCGAGGGCGTTGAAGTCGCCGCGCTCTTCAAGGCGTACCGCGGTGAAGTCCGCGTGAGTCTCCGGAGTTCGGGAACCATCAACGTTCAAGTGGCCGCTGCGCGCTTGGGGGGCGGTGGGCACGCGCTGGCTTCGGGACTGACGTACCGTGGCTCGCTGGAGGATGGAATACGAGACGTGCGGCGGGTGCTCAGGGAAGAAGGTCTGTAACGGCCTACCCGACGCACGGCGGCTCGCGTTCCGGCGCGCCGATGGGATTCGTGAACGCGTTCAAACCGCCCGGCATCTCATCGGCGCAGTTTGGCGCGCGAGTGCGACGGATTTACTCAGTGCGGGGGCGCACGAACGTCGCGGCAGGACATCTCGGGACGCTCGATCCGGATGCGAGCGGAGTGCTGCCGCTCGCGATCGGGAAGGCGACACGGCTTATCCCACTGATCGAAGACCGGCGCAAGGCCTACGCGTTCGTTCTCGCGCTCGGCCGCGCTACCGACACAGGCGATGCTTCGGGAAAGACCGTCCGAGAAACGAGCATCCCGGCCGATGCGGAAGCGTTGCTGGAGGCGGCTTCGCAGCGCTTCGTTGGTCCGTGGTTGCAAGTCCCCCCGATGTTCAGCGCCGTGCACATAGACGGCCGGCGACTGTACGAACTCGCGCGTGCGGGAAGGACCGTCGAACGCAAAGCGCGCCGCGTCACGTTATACGACCTCCGCATCCTCGGCTTCGAAGGGACAACGGTACGCATGCGCGTTGCCTGTAGTGAAGGAACGTATGTCCGAGCTCTGTGCGAGGACCTTGGCAACGCCATTGGCGTCGCCGCTCATCTCGCCGCGCTTTTGCGCGAAGCCTCGGGGCCTTTCGTCCTGTACGAGAGTCTGACGCTGGAGCAGATCGAAGCGGCGCCCGAGATTGCACTCGTGCCACCGGAGCGCGTCATCCCATTCCCGACCATCGTGCTCGACGGCCGCGGCGCGGCGGATTTCCGCGCTGGCCGAATGGTGCCGTTACCGAACGGGGCGGTGTGCCGGCACGTGTTCGTGCGGGACGCGACTCGTTCGCTCGTGGGAGTCGGCGAAGCGGTGGGAGCGCTGCTCGCGCCGCGGAAGGTTTTCGTGTGAGGGTATCCCGCGCGCTCGAACGTGACCGATCGCGTCCACTCGTCCTTTCGATCGGCGTGTTCGACGGCGTGCATCGGGGACACCGTGAAATCATTTCGGCGCTGCATCAGCTACGACGGCCAGGGGAACTCATCGGCGCCCTCACGTTTGTGAATCATCCTGCCTCGTATCTACGTCCTGGCACGGAGCCTCCGTTGATCACGACGGTGGAAGAGCGCGTTACACTCCTTGCGGAGCTCGGTCTGGACGAAGTGTATCTGATTCCGTTCGACGGCCGTCTTGCAACCTTGACCGCTGAAGCGTTTCTCCAGAGCATTCTCATCGAGTCGCTCGGGGTGCGGGCAATTGCGATTGGCGAGAACTTCCGTTTTGGCTCACAGCGCCGTGGCGATGCACTGCTAGCGCGCACCGTGCTCGAGGCTGCCGGCAGGTCGGTCGTTGCGGTCCCATCGCTCATCACGGGTGGCGAGCGCGTCTCCAGTACGCGCGTGCGAGCCGCGCTTGCTCAGGGAGAAATGACTGAGGCCGATGGGCTCCTCGGGTCGCCCTACACCTTGCGTGGAACCGTCGTGCTGGGCGACGGGCGCGGGCACGATCTCGGTTTTCCTACTGCGAACCTGAAATGGCCAGCACAGAAGCTCGTTCCCATGGACGGCGTCTATACCGTCGTGGGACGGCACGATGGGCGCGACTATCATGGGCTCGCCTCGATTGGCAACAAGCCGACTTTCGGCGCCGGGGAAAAAGCCATCGAAGCATGGCTTTGTGATTTCCCGCGGACCATCTACGGCGAAGAGCTGGCGTTGCGCGAATTTCGCTTCGTCCGTGCCCAGCAGGCGTTCGCAAGCGCCGACGAACTGCGCGCGCAAATGCAGCGCGATGCA
Source organism: Vulcanimicrobiota bacterium (assembly GCA_019241305.1). Lineage (GTDB taxonomy): Bacteria > Vulcanimicrobiota > Vulcanimicrobiia > Vulcanimicrobiales > Vulcanimicrobiaceae > JAFAXE01. The sequence continues at coordinate 17,180 of JAFAXE010000174.1, forward strand.
ACGCACATCGCCTTTCCGTCGTTCGTATCGGCATGAGGAGTTTTTGCGCGCTCGTCGGGGTGGCGGTGTTCGGGTGCACCCTGACATCCATGAAGCCTGTCTCGGCAGCCGGGCCGCTGCATCCCGGTGACCCAGCCCCCGCGTTTACGCTCCCGCGGGTCAGCGGCGGCGACTTCTCACTCGGCTCGCTTCACGACAAGCCCGTATACCTCAATTTCTTTGCTTCCTGGTGCGCACCGTGCAACGAGGAGGCGCCATCCGTCGTCTCCCTCGAGCGCAAGTATCGTCCGAAGAAGCTTGTCGTGCTCGGCGTCGACGAACAGGAAAATGCCGCCAAAGCGAAGGGGTATATCGCCAAGTATCGCATCCCATTCGCCGTTCTGCTCGACGCCGGCCCAATGGGAAAGGATTACGGCGTTCTGGGATTACCCGTGCACGTTTTCATCGACCGCTCCGGAAAGATCAGCACGTATCGCCTCGGCGAAATGTCGCCGAGCGAGATCGAGGCGGCGATCAAGAAGATCACGTCCTAAGCGCCCGCTTGGGAGCTCAGCGCTACGCTGCGGCGACGTCGATTCGCTCGTGATCGCGTAACTCGATCCGAGCGCTCGCCCCGTCTTTGATCGTTCCGCGCAAAAGCGCGTTAGAAAGCGGCGTCGTCACCAGGCGGGAAATGGTATGGTGTACGTACCGCGCGCCGGCGCCGGCGGCGATGCTTTCGTGGGCGATGAAGCGTCGGGCGTCGTCGTCGAGCAGCAGTGTCACGCGTCGAGCGCCGAGACGCGCGCCAAGTTCGAGTATTTGCATCTCGACGATCTGTTCGATCTGTTCCACGCCGAGCGCACGGAAGCGAACGACGTCGTCCAAACGATTCAGCATTTCAGGACGAAGCGCGGCAGCCACGTCTTCTGGGTCGAGGTTGCTCGTAAGAATAATGATGGCGTGCCGGAAGTCGACGGTACGGCCCTTTGCGTCGGTGAGACGCCCGTCGTCCAAAATTTGCAACAGGATCGCGGCGACATCGGCGTGGGCCTTCTCGAACTCGTCGAAGAGGACGACGCAATACGGGCGGCGCCGTACCGGTTCGGTCAACTGTCCCGCCTCCTCGTGTCCGACGTAGCCCGGAGGCGCTCCGAGAAGCCGTGAGACGGTGTGCGATTCCGTGTATTCAGAAAGGTCGATGCGCACGAGTGCCTCATCGGTGCCGAAGAGGACCGCGGCCAACGCGCGTGCGAGCTCGGTCTTTCCGACGCCGCTCGGCCCGACGAAGAGAAAGCCGCCGACGGGACGGCGCGGATCCTTCAATCCAGCGCGGCCGCGCCGGATGGCCTGTGCAACGGTCGCGATCGCGTCGTCCTGACCGACGACCCGGCGCGCAAGCGATTCTTCGAGCGCGAGAAGGCTCTGCGTTTGCTCCTCGCTGAGCGAGCCTTGCGGAATCCCGGTCCATTTCGAAACGATTGCTGAGACGTCTTCCGCGGTGACGACGGGCGCCTCGCTCCGCGAGCGGAGCGCCACCGCAGCGGCTGCTTCGTCCATCAAATCGATCGCTTTATCCGGCAAGAACCGGTCGACGATATACCGCGCTGAGAGCGCCGCGGCCGCTTCGACTGCGTCGTCCCGGATTGTGACGCCGTGGTGCAGACTGTAGCGATCCCGTAAGCCGCGCAGAATGGCTTTCGTCTGTTCGATGGTCGGTTCGGTCACCATGACGGGTTGAAAACGCCGCTCGAGCGCCGAATCCGATTCGATGTGTTTGCGGAAATCCTCGAACGTGGTGGCGCCGACGCACTGCAAATCGCCGCGCGCTAGTTCCGGCTTGATCAACGATGAGAGATCGAGCGATCCTTCGGCCGCACCGGCTCCAACGAGCGTGTGAAGTTCATCGATAAACAGAACGACGTCGCGAGCGGCGCGGCGTACTTCATCCAAAATCCGTTTGACGCGCCCTTCGAATTCGCCGCGATACTTCGTTCCGGCGACGAGCGGCCCAATCGATAGCGCGAGAACGCGTTTGTCGCGAAGGACGCCCGGGACGTCGCCCGCGACGATGCGTTGCGCGAGCCCTTCCACGACCGCGGTCTTCCCGACGCCGGGTTCGCCCACCAGCACGGGATTGTTCTTGCTTCGGCGCGCGAGGATCGAAATGACGCGTTCGATCTCATCATCGCGGCCGATCACCGGGTCCAATTTGCCTTCGCGCGCGGCCGCGGTAAGGTCACGAGAAAAGGCGGACAGCGTCGGTGTGCCGCCGCGCAGCCGCTTTGCCCAGTCAGCAGGCGATTGTGCCGGAGCGTTGCGTTCGTCGCGAGTCAACCGTTCAATCGCGTACGTCGCGCCTGCGGCCAGCGCCAGCGCCGAAACGGCCGCTCCAAGCAGGGGCAGGACGGCGCCACGCCGGCGCCGCGCGCATTCTTCGCAAATGTCCGCCTGAACCCAACGCCCCGCGCGCAGCGTAAAGTCGCGGATATGCGCCGGCCGCAGGCCACACGTCTCGCACGTCGTCGTCATGCTTGCTGGTCTACCCGCCGACTCTGGACGCGGTTTCACCGGCTGCCTCACTCGGCTCCGCGACCGCTCGGTTGCCTCGTAACCGCGGAACCCCGAGAGCACAGGAGCGTTCCTTGGAATTCCCCAATACGGCTTCGGAATGGCCTACATCATCACGGAACCGTGCATCGGGACGAAGGACAAGTCGTGCGTGGACGTCTGTCCCGTCGACTGCATTCACGGCGCGGACGACGATCAGATGTTGTACATCGATCCGGAGGTATGTATCGACTGCGGCGCCTGCGTGTCGGCATGCCCGGTGGAGGCCATCTATGCCGATTCTGATGTGCCCGAGAAATGGCAAAACTACATCGACATCAACGCGAAGTATTTCAAAGAGAAGAGCTGAGCGGCGCAGACGCTTTTCTTGAGAAGGCGGTCCGCGCGGCCGCCTTTTTTCGTCTCGTTTCATGATACGTAAAGTGGCGCGGGAGCTCCTCGACGACGACGCTGGTTCCGGCGACGAGTTAGCCGCGAATTTGCGCGATATCGAACGTGCCAACCGGTGGTTTGGGACGCTGCGCGCCGTGGCGGCGTTCGTATGGCAGAGCGGCGCGCGTACCGTTCTCGACGTCGGTTGCGGAACTGGCGGCGTCGCGCTCGCACTTCTGAGTGACGCGCAGCGGCGAGGACGACAACTGCACGTCACTGGGCTCGAGCGCAGTACGCCGGTTCTGTCCCTCGCGCGTGAGCGCGCCAAAGGACACTCCGGTTTGTCGCTCGTCGAGGGCGACGGCGAGGCCTTACCGTACTCCGACCACAGCTTCGACGTCGTCATCTGTACCTTGACGCTTCATCACTGCGAGCCGAAGGCGGCGGTACGGCTGTTGTGCGAAATGCGGCGCGTCGCTCGCATCGCACCCTTCCTGTGCGACCTCCGGCGCTCTCGTATGGCATATCTCGGTGCGCTCGCGTTTGCCTACCTTTCGAGCCGTAATCGACTCACTAGGCACGACGCACCGTTGTCCGTCGAGCGTGCGTACACGCCAGCGGAGGCACTGCAGTTGGCGCAAATCGCACACTGGAACCGTCCCGTCGTGCGCGCCTCGCCGTTTTTTCGGATGACCGTGTACGATGCGTGATGGCGTCGTCATCGTCGGTGGTGGGCCGGCGGGATCGGTGACGGCGCTTCGCCTCGCGCAGCGAGGCATCGGCGTGACGGTGGTCGAGCGTACACGCTTTCCGCGGCGCAAGGTCTGCGGCGAATACCTCAACGTCGGGACCACGAAACTCCTCGAGCGGATCGGCCTTTGGGACCGCGTTGCCGCGGTGGGTGTACCGCTCGAAGGAATCCGCCTGGTGACGCCTTGGTGCGATCCGGTCGCGCTGGCTTTTCGAGAGCCCGCACTTGCGCTGGAGCGATTGACGTTCGATGCGCTTCTGCTCGAGGCCGCAATGCGTGCGGGGGCGCGCGTCGTCTACGCACGCGCCGAAGATGTGCTGTTTCGATTTGGCCGAGCGAGCGGTGTCGTCGTTCGGGATGGTGCCGGTGAGCGGCACCAACTTTGGGGACGCTATGTTGTCGGCGCCGATGGGGCCGGATCTCTCGTTGCGCGCCGCTTGCGCCTCGCGAAACGTGCGAGAGGGCCGAGGCGTTTTGCGCTCGGAGGACATTACCGCGGCTGCGGAACGCTGCACCGCTACGTCGAGATGTACGTGGGCAGAGAGGGATACTTGGCGCTGAACCCGCTCGACGAGCAGCGCGTCAACGTGATGCTCATCGTGCGCGAATCTTGGCTGCAAACGTGCGCGAGTACTGTGGACGACGGGATGGAAAAGGCCGCTGCTGCGCTCTCGCGAGGACATCGAGTACTCCAGCAGGCGGCGCGCGACGGTCCACGAGCCTGCGCTGGCCCGCTCAGTTTTCGCGTACGTGGATGCGTCGGCGCCGGCGCGCTTTTGGTCGGGGACGCTGCAGGGTTCCTCGATCCCTTTACTGGTCAAGGCGTGTACCTCGCCGTCTCTGGCGCAATCGCCGCCGCTGACACGCTCGCCGGTGCCCTTGCAGCCACGGAAAACGAGCCGTTGCTGTTTGCACGGTACGACCGGGAACGCAACGCAGAGTTCTCGCTGCGCGCGCGGCTCGGCCGGCTGGCCGGAGCGCTCACGTCGGTCCCGTTCTTGACACGCCGCGCGGCCGCAAAGCTCGAACGAGTGCCGCGCTGCGCCGACGGGCTTGTCGCGGCACTCTCGGGTAGCAGCCCACCGGCTGGAGCCTTCGCGCCCGCGCAGTTCGTGCGGCTGTTGTTGTGACACAGACGGAGAACCACATCGTGATCGACGCGAGGCCGGCGACGATCTATGCGCTTGCCGCTCGAACCGAGCAGTGGCCGTCCATCCTTCCGCATTATCGCTTCGTACGTGTCCTCAAGGCACAGGGAAATTCGCGGATCGTCGAGATGGGAGCGTGGCGTGGACGCATTCCGATTCGCTGGATAGCGGAACAGAAAAACGATCCCGAGCGTCTGCACGTCGCCTTCCGTCACATCCGTGGATGGACGAAAGGGATGGAGGTGGAGTGGCTGCTGGAACCGTGCGAAGGCGGGACGCGGGTACGGATCCAGCATCGCCTTTCGTTCGCCTTCCCCGTGGCGCAGGAGTGGCTCGGCGAGCATGTCGTCACTCGCGGGTTCATTCGCCCAGTCGCCGACAAGACGCTGGCCTGCATGAAACGGATCGCAGAGAGTCGCGAGTGTACCGCGTCGGCGTAACCGGGATTGGGATCGTCAGTCCGCTCGGTATCGGAGTCGGTCCCTTTTGGGACGCCCTTCTTGCCGGGAAAGTCGGCATCACGCGGATTCGCCGCTTCGATGCATCGCCGTTTTCGTCGCAGATTGCAGCGGAAATCGCGGATTTCGATCCTGGGACGTTTCTCTCGCCGCGCCGCGTGCGGCGCACGGAACGTTTCGCTCAGCTCGCCGTTTCTGCGGCACACCTTGCCTTCGAAGATGCCGCCCTTTCGCTCGACGGTCACCGCGAGCAGACCGGCGTGTTCGTCGGCTCCGCACTCGGCGGCGTTGCTTATGCGGAAGAGCAACACACCATCTATCGCGAGCGAGGGATCGGGGCGATGACGCCGCTCTTAGCCGTCTCCGTCTTCGCCGGCGCGGCGACGACCAATATTGCACTCGAGTTCGGGCTCTGCGGCCCGAGCGTGGCGAATGCGAATTCCTGTGCGTCTGGTGTGGTCGCGATTGGGGAAGCGTACCGCAGCGTCGCTCGCGGTGATGCACGGGTCGCGCTCGGCGGCGGTGTCGAGGCGCCGCTCTCGCCGCTCGTGTTCGGCGCGTTCGCGATCATCCGCTCGATGTCGACGCGGAACGACGAACCGGAACGTGCCAGCCGTCCGTTCGACCGTGACCGGGACGGTTTTGTGATGGCGGAGGGAGCGGGGATTTTGGTGCTCGAGCGGCTCGAGGACGCGTTGGCGCGCAATGCAACGGTGTACGGAGAGATCGTCGGTTATGGTCTGACGAACGATGCGTATCACATGACTGCACCGCGTCCGGATGGGGCGTGCCTTGCACGAGCAATTGAATGTGCTTTGCGCGAAGCAGGCCTCTCTGCCGACGAAGTCGAGCTGATCGACGCGCACGGCTCGGCGACCGTGTTGAACGACAAAACCGAGACGCTCGCGTTCAAGCGCGCGCTGGGCGAGCGGGCTCGCTCCGTCCCCGTGACGGCGACGAAGGGACAGCACGGGCACGCATTGGGAGCGACCGGTGCGTGGGAGTCGGCGGTCTCGCTGCTTGCTCTCGCCGACGGACGGGTGCCGCGCGTCGTGAATTTGGACCATGCGGACGAAGCCTGTGACCTTGCCTGCGTGCGCACGACGGCGACACAAAGGCCCGCCAATGTGCTGTGCACTTCGGCCGGCTTTGGTGGAATCAATGCGGCGCTGGTGTTTCGCCGGGCCGGCGACTAACGTACACCCCCGCCTATGCGGCGGCGCTCAACTCCCTCTCGCCGTCTGGGCAGCGGGCTTCGTCCATCTCCGCCACGAGTGCGCAAAACGCGCATTGCACCCGGAGCACATAACTCGCACTTGTCGGCTCGGCGTGGACGCGGTGGCAATCGGGACACTCGAATGTGAACTGCATCGTGACACCTCCAGGAGCACGATAGCGTGACCCTGTGCCAGAGGGTTGGCACAGGCGCCGCGGGCGCGAAAACGCGCGCTCAGTCGTCGTCTGGCGGTCTGCTCGTAGGAGGCTCGCGAAGGAGCGCGCGCGCCGGATGCTGCGTACGAATCCGTACGAACGGCCTGACGATCTGCGCGAAATTGAAGCAGTCGTCCAGCCCATTCGCCCGCTCGTCTGCGGCCGCCAGCGGGGCAAGCGCGAACGTCGTTTCCACGAATTTGACAATGCTTCCGAACTCGTATTGCACGTGTGAGACGTAGCCGTGTTTCGCGAAGGGCGAGATGACGAGGAGCGGTACACGAATCCCGAGCCCATGCAAATCGACCTGTGGCGGCGGGACGTGGTCGTACCAGCCGCCCCAATCGTCCCACACGACGATCAAGGCCGTATCGTTCCAAAAAGGACTCGTACCGATGGCGTTCGCAATTTCCGCGATCCACTCGGGACCTCCATCCGAAGTCGCTCCGGGATGGTCGGAATTTAAAAACGCGGGCGCAATCCAGGTGACGCCCGCCAGCCTTCCGTTCGACACGTCGGTGAGGAACGCGGTCTCCGGTGAAGCGATTCCAGTCTGCCAGTCCTGGCCAAAGCGAATGTGGCGAATAGCGTCATAGGCAACCCAGATTTGGCCGCCGTAGTCGCCGTTGCCACTGTTGAGTGCGGGCGCATAGTAGCGCCACGACACGCCGGCTTTGTCCAGTTCGTCGCCCACGGTTGGATAGTCGAAACACGGGAACGGACCCGGTAATAAGGCTCTTCCCGCACCGAGCATGGGAACCGTCGTGCCTGCCGGCGCGTCGCACCCCCACGGAATATTGGTGGGCACGTCGACCGCTCCGCCGCTTTGCGCAGCGATGAGATATTGGTGGGCTGCGTAGCTCGTGTCGATTTGTGATGGGAACATTCGGTCGCCAAGGGTGAACCGCTGTGCGAGACTCCAATACGGCTGTTCATCGGAAGGGTTGACGTAAGCGTACTCGGGCAAATGTGGACCGCCAACTCCAACCTCGAGATCGAAGCCGTCCATCTTGCCTTGGTCATACGCGTTCGTGAAATCGGCCGCGTGATGGCGCAAATCGTACGGCACCGCAAGCGGTACCATCGCGAGAGGCACGGTCGCCCCCGTGTGAATCTTTCCCGACGAAACGGTATCGGCTCCGGGAAAACCGTGGAACAGGTTATCGAAGCTACGGTTTTCCTCAATCGCGATGACGATGTGATCGATGCCGTGCGCGCCGCGAGGGCCGTTCGTTGGTGGAGGATCATCGTGGGTGGCGGGAAGCGCCGTCCCTGCGCCTCCACCGCCACACCCCACAAGCGCAAGGATGGCGATCGCGATCAGCGTTCGGAAGATGTGTGGGGGAGAAGGCAATGGTGTTACTGTCCGTAGCGCTGCATCAGTTCGTGAAGCTTGGATGACATCGTCAGCGCGTCATCCCAATCGCGTTGCCACATGTTCCTGCCGAAGATGAGACCGACGCAGCCGGCTTCCATGGCGACGCGCGCCTTGTGAAGCATGTCGTCGTCCGATTCCTTGCTGCCACCGGAGACGAGAACGAGCGTCCGGCCTGCCGACTTCACGACTTTGCTGAGGCCCTCGAGGTCGGTCGTCTCCATCGTGTTGTATGGCCGAGGCGATGAGGACGCTTTCGCTGAATCCCACTTCGGCATGTTGAGCTTGACGATGTCGGCGCCTACTTCACAGGCAACCCGGGCAGCGTAATCGATTGCGTACAAAGAGTCTTGACCGCCTTTGGCTTTTACCGCGCTGCCACGCGGGTAGGACCAGATGATGAACGGCATCCCAAGGCGTTCGCACGCTCGGCGAACGTCGTTGCACTGTCGGAGGTCATCGTCCTGACGCGGACTGCCGACATACAGCGTGTATCCGACGGCGTCAGCCCCCAGGCGTACCGCATCCTCGACGCTCGACGTCAAAGGACTAAAGGCCTCATCATCGGGCGGGATGTTCGTTTTGCCGTTTATCTTGAGGATCAGGGGTACGCGGCCTGCATATGGTCGTTGGTATTTTTCTGCCAGCCCAACGTGATACGCAATTCCGGAGAAGCCGCCTTCGACCGCAAGCCGCAGCACCCACTCAGTATCGAGCGAAACGGGATTGTCAAAAAAATCGACTGGACCGTGTTCGAGCCCTTGGTCGATTGGAAGCAACATCAGCGTGCCGTTGGCCGGCCCGTGCTCGTACATCAAGCGATGGAGCCGAGCCCGCTTTCCGGTCGACAGGTTCATCTCATCGAACGTAGGCCGCTGAATCATGGCTAACATGGCTTCGCCTCCGGAGGAACAACGTTTCCGGCAGCCGTTCGATTTCACGGCGTGGCGAACCTCGGCCGCGCCCGCGTTGGCTAAGGAAGCGCCACGAGATACCCCAGCACCGATCCGACGCCAATCAAGAAAAACGTGCTTACGCCGCGCGCCGCAATCTGCGCCCGCCCCGTAGGAGCTTCCCAACGCCTTTGCCGCAACGCCCGTTCGGTTCCACTGGCAGCCGGAAGCGCGACCGCAACCATCGCAGCGAAGGTCACCGGAGCTGCCAACAGCACGCCGATGACGACGCCTGCGACCGCGAGCGACAAACCTAAAACAACAAGCATATGAGCGCGTTTTAGGCCCGTGCGCACCACGAGCGTGCGCTTGCCGCCGGCAGCGTCTACGCGAACGTCGGGGACTTCGACGCATATCATCATCGCAAACGTTGCACCGGCAAGCGGAAGCGTGCTCGCGAGCATGCGCGCGTCAACGGTTTGCGTTTGTGCGGCGTACGCGCAGAGCGGTACGAGGATTCCTACGATGAAAGCCGTGTCGAGTTCTCCTACACCATGCGCGAGCAACCGAAAAGGCGGAGCGGAATAAAACCACGACAAGAGCGCGATCGCCAGCGCCAGCGTACCGGCGGTCGTGCGGCCGGTAGAAATGAGCAGTGCCGCGCCGCCGATACCCAGCACGGCGCAGACCATCGCCGCCGCGAGTGCGGTTGCAGCCGGCATGCTGCCTTCTTGCAGCGCACCGCTTCCTCCGGAGAACGGCGTTCGCTCCGAACCCGTATCGCATTCCCGATCGAAGTACTCGTTGGCATACTGCGTCATTAAATGCAACGACGTGATGGTCGCTTGTGCGAGAGCGTACCACCGCCAGCTGACGCTCCCGAACGCGAAAGCTGCTACCGTCGTCCCCAACGCGCCGCCGATGACGCCCCCAACGAGAAACTTCAGACGAGACAGCCGCACGAAGCCCAACATCTGGCGCGCCGCCTTTGAAGCGGAACAGGAAGCGTCCTTTGGACGCCTCAAACGTTCGGGCGTGAGCCTCCGCGTCGCGTTTCTGGGTCTTGGCGCCATGGGATTGCCGATGGCACGCAACCTGCTGTGCGCTGGCTTCCCGCTCACCGTCTGGAACCGTACGCCGGCGAAGTGCGATGCACTGCGCAGCGAAGGCGCCAGCGTCGCGGCGACCCCCGAAGAAGCTGCACGAGCGGCGGACGTCGTGCTCGTCTGCGTACCTTCGTCGGCCGAAGTGTACGATCTGCTGACGCGCGGCGACGGCATTCTCGCTGGGATGGAAAAGGGTGGGACGATCGTCGATTGCTCCACGATCGCTCCTACGGCGGCCATCGAACACGAACGGCTGTGCCGTGAGCGTCACGTTGCGATGTTGGAGGCGCCCTTATCCGGCGGCACTGCAGGTGCGGCCGCCGGAACGCTCACGCTCATGGTTGCCGGCGATGCGTCAGTTCTCGAACGCGTACGGCCGGTGCTTTCGGCCGTTGGCAAGAACATTTTCTATCTCGGCCCACCAGGCGCAGGGCAGGCGGTAAAACTCTGCAACAACCTCGTGTTTGCCGCCCAGATCGTCGCCGTGGCGGAAGCCTACGCGCTGCTGCTTCGCGCCGGAATCGATGCACGAAAGGCGACCGACGTCTTCTTGGTTTCAACGGCCGACTGTACCGCGGTAAAAGGACGAGTTCCGGTTCCAGGCGTTCAGCGTGCGGCACCAGCCTCAAACGGTTGGGCTCCCGGCTTCGCGACGGAATGGATGGCCAAAGATTTGCACCTGGCCGAAGATTTCGCAAAGTCCCTCGGCGTGCCGGTCCTCCAAACGGCACTCGATCATCAAATGCTGCGCATCGCGATGCAGGCGGGCTATGCCAAGATGGACTTGTCCGTGGTTGGCAAAATGCTCCAGGAGTGGTCCGCCGCTGCGACCGTTGACGTGTCGGAGCGCCCGGACGGTACGGTATAAGTCGAAAAGATGAAGACTACGCTGGTGGCGCACGTCGGGGCACCCGGCTTCGGCCGTACCGAGCGGCGCGACGTCTGGTGGCTGGAGCCCCTCTGGGCCGCCGTTGGCCTTGCGATCTTCGTAGCATATTCCACGTGGGCGGCGCTGGTTGGGAACAACTTCGCCTTCGGGCCATACCAGTCGCCGTTTTATTCTCCGTATTTCAAGCCGCCGTGGTGGCCGCTGTCTGCATCCATCTTTGTGCTATGGATTCCGCTCGGTTTTCGCTTGAGCTGTTACTACTACCGGAAAGCCTACTACCGCGCGTACTTCTTGAGCCCACCTGCTTGCGCCGTGTCAGAACCAAAACACGAGTACACCGGTGAAACCGGCGTTTTGCTCCGCTGGCTTCCAGTGGTGCACCGGTGGTTTCTGTATCTCTCCATCCTCATTCTGATTTGGTTGTGGGTCGACGCGATCCGTGCGTTTGACTTCGATGGTTCGTTCGGTATCGGAGTCGGTACGCTGGTCATGCTTCTCAACGTCGTGTTGCTCACCGCGTTTACCTTGGGTTGCCATGCGTTGCGTAGCCTCGTCGGAGGTAACGTGCGATGCTTTTCGTGCGCACCGCTCGGGAACGCGCGTTACGGGGCCTGGCGCTTCGTGACGCGCTTCACGGGGATGCACCCCTGGATGGCGTGGTTCAGCCTCTACAGCGTCGCGCTTTGCGATCTATACATTCGACTTTGTGCGATGGGCGCGATTACGGATCTGCGGATCGTCTGATGAGCGTTGCTTTGGAGTACCACCCGTTCGAATCGGACGTCATCGTCGTCGGCGCGGGCGGCGCAGGGCTCCGTGCCGCCATCGAAGCCGCCGCAAGCGGTGCCAGCGTCACGATCATCTGTAAGTCACTCTTGGGCAAAGCTCATACGATCATGGCCGAAGGCGGAATGGCAGCCGCAATCGGTGCCGTCGATTCCCGTGACAATTGGCAGGTGCACTTCCGCGACACAATGTCGGGCGGCAAGTATCTCAACAACTGGCGCATGGCTGAGCTCCACGCAAAAGAGGCACCCGCCGAGATCGAAAGCCTGGAACGTTGGGGGGCAGTTTTCGATCGCAACGATCAAGGCGGCGTGATGCAACGGATCTTCGGCGGTCATACGTACCGGCGGCTGGTTCAGGTAGGCGATCGCACGGGGCTCGAACTGATTCGCACGCTGCAAGACAAGGCCGTCGCATCGAAGCTGACCGTCTTCATGGAGCACACCGTCACGAAGATTCTCCTTCGGGACGGACGTGTCTGCGGCATCGCCGGCTATGAGCGCGAGTGGGGCCGCTTTCGCGTTTGGAAGGCACCCGCGGTCATCGTTGCCTCAGGCGGGATAGGGCGCATCTATTCGGTGACGTCGAATTCTTGGGAAGGGACGGCGGACGGGCAAGCGATCGCACTGGAGGCCGGCGCTGAACTCATGGACATGGAGTTCGTGCAGTTTCACCCGACCGGGATGGTATGGCCGCAAAGCGTCCGCGGAGTGCTGGTCACGGAGGCGGTGCGTGCCGAAGGCGGCATCCTCACCAACGCCCAAGGCGAGCGGTTCATGGAACGCTACGATCCCAAACGGCTCGAACTTTCGACGCGCGACGTCGTTGCGCGCTCGATTCACACGGAAGTTGCCGAGGGACGGGGATCGCCGCATGGCGGAGCCTTCCTTTCCATCGCCCACAAGCCGGCCGAGTTCATCAAGAAAAAGTTGCCGTCGATGCACGACCAATTCATGGAGTTCGCGAAAGTCGATATCACCAAAGAACCGATGGAGGTGTACCCGACGACGCATTACGTCATGGGCGGCATTCGCGTCGACGCGGAGACCGCCGCCACGAACGTGCCGGGACTCTATGCGGCCGGCGAGGCTTCCGCCGGACTTCACGGAGCGAATCGCCTTGGCGGGAACTCGCTCTCGGATCTCGTCGTTTTCGGCCGGCGCGCCGGTTTCGCCGCTGCTCAGTATGCGTTGGCACAGGCACCGGCCCCGGATCCTGAACCCGCACAAATCATTTCCGCGGAAAAAGAGATGCTGGAACCGTTTGCCCTCGAGGACGGCGAGAACCCGTTCACCGTCCAAGAAGATCTGCAGAAGATGATGATGGAATACGTCGGCGTCTTTCGTACCGAAGCGCAGCTCTTGGAAGCGCGCGCGAAGCTCCAGAGCTTGCAGGAGCGCGCATCTCGAACGCGGGCAGCGGGTTCCCGGCTCTACAACGCGATGTGGCACGCAGCGCTCGACGTACGCAACATGGTTCGCATCGCGGGAACGATCATCGAAAGCGCGCTGCTTCGGAAAGAAAGCCGTGGCGCGCATTCACGGGTCGATTATCCGGACACGTCACAAGAGTTGCAAAAGGTGAATTCGGTGACGCGACGTCTCGATGGCACCTTGACGGTCAGGTACGTCGAGCGTCCCGCGCTCCCCGCCGAACTTGCTACCGTCCTCGAAGCAAAAGACGCGGGAGTGCCGGCGTGAGCACGCAGGCCGCACCAGAGGACGCCACGAGCGCCACGACACGGTACGAGGGAAGCGTACGAGATGAGGCGCTGCGCGCACAGGCTCGTACCGGACGAACGTTCACGTTGCGCATCAATCGTGGAGAGCACGGCGATAGCGCTGGGCGTTGGGAGAGCTACGACGTCGAGCTTGCTGCCGGGATGGTGGTTCTCGATGCGGTCTTGTTCGTGCAGGCGAAGCATGCCCCTGATCTGGCGGTACGCTGGAACTGCAAAGCCGCGAAATGCGGCTCGTGTGCGGCCGAGGTGAACGGTCGTCCGCGACTCTTGTGCAAGACGAGGCTCGAAGACTTCAATCTTGCCGAACCCGTTCTCGTGCAGCCGATGCAAACATTCGTGCGGATCAAGGATCTCGTTACCGACGTGTCATGGAACTACCGGGTCAACGAGAAGATCATTCCCTTCCGTGCACGAACCGATCGTCCTTGGAAATTTTATCAGCGCGATGTCGAGAAGGCGCAAGAGATGCGCCAATGCATCGAATGCTTTTTGTGTCAGGACGTCTGCCATGTCTTGCGATATTCCGGCGAAGAAAAACCCGCATTCTTCGGGCCGCGCTTCTTCGTACGCGCGGCGGGCTTGGATTTTCATCCCATGGACGCGGAGGACCGAGTCGGACAGTTGCGTGGTGAAGGTGGCATCGGTTTATGCAACATCACGAAATGTTGCACCGAAGTCTGCCCCGCCAATATTCATATTACGGACGATGCGATCATCCCCGAAAAGGAACGGGCGGTGGACGCCTTCGACGATCCTTTCCGCGGGATATTTCGCCGAAACGGTGCGCCGAAGCCGTAGCGCCTACAGGCCGCTCAGGGCCCCAGAAAGCGCTGCGCCGAGCATATCGGCGTAAGGGGGAAACTCGCCCCCGTTCCAAAGCGTTTGTACCGCTTCAAGCGCCAGAACTCGCCGCGCGTCGCAGTCGGCGATCAGCGAACGAAGCCCCGGCAGCCGAGGATCATCGCGCGGAAGTCCCTTCGCCAAGCCGGCGTAGAAACGCCGTAGCGCAGCTTCGTCGGCGACGCTTCCAAGCCGGTCTTGCATGAGGGTCAGCAGTCCCAAAGCGGTGTTCGCCGGCTCGCGGAGCACCGAGCAAAAGAATTCGACGGTATACCGAAGCCGTTTGGCGGCGATGCGGGCACGGTGAAGTTCGGCCGTATCGGCACGCACGACCGCGTGGCCTGCACAGGCAAAGAACCGTCGCTGCGCGCTGCGGATAGCCGGCCGGGCCGACGCTCCTACGGTATCAACCATCATCCAACATGGCCGCGAGCGCACCACGCTCGAAGCGTTCGAATGCTGCCGAAAACTCCGCCAAGGCGCGGCCGCGTTGTTCGCCGATTTGCTCGATGACGAAGGCGATGCCCGGGCGCTCCTCCGGTCCTGAGCCGTCAAGAGCCGTGTTCACCGCACGCAGATGAACGTCGGCGTCGCGAATCACCCCTAACGTCCGTCCCAAGCGACGCGTTCGCTTGCGTAAGCGCTTCGCGGCGCTGCCGGAATAGCAGTCGGAAAAGGCACGCAAGGCACTGCGAAAGCGCCGGATCGCCACGCGCGTATCGTGGACTGCCTCAGGATCGTCGCCGGCGAGCACCGGGCCCGCTGCGTGGAGCATCGCATCCCACAGCGAACGAAGAACGGCGTCTGCGAGCGCGCGCAGCGGTTCGTCAGGACCGACGTCGGGGTAGCGCGAAGCCTTTGGCATCTCCTTACGTGTTCTCCGCTTCGACGAGCCGTCTAGAGGAGGTTCTCGTGCCCCAGGCAGCTGGAGCAAAAAAGATCTTGGTCGTCGACGACGAGTCGGCGATCCTTCAGACCCTGCGTTTCAACCTCGAGAAGAGCGGTTACCTCGTTGCGACCGCAGGGGACGGGCGCAGCGCGGTTGCGCTCGCGACGACGGAGCGGCCCGATCTCGTGATCATGGACATCATGCTGCCGGTGCTCGATGGCGTGGAAGCATGCAAGGAGATCCGCAAGACCAGCGGCGTTCCGATTATTATGCTGACCGCGAAGGACCAAGAGATCGACAAGGTCTTGGCGCTCGAGTTGGGCGCGGACGACTACGTGACCAAGCCGTTTTCACTGCACGAGTTCCTCGCCAGAGTTCGGGCCCGGCTACGCCGGCAAGAGGGCAACGCGGACGCGTTGCGGACCGACGCGATCGCCGCCGGAGATATCATTCTGGACCCTTCACGGCAATCGCTGACCGTCAGGGGCAACGCAGTGGCACTGGCGCCGAAGGAGTTCAGTCTGCTGCAAGTCCTCATGGAGAACCGGGGACGCGTCGTCACGCGCCAGATGTTGCTCGACAAGGTTTGGGGCTACGATTTCGAGGGCGAACACCAAACGATTAGCGTCCACGTCAGGTGGTTACGAGAAAAGATCGAGACGGATCCCAACAATCCTCGGCACATCATCACGATCCGCAGCCGGGGTTATATGTTTCGAGAATGATGGGGGATCGCTCCGGCATGTGCAACACCACGGGCGCTCCGTAGGGTCGCCGTGAGCGGCGCTGACGCTGGGACGCTCGTGGTCCTTGCGGCGCTCATCGGTGGGATCCTCGGCTATTCTCTGCCGCGACGCTCTCGACTCGCTACCGCAAACGGTACGGTCTCGGTGCAGGAAGGCGTCGAAGAGCGCGACGCCCGCTTCGAGGAGTTGCTCCAAGCCATTACGGTCGGCATCATCGTCCTGGACGCCCGGGGCTACGTCACCTCGTTGAATGCCGCTGCGGGAACGATTTTCGCGATCCGAAGCCGTCCCACCGTAGGGCGTGCCCTTATCGAATTGATTCCGTCGTACGAGCTGGACCGGCGCGTCCGCGATGCGCTCTCGGGTCATCCGTCGCGTGGAACGATCCTTTTGACGCGGGCAGGAGAAGAACGGACGATTACCGTCGCGACGCTCCCCGTCGACGGGGATGGCGGCGTCCTGGTCGTCGCGGCCGACGAAACTCGGATGCAAGAGCTCGAGCAAACGCGCCGCGAGTTCGTGTCGAGCGTCTCGCACGAATTGCGAACGCCACTCTCGTCCATCAAACTTATGGTCGAGACGCTCCTCGATCGACCGGATGACGCTGAGGCGCGCGCTATGTTCCTGCCACGCATCCACCTTGAAGTGGAGCGTATGGTTCGCCTCGTGGCTGACTTGCTCGAAATGGCGCGCGCCGAGTTCGGCCACCTCCGGCTACGCCGCCGGGACGTCGATCTTCATGCGGTTGCGGCCGCAACGCTGCGCACGTTCGAACAGCGGGCGGCGGCGAATAACGTCGCCCTCCACCTTGCCGGTAACGCAACCTACGTCGACGGCGACGAAGAACGGTTATCCCAGGTGCTCATCAATTTGGTCGACAACGCGCTGCGACATACCCCCGGCGGCGGCGCAGTGACGGTCTCTGTAACACCGCGCCAGGCGGAAGCGATCCTGCAGGTTCGCGACACCGGTACGGGGATTCCGTATCGTGACCTGCCGCATATCTTCGAGCGATTTTATGTGGTCGACCGTTCTCGCGCCCGGGAACCTGGGGGCACTGGGCTGGGACTCTCGATCGTCAAGCATATCGTCGAGGCTCACGGCGGTGTCATCACGGCGGAATCTGAGCTAGGAATCGGCTCGAGCTTCACCTGCACGCTTCCCCTTTCGCGCAGCGCCTTGCTGAGCGAAACACGCCCGGAGAAGACCGCACCTTAAAGCGCGGATAAGCTGTGCATAACGTTGCCCATTTACGATATGTCCGGCATGTGCGAGGATGTTGAGCGGGAGCAGCGCCTTACGCTCCTGGCATACGTCGAACGCCATTGGCGTGAGCTTTCGCTGCGGGAGGCCAGCCGGCTCACCTGCGAGGCGATGGAGCGTTCGCGCTACGATGCCGATAGCAGTATTAAGGACACCTTAACCTTCAGTTAATAGAACGTTATGGTGCGTCGGTCACCATACTGTTGCAATCGTACTCGCCCCGATCTCAAGGAGGTACCCCCATGCACAAGACCGCCGTTGCAGCGGCCTTGTTTCTCGTTGGCACGTCGTTTGTGCCGCGTATCGCGTCCGCCGACACGTCGATCACCGCGGCCGGCTCTACCGCCCTTTTGCCACTCGTCAAAGCCGCCGCCGATCAGTACCAATCGCAACACCCCGACGTCAAGATTGCCGTTTCCGGCGGCGGCTCAGGAACGGGCATCAACCAGGTCGTCCAGAAGGCGGTCGACATCGGCGACTCGGATATTATGGCCGCCGGCCACCCGGAGCTCGTCGATCACCGCGTCGCTGCGGTTGGGTTTGCGCTCATTGCGCATCCCGGCGTCCGCGTCACCAATCTCACGAAGAAACAAATTCAAGACATCTTTTCGGAGAAGGTTCAGAATTGGAAAGACGTCGGCGGCGCCGATGTGAAGATCACCGTGATCAATCGGCCGCGAAACTCCGGGACACGCGCCGTCTTCACCAAGACGATCATGGGAGATGTTTCGATCTCTTCGGCCGGCCTCACCGAAGACGCGACGGGTTCCGTCGTGACGACGGTCAAGAGCACTCCGGGAGCTATCTCGTACGCCGCGTTCTCGGGTACGCACAATCAGCAGGGCATCGTCGAACTCAAGATCGACGGTGTAGCGCCGACGGACGAAAACGTGCAGAGCGGGAAATATCCCGTTTGGTCGTACGAACACATGTACACGAACGGGCCACCGAACGCTGCAATCTCGCGCTTCCTGGCGTTCGTAACCAGCAATTCCGAATTGCTGCACAAAGCCGGGTACATCCTGATTCGCGACATGAGAGTCCACGAATCGGATCGCTGAACACTCCGTATTCGCCTGGGCAAAGAGTCGCGCGCGCGCGACTCTTTTTGTCGAAGTAGCGCGGCATGGCGGCGATCGCCACTCCGCGGATAGGCGTGTTCGCCACACGGGCACATCGGCAAGAGTTTATCGCGATGCTGGTGCTGCGTGCGGCGAGCACGTTCGTGGTCGTCGCGATCTCGGCGCTGTTTCTCTACCTCGCGATCGAAGGGACGAAGCTCTTTACCGTCGACCACGTCTCGCCGTTCCAGTTTCTCTTCTCGCCGGTCTTCAATCCGGATGCGAACAAGCCGGGATCGCTCGTGTTCATCGTCGGTTCGCTGTCGGTGACGTTATTTGCGGTCCTCGTGGGAGGGCCGTTCGGGATTGCGGTCGGCGTCTTCTTAGCGGAACTGGCTCCCCCGCGCATGGTGGCTGCGATGAAGCCGGCGATCGAGGTATTGGTCGGCATCCCCTCGGTCGTCTATGGCTGGATCGGTCTGACGCTGTTGGTACCGCTGATTCGTACCGTGACGGGAAGCAACGGATTTGGGCTTCTCGCGGCTGGGACCGTGCTGTCCGTCATGATTCTGCCTACTGTGATTACGCTCTCAGAAGATGCCATGCGAACCGTGCCCAACAGTCTGCGCGAAGGGTCCCTCGCCATGGGCGCGACGCGCTGGCAGACCATCTCGCGGGTCCTCTTGCCCGCAGCGGCGAGCGGGCTGACCGTCGCCGTGATCTTAGGAATTGCGCGCGCGATCGGCGAGACGCTCGCCGTTCAGCTCGTCATTGGTAACGCCGCGGTGTTGCCACAGGGATTGCTCGGTGCAACAGCGGCGCTTCCCACCGAAATCGTCATCGACATGGCAGGCGCCCAGCAGGGATCGCTCCTGGAGCACGCGCTATTCTCGATGGCGTTTCTCCTGCTCCTCATCGCGATGGCGCTGATCCTCGCCGTTCGCTTTGCTCTTCGCAAACGCGCTTGACATGCGCGATGCCGTGCTGACGCTCGAAATCGCGCGCGCCAAAAGCGCGCGGGGCGTTCGTCACCGGCGCTTCGTCGATCGGTCCGCAACGACGCTGTTGTGGTGTGCGGCGCTGGCCGTTCTTGCCTTGCTCACGCTGTTTGTCGGGTATATCTTGTATCTTGGTGCGCCCGCGATCTCATGGCAGTTCCTAACCAGCCCTCCCAGCGAGGTGTCGGCGGGCGGCGGCATCGGTCCGGAAATCTACAACTCGTTCTATATTCTCGGGCTTACGCTGCTGTTTACGGTCCCCGTCGCGGTGGCGGCAGGGATCTATCTTCAGGAGTATGCACGGCCCGGCGCGTTCCGAACGCTCGTTCAGTTCAGTGCCGAATCGCTCGCGACGGTACCGTCGATCGTGATGGGTCTCTTTGGCCTTCTCGTGTTCGTGTATTTGCTGCGGTGGCGTTTCTCCGCGATCGGTGGCGCGCTCACGCTCACGATCCTCAACTTGCCGGCGCTCATGCGGGTGACGCAAGAAGCACTCTTCAGCGTTCCGCAGACGTACCGCGAAGCTTCGATGGCGCTCGGCGCGACGCGGTGGGGGACAATTTGGCGGATCGTCCTGCCGAGTGCGGTAGGAGCGCTGACGACCGGAGTCATTCTCATCGCCGGTCGCATCTTCGGAGAGACTGCAGCCCTGATCTACACGGCCGGGGTCAGCGTAGCGGCGGGCAAGGGCGCCTACGACTTGAATCCGTTTCGCCCCGCAGAGACTCTGGCGGTGCACGTATGGTATACGCACGCGGAGAGCGTCGTGCCTGACGTGGCCCGCATCGGTAACGGCTCAGCCCTCGTCTTGCTGGTGATGGTGTTGCTGTTCAATGTCGTGGCGCGGATCGTCGGACGCTCGCTCACACGCCGGTTCACCGGAAGGTAGAGCATATGCAACTCATCGAGGCACAGGAAAGCACCGGCCTCAAAATGGACGTCCGCGACCTGAATGTGTTCTATGGGTCGTTTCATGCGATCAAGGATGCGAATTTGCGTGTCACGGAACAGATGGTGACCGCGCTGATCGGGCCGTCCGGTTGCGGCAAAACGACGTTTCTGCGAGCCCTGAACCGCATGCACGACCTTACCCCAGGCGCGAACGTGACGGGAACGGTCTCACTCGATGGTACGAACATCTACGACTCTTCCGTCGATCCTGTCGTCGTCCGGCATCGTGTCGGGATGGTCTTCCAGCGCGCCAACCCCTTTCCGAAATCGATCTTCGAAAACGTCGTTTACGGGCCGAAGATCCATGGCGAGCGCAATCGCGACGCACTGCTGTCGTGCGCTGAGAAGAGCCTGCGGCGCGCCGCGCTTTGGGATGAAGTCAAAGACCGGCTGTTCCGCTCGGCACTCGATTTGTCGGGCGGACAGCAACAGCGACTCTGCATTGCGCGCGTCCTTGCGGTAGAACCGGAAGTCATCTTAATGGATGAGCCGGCTTCGGCGCTCGATCCCATCGCGACATCGAAGATCGAAGACTTGATCGGCGAACTGAAAAAAGACTATACCGTCGTCATCGTCACGCATTCGATGCAACAGGCAGCGCGCATCTCGGACATCACGGCGTTCTTCCTGTTAGGCGACCTCATCGAGGTCGGCACGACGTCGGAGATCTTCACCAGGCCCAAGGATCGTCGGACCGAGGACTACATCACGGGCCGTTACGGGTAGTCGCTGGGCACGGGTCGAACCGGCCCGCATGCTCGCCGGCGAAACGGTTCCTCGCATAACGAAGACGTTACCCGTCTCGATGCGGGCCTTGCGTAAGACGGAGCGTGCTCCCGGGCTTTCTCTCGAAGAGGTTCCGGTTCCAGCGCTCGGTCCGTCCGACGTGCTGATCCGTGTGAAGCGCGCGGGGGTTTGCGGAACGGATCAACATATCTATAGCTGGGACCGATGGGCGCAGCGTCGCATCAAACCGCCGCTCACCGCGGGCCATGAATTCATGGGGACCGTCGTCGCGCTCGGCCCCGCAGCAAAAGGCGTGAACATCGGCGACCGGGTTTCTGCCGAAGGCCACATTTCGTGCGGCCTGTGCCTCTTGTGCCGGACCGGCGAAGCGCACATCTGCGAACACGTCGAAATCATCGGCGTCGATCGCGACGGGGCGTTCGCTACGTACATTCCGATGCCGGACACAAATGTGTGGCGGCTCGACCCGAGCATTCCAGACGAATGGGCTGCCGTATTCGATCCGCTTGGCAACGCGGTGCACACCGTCATGGCGGCCGGAGTCAGCACCAAGAGCGTCGTCATCACGGGCGTGGGATCGATCGGGCTCATGGCGATCCCGGTTGCCCGCGCAGCCGGCGCGGCTTCCGTCTTCGCGGTCGACGTCAATCCGGACAAGTTGCACCTGGCGGAGCGAGTCGGTGCGGACGCGACATTTCTCGCTAACGATCCAAATCTGCTCGAGGAAATTTTGCGCCGTACCGGCGGCGATGGGGTGGACGTTCTGCTCGAAATGTCCGGTAGCGGCGCCGCGATCGATACGGGATTGGCGATGGTGCGTAACGGAGGCCGGGCGGCGCTACTGGGAATTCCACCGGACGACGTCAATATCAATTTGGCGGAGCGCATCATCTTCAAAGGACTGACGGTCCTCGGTATCAACGGCCGCAAGATGTTCGAAACGTGGTATCAAACTGAGGCCTTGATCAAGAGCGGACGCGTCGATTTGCGTCCAATCATCACCCACCTCTTACCCCTGTCTGCCTACGAAGACGTCTTCGCATTGATGCGTTCCGGTAAAGCGGCGAAGATCGTGCTCGATGTGGAAGCGAATGAGGAATCTCCGCGATGAACGCTACCTTTGAACGGAAACTGAACCACGATCTCGACGCTCTGCGTTCGGCAGGGACGTATAAGCGGCTTCGTCATCTGACGACGCCGATGGCGCCCCACGTTCACATGGAAGAGGCGGGAGACATCGTCGTTCTTTCGAGCAACAACTACCTCGGTTTGGCAGATCACCCCGAGGTGGTGGCGGCGGGCGTCGAGGCGCTGGAAAAGTATGGTGCGGGAACCGCGTCAGTGCGCTTCATTTGCGGCACGTTCGATATTCATCGCCGTTTGGAGGAAAAGATCGCCGAATTCCTCGCATTGGAGGCGGCTCTTTCCTACGTCTCGTGTTGGACCGCGAACGAAGGCTTGCTGCCGACGGTTGGAACTGCCGGCAATACCATCATCTCGGACGAGCTCAATCACGCTTCCATCATCGACGGTTGCCGCCTCGCAGCGGCGAAGCGACTACGGTTCAAACACGCGGACATGACTGATCTCGAACGAAAGCTGCGCGAGGCCGAAGGAACGGCGTTCATCGTGACCGACGGCGTCTTTTCGATGGAAGGTGACCTTGCAAAGCTTCCTGATATCGTGACGCTGGCAGAGCGCTACGACGCCGTGACCATCGTCGATGATAGCCATGGAACCGGGGTCACGGGCCGCACGGGACGCGGCACGGTCGAGCACTACGGGCTCGAGGGGAGAATCGACGTAATCACCGGGACGCTCGGAAAGGCGCTGGGCGGGGCTGCGGGCGGCTTCGTCGCAGGAAGTACGGCACTCATCGACACGCTGATTCAGCGTTCGCGCACACAGTTGTTCTCCAATGCGCTTCCCGCAACGGTGGCAGCGAGCGCCATGAAAGCGATCGAAGTCCTGGAAACGCATCCCGAGCTGCTGGCAAAGCAGCGCGACAATATCCGCTATTTCCGCGCCGGTCTGCGCGAACGGGGCTTTCGGCCGCTCGAAGGGGAAAGCGCGATCATTCCCATCATCGTCGGTGATACGGCGTTCGCGATTGCGATGAGCGACCGGCTCCTGCGGGAGGGTGTGTTCGTCACTGGCTTCGGGTATCCAGTCGTTCCCGAAGGAACGGCGCGAATTCGCGTCCAGATGAGTTCAGGTCTCGAGCGCAGCGACCTCGACCGAGCGCTGGAGGCCTTCGAGCGCGTCGGGCGCGATCTCGGCATCATCGGGGCAGGGATGGCTCACGCGGAGGTACAGAGATAACGGCATGGCCACCATGCTCGATCGATCAGCCGTTCAATCGTCACAAAATGTCTGGGAGATGGCCCAGCAGCAACTCGACGACGTCGCCGCGCTGATTCATCTCAACCCTTCGGTCCACGCATATTTGCGCGAGCCCAAGCGCGTACTGCACGTTTCCATTCCCGTTCGAATGGACAACGGGACGTTTGCAATCTTTACCGGGTACCGCGTGCAACACAATATGTCGCGTGGGCCGGCCAAAGGTGGGATCCGCTTTCATCCCGACGTCACGCTGGACGAGGTGAAGGCGCTGGCGATGTGGATGACGTGGAAGTGCGCGCTCGTGAACATTCCATTCGGCGGGGCCAAGGGTGGCGTCATCTGCGATCCCAAGGCGATGTCGATGCAGGAATTGGAGAATCTGACACGCCGCTACACGAGCGAAATATCGATCGTCATCGGTCCCGAGAAAGACATCCCGGCGCCGGACGTTTACACGACGCCGCAAATCATGGCGTGGATCATGGACACCTTTTCCATGCAGCAGGGCTATTCGGTTCCAGGTGTCGTGACCGGCAAGCCGCTCTCGATCGGCGGCTCCCTGGGACGTGACAAAGCGACGGCGCGCGGTTGCCTGTACGTTGTCGAAGAGGCGCTGCGCGTGCTCGAAATGCCGCCCCAAGGTGCACGCGTCGCGATCCAGGGCTTCGGAAACGCCGGCCTGCATGCCGCGGATCTGATGGCGATGCGGGGTTTCCGTATCGTCGCCGTCTCCGATACCCGCGGCGGTGTTGCAAACCCGAAGGGATTGGACGTGCGTGGCCTCATCGCGCACAAGAGCGATACGGGTTCGGTCGCCGGTTTTTCCGGAGGGGAGGCGATCACCAACCGCGACGTCCTCGAGTGCGATTGCGACGTGTTGGTCCCCGCCGCGCTCGAGAAAGTCATCACCGGGGACAACGCCGGGAGGATTCGCGCGAAGATCGTCGCGGAGGCGGCGAACGGCCCGACGCTCCCTGAGGCCGACGCGATCTTGCACGAGCGCGGCGTCATGGTGCTCCCCGATATTCTTGCGAACGCAGGCGGCGTAACGGTGTCGTACTTCGAGTGGGTGCAGGATCTTCAGGAAAATTTTTGGGAAGAGGAAGAAATCAACGATCGTCTTCGCCGGAAGATGGTGCGCGCGTTCCGCGACACCTACGAACTGGCGTCGAAGCGCAACGTCGATATGAGACGCGGTGCCTACGCGGTCGCCGTTTCGCGCGTCGCAGAGGCGACGACCGTCCGCGGTCTCTATCCATGATCCTGTAGCCACCGTTTTCGATGGAGGACCGCAGCGATGAACAAAGCGCGGTTCGAAGCGTTCTCCGACGGCGTGTTCGCCTTCGCAATCACTCTGTTGATTTTGAGCATTGCGTTGCCGCCGTTCCGGCATGCGCCGACGCAGGCGGAATTGACGCACGCGTTGTTGGCTCTGTGGCCAAATGCGCTCGCCTACGGATTGAGTTTTGCCGTCATCGGGATCATGTGGCAGAACCACCATGCATTATTTCGGCTCATCGCGCGCGTCGATCGCATGACGGTCTTCCTCAATCTCGGCTTGCTCGGGATGACGGTGTTCATCCCTTTCGCGACGTCGACGCTGGGGTCGTACATCACGATGAAACCTGCGACGTTTCTGTACGGGCTCACCTTGACCGGGTGCGCGACCATGTATAACGCTATGCTCGCTCATTTGGTGCGAAGCCATGCGTTTTCGAGCCACGTTCCCCCGGCGAGCATCCAACAGACCGTCGTGGCGTACCGCACCGGATGGATCACGTATGCAGCCGCGATGGTCGTCGCGCTCCTGCTTCCCGTCGTGAGCGTCTGCCTCTATCTGATCATTGCGGCCTACTATCTCGTCCCCCGCGGCGTCGATACCGACCTCGCCTTGCCGGCCGAAGGGGCCGAGACATCACACCTTAGGGCTGGGTGAGAACCGTAGGGTCTCCGGCAACCCGACGCCGAGAAACGTGCGTTCTTGTTGGTAGGTGCGGGCTCGTCGTCCGCAGCCGCACTCTTCTATAAATCCGTAGGAAGAAAGGAGCTTTCATGAACCTTCGTAAGGCGCTGGGCGCCCTGGCGGTCGTAGGGCTCATCGGGGCCGGCGCGAACGCGGCGGTCGCCCAAAACATGTCGCTCAGCAACCAGAACGTTCACAACGTCGCCGCGAGCATCGGTACCGCGATCACCTCACTCGAAAAAGATCAGCGCGACTTTGACGGACATCGCGTGCGCGGCATCGAGCACCTCCGGGGAGCGTACCGCCAACTCCGGCTCTCCGTCGGCTGGGCGCGCAATCATGGATACGGTTATTACGATGGGATTCCACCCGCGCCGCCGGCGTACAACGGTCCGCTCTACGGGCAAGGAACAAGCGATCAGGAGATCGTCGACGTCACGCGCGCGATTCCCGGATGGATCGCGCAATTGCAAGGCGACGCTCGCGACTACGGTGGGCACCGTATTACGGCGATGAATCAACTTCAGGCAGCCGAAAACGAACTGAACTTGGCAATCCAATACTTCCGAGCGCACAACGGCTACTAAGACCTCCGTCGAGCAGCTGACAAAAGAGAAAGGGCGCCGCTTGGGCGCCCTTTCTTCGTTTGGTTGCGGGGCCTGGATTTGAACCAGGGACCTTCGGGTTATGAGCCCGACGAGCTACCGGACTGCTCCACCCCGCGGCGCGTTGTTGATTCTACGGCGTCGCCACGGCGCCTGTCAATCGCCGGTAAGGTCGTTCCTTCTGGTTCCCCGAACACCGAAGCATGCTGTCGCGAGACGTGATTCAGCGTCTGCCGAAGGTCCAGCTGCATTGCCACCTCGAGGGGACGGTGCGACCGAAAACCTTTCGGGAGCTTGCGGCGCGAGGCAAGATCGAGCTGGGTGAGCGTGGTGTTGGCCCGCTCGAGCGCTGCTACGACTTTCGCACGTTTCGGGAATTTTTGTTGCTGTTCGGGAAGGTGTGCGAGGTCCTCCGCACTCCCGATGACTTTGCTCAGATCGCACACGAGTATGCGACGGATGCCGCGCACGAGGGAGTCATGTACGCGGAACTCTTCATTGCTCCGTCGGTATGGAAACATTTTTATCCCGATCTGAACATCCGTTCCACCGTCTCAGCGATCAGGACGGCCCTCGATGAGGTGGGCGCTCGTTGCGGCCTTCAGGTTGCTCTTCTCGTGGATTTGACGCGTAACTTCGGAGAGGCGCGTGCCATGGAAATGGTCCGCGGAGCCGCGATGCTCCAGGACCTTGGCGTCATCGGTATCGGACTAGGAGGCGACGAAGCGAACTACCCTCCACGACTTTTTCGAGACGTCTATGACCTTGCGCGACGTGCCGGCCTCAGAACCGTTGCCCACGCGGGTGAAGCCGCCGGTCCGGCAAGCGTTCGATCTGCGATCGAGGACCTCGGCGTGGAGCGGATCGGCCACGGCATACGTTCCGTCGAAGACGAAGAACTTTTGGAAGAGCTCGTTCGCCGGCGAGTACCGCTAGAAATTTGCCCGACCTCGAACTACCTGACCGGCTCTCTCCCCTCCGGCTCGACGCATCCTTTGGCAGAGTTCGATCGGCGTGGCGTGTTGTGCGCCATCGACGCGGACGACCCAGCGTTGTTTGGCACCACGCTGAGTAACGAGTACGCAATCGCCGCCGAACTGGCGGGGCCCGATGCGCTCCTCCGCTTTGCGCAGAATGCGATCGACGGCAGTTTCGCACAACCTGAGCACAAGACACTCCTACGCGCGAAACTGGATGCCTTCGCGGCTGACGCATGCGCAACAGTAACGTAGCACAGATCCGTCGCATTCCTTTGTCGACGGCGACCAATGCGCTCGTCCTCATCAACGTTCTCGCGTACGTGTGGGAAAGCTCGACGGGCGCGTTCTCGAGCGATTACGCGCTGCTCGCGCACGGGGCGATCTACGGTCCCCTCGTGACGCAGGGACAATGGTGGCGCATCGTGACGGGAGCCTTCTTGCACGGCGGGCTGTTGCACGTCGGCTTCAACATGTTCGCTTTGTACCAAGTTGGCACGTTCCTCGAAATGCTGGTCGGCGCACCCCGCATGCTGATCGTCTACATGGTCTCGCTCGTCGGCAGCGGCATCGCGGTCGTACTCTTCAACTACAACGAGGTGACCGTTGGCGCGAGCGGCGCCATCTTCGGCATCTTTGGTGCGCTCGTCGCTATCGGTCTGCGGCTCGGCCGGCCCGGCCGCGGCCTGGTGCAGCAGACGCTGCCGATCATCGTCATCAATTTGGCGATCGGTTTCACGATTCCGAACATCTCGAGCGTCGGGCACATCGGGGGCCTCGTAAGCGGCTTCGTTGCCGGTCTTGCCATGCTGATGTTGCATCAGGCGCCGCAACGGCCGCAAGAAGTCTCCGAATTCTCCCAGCCGCCGGCCGTCCGTGAGGACGTCTCCGCGCACGCGGACGAAGCGGCGCACGAAAGCACCGAAACGCCCGACGATACGGTAGAACAGCAGACCGATCGCGCGTGAGCACGCAACCGGCCGCGACGATCGACGCGATCTTTTCGACGGGCGGCCCGTTCGCAACGCGCCTTTCGCCGTTCGAAGCTCGTCCCGGCCAAGTGCGCATGTCGCAGCTCATCGAGCGCGGGATATTGGAAGGCACGCACACGATCGTGGAGGCGGGAACCGGGATCGGCAAGTCACTGGCGTATCTCGTGCCGGCAATCCGCAGCGGGAAGAAGGTCGTCGTCTCGACGGGGACCATCGCACTGCAAGAGCAGCTGGTGCGCAAGGACGTGCCGCTCGTTCTTCGTGCGCTACAGAGCCCAATTCGTACGGCGCTCCTGAAAGGCCGCAACCATTACCTGTGCAAGGACAAGCTGGAACGGATGCGCGCGGAGCGGCTCATTGCGCCATCGGCGGCGATTGAGCAAGTATGGCGCTGGGGGGATGTGACGACGACCGGCGACCGTGCAGAACTCGCTTTTGCCGTGCCGTCCTACGAATGGGAACTGCTCGACGCCGACGCTGACGACTGCATCGGCGAGCTGTGCCGTCACTTTGCAGACTGTTGGTTTTTCAGGCAGCGCGATGCCGCTCGGCATGCGGACGTCGTGGTGGTGAACCACGCGCTATTTTTCTTAGATCTCGCAATGGGCGGTACGCTCCTACCGCCATACGACGTTGCCATTCTCGACGAAGCCCATCAATGCGAACGTTGGGCAACGGCAGCGCTCACGTCGACGGTTTCGCAAAGCACCGTGGGCAGACTCATGCGACGGCTAAACAAGACGTACGCCGTACCAGCTACCCACGACGCTGAGATCGAAGAGGGGATGCGCCGGCTCGCATCCGCCCTCGCCCGCGTTCCGCAAGATCGCTATCCTTTGCGAGCCAACGAGGAGGCTCACGACGCGCTCGAAGGACTCCGCGCGGCGTTCTATCGCTTGGAGAACTGGCTCTATGCGAACTGGCAGGCCGCGCTCAAGGGTCGCGCTGACAATATCGCGGAAGCTGAGCGCCGCCGCGACCTCGCAATGCGTGGTATCCTCGCGCACATCGCAACGGTCGAACGAACCTCACTTCCCGAGGACGAGGCCATCGCTTGGGTGGAGCGCTCCGAAGGGGATGGCCGCTACGAAGTCCATTCCGCGCCCTTCGATGTCGCCGACTTTTTGCGCGCAGCGCTCTTTCATCGCGCGCAAAGCGTCGTGCTAACGAGCGCCACCATCGCGACAGGTTCGTCGTTTGCATTCGTGCAACGCTCGCTCGGTATCGACGAGGCACAGGGCTACATCGCACCCTCACCCTTTGACTTTCCTGCGCAGGCGCGGCTGTACGTCGCACCGCCCAGCTGCAATCCGAAGGATGAACGCTTTGCGCGCCGTGTCGCGCCGATCGTCGAAGAATGCCTCGACGTGAGCCGAGGTCGCGCCTTTATCCTGTTCACCTCGTTTCGGCGGTTACACGAACTCTATGGTTTGCTGCGCGAACGTCTGCCGTTTCCCGCGAAGATGCAGGGTGAACTTCCTCGTTCCCACTTACTGGAATGGTTCCGGCGTACGCCTTCGGCGGTGCTTTTCGCCACCGGAACGTTTTGGGAAGGGATCGATGTCGTTGGCGAGCAGTTGTCGTGCGTCATCATCGACCGGCTTCCGTTTCCCTCACCTACTGATCCCGTCGTCGCGGCGCGACTTGCGGCAATCGAGGCGGCGGGACGTTCGTCTTTCGAAGATTACATGATACCTGCAGCCATCGTACGCCTGAAGCAGGGTTTCGGCCGCCTCATTCGCTCCAAAGCCGACCGCGGCGTCGTCGTTCTGCTGGACGGCCGGGTGAGCTCCATGCGCTACGGTCGCGCAATGCTCGAGGCCTTGCCTCCGGCGCGTCGCATTGAGGACCTGACCGAATTACGCGGTTTTCTGTAACGAGCTCGAGCGGCCGCTTGCGGGACGGGGCATTAGACGCCGCCTTCCCGCTCCTCAATCGAAACGATCTCCGCCTCGTTTCGTACCATGCCGGTGTCGTCGGCCGCGATCACGGCGTCGTCCAGCGCATCGTCGTTGCGTTCATCGTTGTGACGGTCTCTTTTGGGACTGCGCGTATCGGGTTTGTCGGATGGGTTCATAGTAAACACCTTCGTAGCGGGTAGGATAAGAACATGCCCCGGCCCCATCGGCGGCCGCTGCAGCGAGACTGGAGGATCGACGCCGGAGATCACGCGGCAGCGTACCGCGCACGACGCGAGTTTGCGGACGAGCTTCGCAAGGTTCGCTGGCAGAATGCCGACCATGCAAGCGCCGAGCTGATTTTCGGTGAACTTGTGCACAACGCGGTCCGGCACGCGCGCTCGCTGGTTCAGGTGCAATTGATCATCGACGGCTCACCTCGGCTCTTAGTCCGAGACGACGGTCCCGGATTCTGGTTCCGCGAACCAACCTTGGCGCCGCCCGAAGCGGAGAGGGGACGAGGGCTTGGAATCGTCCGTGCAGTCGCACGAGGAATGCATTTCGAACGGCGAGGCGACGCGTCCGTCGTGACGGTTCAACTGCCGCTTTGGCTCCACTGCGCCTGCAAAGATGTCGACTTTCGTGGCCAACCGGACGCGCTCAGGGGATAAGACTCCGCTTGCTCGCGGACACCTCCGTGTTGCGAAGCTCGACATTCGACAACGACGATGTGTTGATGCGCGCAATCGATATGGAGCGTGCACTCGTGCGTTAGAATCGGCGGGCTTCGAAATCAGAAAACCCGAGCTGCGTTCATGACAAGAAGGCGGAGGACGTGGGACCTCCGCCTTCCGTTTCACCCGGCTCGCCGACGTCCGGCATTGCCCTCGCGCCGGGCTCGTTTCTAGTATCGGTCATGCGGAGCGCCTCCGCAATCGCCCGAAAGTGCCGGAAGCTATGGCATTAGAGTGCTATATTAGCGTCTCAGACGAGACCGCGCCGCTTTGCCTCCGCCATGAGGCCGCTTTGCGAGTCGACGTGGAAGGCTCGATAGATCGCCGTCGCATGGTGTTTCGCCGTGTGCGGCGAGATCTGCAACCGGCCGGCGATGTGTGTGATACGCAGTCCAGAAAGGAGCCCTTGAAGGACTTCGCGTTCGCGCGGAGTCAAGCGGCGTACCGCATCGTCGACGTCGGCACCCGCCGTCGCCAACTCGCGGGCGATCCAACTATGAGGATAGTCGCGCACGTGTTCGGCGCCGAGCGCCAGCCACGAGCGCTCGGCCGTCAGCGCAAACAGACGGCTTGCGCAGATGGCAGCCCTCCAACGGTAGCCCACTTCACCGAAGATCACGTAGGCGGCACGGTAGGAATCGCCGGCGGCGCGGTCGCTACCCATCGCATGTTGCACGGCGCCGGCGACGGAGAGCCGGTGAGCTAAGAGACGGCGGTCGCCGCGCGCGATCATGAGTGGACCAAACCCGCCCGCTACTTGCTGGAATCGTTCGAGCAACGCGTGCGCACGGAGTGCGTCGACTTCTGCGCAAACGTCCGCGGCAACCAAGAGGGCTGAGCGCTCTTCGTCATCGGTACGATCCCATGCAACCTGGGGCTCGAGGTCGAGTGCATGATAGAGACTCGCCGTGGAACTTGCCGGTTCACCAGCCCAACTCGCGAGACGAGCGCGATCGAGCAGGGCCATGATGCACCACGGTCGCGACGGCGCGATCCGTTCTGCCTCGTGCAACAAGCGCAGCGCGGGCAAAAAGCGTCCGTGCAACGCATGATGCCATCCCAAGTCGCGCACGGCATTGAAGTGTTGGACGGAGAGGTCACTCGTCCACGGTATCGAGGTGATCAGCCGTTCGACGTGTGGGGCGATCTCCGGAAGGGATAGTTCCCGGTTCAGCGTCGCCAGTGTGCGGGTGACGTCGGCGAAAAGACCAACGTCCGAAAGAGGATCGTCCAGAAGCTGTTTGGCGGCCAGCGTCAAGAGTCGCGCCTGTTCGCTATAATTCTCACGCCGGGCCGCAATCCACGAGCACAATTCGTAATACTTTGCGCGTCCTAAAGGAGTCGCATCACCGAACGCCGCTTCAAGCGAACGTTCTGCTCGATCGGTGTCGCCGCGCATCCAAGCGACGAGCGCCGCGCATCGCGCGATGTCGGCGCTCATCGAACCAGCATGCGGCGCCAACATCGTGAGCTCGTCGACGATCGCCTGGGCAGAGCCCTCGTCCCGCGTACGCGCGAAGGCTCGAGCGAGGACGTTTAATACGGCGACGCGCTCGCTCAGATCATCGGTACGATGATCGTGCAGAAGCGCGATGACTTCGGCCGGATGTCCCAGCCGAAGAAGTGCGAGCCCCCGTAGTGCGAGCGACAGGCCATCGTCGTGCGACGCGAGCATCTCGAGGCAGGCGCTGTATTCACCCGTCTGCCAAAGATGCAGCGCCGACGCATACGCCGTTGCATCGTGGAGGCGCGGTACGCCCGCGCGCTCGGGACTCTCAAAGGCGCGCACGACGGTCTAGGGAGAGGGACCGCCGCCGAGAGTATCGCCGGTATGGCGAAGTGGGTGGCCGCCGCCAAACACGCCCGTAGTCGGGATGAAGATAGCGCCGCCACCACCGATCGAGGCGGGTGCCCGAGTCGACACCGAGCCTGAGCCCGAATCCATCCCCGGAAGGCACCCGGTCAGGACGGCGAGCAGCGCACTCGCGACGATCGTGACAAAGAGAGGTCGCATCGGCATGCCTTTCGCGCCAGAAGTCAGCGATGGTGGTCGTTCGCCTACGTCATCTCGCCCCCCCGCCCGCTTACGGAAAAGGCAGCTGCCACAACGCGCGCGGCCAGGCGGACGCAGCGCGGCGCCTCGCGCAGAAGCCACGGAATCTCGAGCCACGCTCGTGGCGATAGCGCGGCGCGCAGCGGTGCCTCCCATGCCGCTGAAAGCTCGCGGGCCGGCGTGTCCAGCACGACCCGGACCGCCGCGATGGCCTTTGACGGCATGAAAGCGCTTTCCATATCGACGCCGGCGCAGCCGAGCACGGCGTACCGTTCGCGTTCCCGGCCGCGAACGAGCGACCGGCTGGTCCCGAGCGGCATCGTCAGCGGCACGACGCCGCAGCGCGTCGCACCGCGGAGCAACGCCTCCACCAGCGCGCGTTCGCACGAGCGTCGCGTCCCATCCTCACAAACGAGTTCTGAGGGAATAAGCACAGTGCCGGTCGCGACGTCGTCCCGCACGCTTCCGGCGAGCCCGCAACTAATCACCGGCCCGTTGAAGACGTTTGCCGGTGCTTTCACCAGTCCAACGCCGCTTTCGAAGACGCGGATTTCAGCGGGCAGCATGCGGCGCACGATCCTTGTTTCGAACCGCGTGGCGGTCACGACGGTCAGCTCGGTAGCAGAAAAGTTCATGGCGCTGCGAAAAGATCAGCGAGCGCGCGAGTCGCGGTAGAAACGTACGGCCCGCTCCAGCGCCGCCCGCACGGAACCAGGCTGAAAGCCGAGCGCGTCGCGCGCCTTCGAGGAATCGACGTACATCAGTTCGTTCGCCATGCGTGCGCCTTCGATGGGGATGAACGGTCGAGTCGCCGGCACGACGCGGCAACGCAGTTCGTCGAGATGAGCCATCCCTGTGATGGCAGGCATTGGGACGCGCAGCCACGGCATTCGGCGTCCCGTTACATCGGCCAGCAATTCCCACACGCGCCGAAGCGAGAGATTCTCGCCACCCAACAGGTAGCGCTCGCCGCGACCTCCACGCGTCAGCGCAGCGACGTGCGCGCGCGCGACGTCGTCGACCGGTACGAGATTCATGCCACCGCGTGGAGGCAGTGCGAAGATCTTTCCGGCCGCGAAGTCGCGAATCAGCGCGCCGGTCGGGGTTGGAGTGCGATCGCCCGCGCCCACCGGCGCCGTCGGGAGAAGAAGCACGACAGGAATCCGCGAGCTCAGCGCGCTTCTTTCCTGCTCGCGCTTGGAGGCGTGATACGACGACGGCGCCTCGTCGGGCGGTGGCAGAGAACGCTCGTCGACCGGCGTGCCGTCGGGCGAAGGTCCGGCCGTCGACGCGCTGGAGGTCACCACGGC
>JAFAXE010000180.1 GCA_019241305.1 Vulcanimicrobiota bacterium
CAAAACGGACTCTCTCCGATTGCGTTCACGAGGTTCGCAACCCAGTGGGGCCCCGTCGTGCTCCCGCATCCGCCGTGATCGGAATTGATGCATGACGGCGTAATCCACGTGACCGCGGCCAAGTTGCCGTCCTTGAGGTCGTCGAAGAAACGGGTAGACGGAGTCACGGCGTCGGTCTTCCAATCCGGCCCGTCTTTGATGTGACGGATCGCTTGGTACGCGAGCCAGATGTATCCGCCGCCGCTGTCGGCGTAATACCTCCAAGGCAAACCGTTTGCATCGAGTTCATCGCCGATGGTCGAGTAGTTGAAACACGGTGACTCCATCGGTCCGTACGTGCGGTCCGGCTGCAGCGTGGGAACGCGGTCGTACCGCGCCGCGGGGCAACCCCACTGCGCCGCCGGTAAATCGACGGCGTGGTGGGCGTGGCCCGCGATGATGTACTGGTGCGATACGAAACTGGCATCGAGATGCGAGGTGAACATTCGATCTGCGAGCACGTAGTCGTGCGCCATCTCGAAGTAGAGTTTCGTCTCGTCATGGGGGACAAATGAATAGGGCAAATCGCGGGGCGCACCGGCGAACACTTCGCGATCGAAGCCATCCATTTTGCAGGAACGGCCGCGCGCCGTTCCGTCGCAGGCGGCGAAGAAATCTCGCGATAGATGACTGATCCCGTACGGCGCGGCGAGCGACAGCGGACGGAGGCGAACGCGTCCCCGTCCTGCGACCATGCCGTACGCAACGGTATCCGCGCCGGGATATCCGTTGAACAGATTATCGAAGGAGCGGTTTTCCTGCACGATGATGACGACGTGTTGAACGGTTCCCGTCGCCACGGACTTCCCGAGGACGGGTGTGAAGACCGATCTCGCGAGCGCAGTGCTAGAAGGCGCACCGGCTGCCGTAAGCATCGCGAGACTTAATAAGAGCAGAAATTTCATCGTGCGACTGCGCGACCGAACGGCGAAGCATCGTAGTTCCGAAGCACGTCGGCGGGGTCGTCGTAGATCGCAATGGCGCCGGCCAACTCGTCGTCGTTCCAACCTCCGCATCGCACCGCGACGGTCCGCACCCCGCTCTTGCTTGCGGCTTCGATATCGTACGGCGTGTCGCCCAGCAATGTCGAAGCGTCGGCCGGGGCATGAACGCGTTCGAGCGCGCTCCGCACGATATCCGGATCTGGTTTGCTGCGCTTCGCATCGTCGGAGGTCGTTGCCTCATCGATCAGGTCGTCGACGTGCGCCGCCTGCAACAAGGCGTGAAGCTCGTCTCCTTTTGCCGAGGTGGCGACGACCAGCCGAAAACCATCACCTCGCAGCCGTTCCAGAAGTTCACGTGCACCGGGCGCGGGCCTGACGCGTGGCAAGTAGTCGCTCCGGAACAGTGCTTTGTGCCGTTTCGCTATCGCAGCTCCGGGCTCGCGATCCTCGCTCAACCCCGGTACTGCGCCCGCGATCAACTTATCGCCGCCCATCCCGATCATGCGGCGCAGCCGGTCAACGTCGACGTCGTAGCCGGATTCTGCAAACGCTCGGTGCCATGCCTCGGCATGCGCGTCGTTCGACAAGAGCAAGGTTCCATCGATATCGAGAAGCGCGAACCGCGTGGGCATGGCAAGCCTGGTTCGCACTCTCGAGGGCCCAACCTGGGACGCTACGGATTTGGCGCTTACGCCCTGGCCCTTGGGCCAGGTGTGCGCTGGTCCACTCAGTCGTTGGCACCTCGGCGCCTCCGTCGTAGAATGGCCGTATGGTCAATGTATACGGCTGCAATCACATCGCGATCGAAGTCGACGATATCGAAAAGGCGGTCGCGTTCTACAGCGACGTCTTCAACCTGAAGCGGCTCAGCGAAGGCGAGGGAGACGCGTTCTTCAAGCTGGGCGAGCATCAGTTTTTAGCGATGTTCGAGGCCCCTGAGGTTCAACCGAGTCGCGTCCGTCACTTCGGGCTGCTCGTCCGCGACGAAGAGCAGATCGCCGAGATCCGTGAGAAACTCACGTCGAAATACGGAATCGAGCTCATCCCACCGTTCCGCTGCGACTTCCGCGACCCGTTTGGAAACCGGATCCAAGTGGTCGATCTCCACGATGAGTCTATGGTGTGGCTCCTCCCGTATCGCGAGCTACAAGATACGGGGCTGTCCTTCGACTCCACTCACCGAGCTGCGCTCGATTCGCTCCGCTCAGGATGACACAGCGTTATAGCCGCGTCATAGACGTTCAATCGAATCTCTTTCTTTGGGTCATCGTGAGGTGGAAGCAGCGCTTACGTGCCCGGGGCGCCGCCGACGTGCATCAAGTATTTTACGATGAAGCGATTGAGCGTCGCGTTTGCAGCCGGGGTCCCGTAGTTGAGGAAAAGCTCGTTGCCGCTCTTGAGCTTCATGTGAAGGCTGGCTGCGAGATTGAGCCCCGGCAGCGCGAACCCGCCCGTTCCGTTGATGCCTCGCAAAGAGATGGACGCATTTGCGTCCGGCCCGAACGACGTGCCGAGGGAGATGCGGCGCAGCCACTGCGAGTTCAGCGAACCGGTGGTAAAATCGCGTTCAAGAGTGCCGTCGTACTCCAGCGAGAGCGAATAGCGCGATCCGAGCGGACGCGACGTCGATGCGGTGAAGAGGTGGACGAAGTTCGAGCCGAACGGCCCTTCGTTATAAGAGAAGTCGATCGGCGCTGGGGTGCCGTCATGGTAACCGATTGCTCCTCCGAAGAAATTGAAGCGATCCGTCCGGCCCCCCACGTAACAGGGGAAGCCGGTGAAGTACGTACGCGCGTTCGGCACCGGCGTGCAATTCGGTCCCGTCGTCACGTCGTACCCGCGTAGCAGCCCGACCGACGGCCCGAGGTTCGAAATGCTGAAGCCGTTCTTGAACGTCGCGCTGATGATCCCGAGGCTGTCCGCCTCATGCACCTCACCGGAGCGATCGAGGTACCGGTCACCGCCAAAGGAGACCGTGTAGTTCTTGATCCCCGGCATCGAGCCGACCAGATTGACGAACAGAATCGGTCCTCGGATATCCGACGTTGTCGTAAAGCCGTCGATGGGATTGAAATTCGGTGAAATGTCGGCGTAGTTGGCGAAGACCTCATAGTTCGGCTTGTGGACATCGAGAAATCCGTTGATGCTGCGCGAAACGCCGGGCGCCGGGACGTAGCTTCCCGACTCTACCGCATCGTCGATCCCCCAGATGAAGCCCGTCTTGACGTTCCGTCCTGCGACGCCGCCCTCCACGGTTTCGTCGCTCCCCGCGACGCTGTGGTGCGCCAGGACGCCGTCGCTCCAATACATGAAGCTGCGGTCCGGCAAAGCGTGCTTGTAGCCGTACGCTACGTCGTCGAACGTGTCACCCGTTACCTCATTGAAGCCGCGAAACGCGAGCGCCCCGAACGACTGCAGACCGAACGTTCCTTCCACCTTCGCACCGCGGTCGAACGGGCCGATGCTCGGCGAGTAGAAGATGAGATCCGACGGGGCGTTCACCGTGTTGAACAGCATCGGGTTGGAATTGATGAACGGTGCGCCCTGCGAAAAGAACGGCCGGTACTCTTGCAGGCTGCGGCGGAACTCTTGCGGCGCGATCGTCTGTTGGTCGACCTCGACGTTCGAGAAATCGGGATTCGCGGTTCCGACAAAGTTGATCGTATTGGTCAGCGGGATGCTTGCGTCGAGACCGAGCGGACGCGCGGCTTGCGAAGCGAAGGTGCCGTTGGACTGGGCGAATTGCGAACGATCGCCGCCGGTTGAGGCGAGTGCGTACACGTCGGCGCGTGGCCGAGGCCGAACGCCTCCGCCCCCCGGAACATGGAGGCCGGCAAGCTGCGGCCAGAAGCGGACATCCGTGAAATTCGGCCAGGCACTTGGGATCGGACCGTCCGTCATGATGCCGTCGTAACCGTAGCTGTAGTGTTCGCCGGTCGAGGCGACGTTGCGGATGACGTTGAAGCGCCACGTCTGCGCGCTACCGGCGTGGATGCGCAGCACCTTCAGGGGGATGATGAGCACGGCCGTCCATGAAGAGCCGTGGACCGACGTCGTCGCCGACCAGTCCGGCTGATAGCGAGTGTTTTCCGCTGCCTGTTGGTAGCGTACGCCGCGCGGCGTCGTTTCGAAGTAGTAGACCTGTGCGCCATTGCCGCTGGTATCGATCCCGACGCCAACGAAGTCGTCGATCCCGAAACCGACGTTATTCGTCGTCTGCGTGGCGACGATCGGCACCCCAGGCTGTTCGCTTTGAATGCCCACGTATAAGTTGGCAGCGTCGTACAGAAGGTATGCGTGGGTGTCGAGCCGGGCCGCCGAGCGCGTCGTCAGATTCTCGAAGCCGCCGTTCAGCGGAACGGCGCCCTGTGGCCACGCCGGATCGTTCAACGAAGGATCTGCCGGCATCGGATGTGGTGCGGGGGCGGCCTGGACGGACAGAGTGGCATTCGCCGCTGCCAGCGCCGGTAAGGCGTGCAGGGCTCCAACGCAGAACCAAATGAGCAGCGCGAGGTACAGCCGCATGCCAGCAGCATCGCCGATGCAACCGCCTCAAATCTTCAGCGATTTCTCAAAATGATGGACGGCAGCATAAAGCACGTTCAATTCGGACCGTTTGAGCTGGATGCCAAGCGGCTCACCCTTTGCGTCAAGGGGCAGCCGCTGGCGCTCGGGCCTCGCGTCGTCGAGACGCTCCTCGCCCTCGTCGAGCGCGCCGGCGAAGTCCTCACCAAAGATGAAATTCTCGAGCGCGTCTGGCGCGGCGCCGACGTCGAGGAAGGCAACCTCGCGCAGAACGTCTACCTGTTGCGCCGCACCTTCCAGGCATACTGGCGGCAGCGCGTGATCGAGACCGTGCCGCGCCGCGGTTACCGCTTCGTCCCCGAAGTCCGGTTCGTCGACGCACGGGCACGGCCGGCAGTGAAACAGTCTCAGGGCTGGACGCGGCCAATATCCTCGCTGCGCAGGCCCCTGGCGGCTGCCGGGGCGTTGGTTTTGACGTTGTCCCTTGCGACGGCATCGCGCGGCCCCGCGCCCGCGGCGCCGCCTCACCTCAGCCAGCAAGGCGCTCAACTCTATCAACTCGGTCACTATTACTGGACGCTTCGCACTCGGGACGGCTTTGCAAAGAGCTTGCGCTACTTCGCCGCGGTAACGCAGGTCGATCCTCGCTCTCCGCTTGGATACGCCGGGCTTGCCGAAGCGTATGCGGTCATGCCGAGTTACAACGTCAACGTCGTTCCCGCGAAGGTTGCGATGAAGCGTGCGTGGTCGTACACGCATGAAGCCTTGGCGCGCGATCCGCTCTCGTCGGAGGCGCATGCGGTGCTGGGTTATCTCCAACGCGAAAAAGGCACGCAACCCGAAGCAGGGCGCAGCGAGTTCGAGCGCGCGGTCGCGCTGGATCCCAACAACGCCGCTGCGCACCTCTGGCTCGGTGGAATGTTCAGTGATATGGGGCGTGCAGCGCCCGCACGTTCTGAGTTCGAGATCGCCGAGCGCCTGGAGCCCGCATCTCCGGCCACCGAGGCTTGGCTCGCGAGCTCGTTCTTTGCCAGTCGCGACTACGCCGCGGCGGTGGACCGCTTGCACCGCGCACTCGATCTCGATCCGTTGCGCGAAGATGCTCTGCAAAAGCTTGGCGCCGTCGAAGCGCAGCGCGGTCACCTCGGAAGTGCTCTCGATGCCGCCCTGCGGCTGGCGACCGCGTGCCGATGCAGCGCGTCGCCCGCTATCGTGCGCGCCTACGCGTATGCGAAGAGTCATCGGACCACGGAAGCCCGCGCCGCGATGAGTACTGCTTTGCGCAACAGCGGCAAGATGATCTCGGCCGACGTCGCGTTCGTCTACGCCGCGCTCGGCGACCGTGACCGGGCCCTGTGGTGGCTGCGCCGATCCGTCCACGAGGAACCGGGCGCCGGCGCGGCGCTGGCGCTCGACCCACGCCTCGATCCGGTTCGTAACGATCCGCGCTTTGCGCGCTGGATGCACGTCGTAGGAGCGCAAACCTAAGCGTCATTCGCGCAAGCCAGCAAGGGCGAAAGCATGCTCGGCGAGGCGCCGAATAAGCGCGTTTTCGGAAACGGGAAACGGAAACGGAGACGCCATGCGGCATGCACGACAACCGGCTTTGTGGACGTCCGTGGCGGCGACAGCATTGCTGTCACTTTGGATCGCTCCGTCTTTTGCCCAACAGCCCAACCCAAAAGAGCTGACCAGCGCAGACAGCAGCTTTTTGAAGGAAGCCATCGCAGCCGGCGACATGGAGATCGCCGAGGGACAGGCGCATCAGAACAGCTCCGATGCCGGCGTCCGGCTTTTCGCGCAAACCATGGTACGCGACCACAGCGCAGAAAACGCCAAACTTGAAGCCCTCGCGAAGCACTACAACGTCTCGTACGGCGAAAGTTCGCAATCGAACCCGGCACCTGGTGCGGACTCAATGACGGGAAGCGAACCGGGGAGCGCGACGCACACCACGTCGATGAAGACCGTCGCGACTCTCTCGCCTGCGGAATACATGCGTAACGAGGTCGCTGATCATCAAAAGGCGATCGACCTGTTCACAAAAGAGACGACCAACGGTACGAGTCAGGACATCAAGACTGCTGCGGCAGAAGCCTTACCCATCCTCAAGCAGCACCTCGGAATGGCCCAAGAGTACGTGCGAACCGGGAAGATCACGCCCCAACCGCAACCCAACGCAACGACCGGCGCTTCCGTGCCATAAAAACCCGTTTTGCAATCGGTACTCATCACCGGAGCGTCGCGCGGCTTAGGCCTTGAGCTGGCGCGGCGTTTCGGCGCGCGCGGAGCATCAGTCGCTCCGTGTGTCGCGGTCCCGCACGTTTCAGCAGCATGCGGACGGGTGCGAGAAGGTCGTACTGAGCCTTGCGTAACAGTCCGGTGCTCGAGGAGGCGCGTATGATTCGCTGGTTATCGTCGCTCGATGAGGCCCGTTCGCGAGCGAAGTCGGAACGGAAGTTCGTTTTACTCGACTTTTTCGGTCCGACTTGAGGGGGTTGTAAAGCACTGGATACCGTGACGTATCCACAAACCGCCGTTCGCGACGCGATCGAAAAATATTGCGTTCCCGTCCAAATCGATAACTCAACCGAAGCCGCCGAACCGGTCACGACGCGGTATCGGCATATCTGGACGCCTGACCTGCGCATTCTCGAAGACGACGGCAACGAGTTGTACCGCTGGAATGGTTATCTGCCGCCGTTCGAGTTCGCCCCGAAGCTCATCGCCGGCGTTGCCCAAGCCCGCCTTCGGCTGCGTGAGTTCGACGCGGCAATCGAGGCCTATACCGACGTGCTGACCCGCTTCCCCACATCGTTCGTGGCGCCGGAGGCCCAATATTTTCTGGCCTGTTCACAGTATCGCAAGAGTCACGAGTCCAGCGACTTGTTGAGGGGCTGGCACGAACTCGAAAAGACGTATCCCACGTCGGTGTGGACGGTCAAGCAAAACTTTTAGACGAACGAGTCTACGGAACGTGTTCTTCTGCACGGTGTCATGCTGAGGCGAAAGTGCACCGCGAGCTGAGCTTAGCGTGTCATCCTGAGCGAAAAATGCGCCGCAAGCTGAGCTTAGCGTGTCATCCTGAGCGAAGTGGAGCTGAGCTTTTTGCTCAGCGGAACGGAGTCGAAGGACCGCACGCATAACGGCTGGCACGTCCTTCGACTAGCCTGTCCTGAGCGGAGGCGCGAAGCGCTGAAGTCGAAGGGCTCAGGATGACACTGGGGGGCGCCGCACAGCGATTTTAGCTTCACAATGGCAACGCTTGCATAGAGGAGCACGTCGTGTTGGTGACGCAAGCGACATGACCCCTCGACGATATGGAGCAAGTAGCGTTGCGTTCTCGTGGCCCCTTTTTGCTGGTGTTCGTTGTCCTGACGTTGGGAAGTATGTCGGCCGCCGGCGGCGCGGTTCGAGTGCACGGTATGCCGTTGCCAGAATTTCATGCTACGGCGCGGAGCGCGCAGTTTTCCTTACTCTATAGTTTCAAGGGGCCGGCAGCGGGAATGTTTCCCGGCTCTCCGCTGTTGCAGGACAAGGCAGGAAACCTCTACGGTACAACGTCCTATGGTGGTCACATCAATCCCCAGGGCTGTAGTGTGAACGGATGCGGTGTCGTGTACATGGTCGACCCGCGTGGCACCGAGACGCTCGTCCACGAGTTCAGCGGCTACCCCGTTGACGGCGCCTTACCGGGCGGAGGGCTGGTTGCCGATGCGGCGGGAAACTTGTACGGCACCGCGGAGGCTGGTGGCGGGTCGAATAGCGGTGTCGTGTACAAGATCGATGCCAAGGGCAACGAGACGGTCCTGTACAGTTTTTGTCCGAATTCACCCCACTGCGACGACGGCAGGATGCCGGTGTCCAATCTCACGATCGATGCGGCCGGTGACCTGTTCGGCGTGACGGCGTACGGCGGCCTCACGACGGGGACATGCGGTGGCGCTAATTTCGGTTGCGGTGTTCTCTTCAAGATCGCTTCAAGCGGAAAAGAATCCGTTCTCTATGCGTTTCGCGGATCGCCCAGCGACGGTCAAAATCCGTTCGCAAACCTGATTTTGGACGACGGAAAGCTTGTCGGCACGACGCTGTACGGGGGTACGGCGAGCAATCCGTGCGCTGGCTCGGTGCCGGGATGCGGAACCCTCTTCAGCGTGACGCTGAAGGGAAAAGAGCGCGTCCTCCATTTCTTTTCCGGCGGCAACCAGGACGGCGATTTCCCTATGGGTGGCGTGATCAAAGACAACGCCGGAAACGTATACGGCACGACGCAAAGTGGCGGTCCGGCGAATAGCGGCGTCGTGTATGAAATTGACGCCGCTTCCGGCAGCGAGCGCCTTCTCTATGCCTTCAAAGGCGACTCCATGGGTGACGGTTCGTTGCCGACCGGCTGGCTGGTGCGCGACAACGAAGGCAAGCTGTACGGAACCACGCTCCAGGGCGGCGCAGTGAAACGCGGCGGTTACGGTACGGTGTACGAAGTGACGCCCTCAGGCACGGAAATCGTGCTGCACACCTTCAGTGCCGGGCGGCGCGATGGAGCGCAACCTCTGGCAGGACTGCTTCGCAGCGGCAGAACGCTCTATGGAACAACGAATCTGGGCGGCGCTCAGAGCTGGGGAACGGTGTTCGCGGTGCGCTTCTAGCACGCCATCGCGGCGAAGAGGCGACGCTAACGAAGGTCGTCGATGATGTAAACCTCCTCGCGGTTGTAGGCTGGGTCGTTGCCGCGGAACATCTGCACGCCGTACATGTTCACTTTGAACCCGCCCCGTAACATCGCGCGATACGCCTGTCTGCGCTCCAGGTTCATTCCAGCGTCGATCGACGAAAGCTGCGCTTGTAGCGCGAGTGTTTCGCACGCGCGTAATAGCTTGCCGAACCATCGTTCCGCCTCCGGACCCGGCCGTACCGCCGCGAACTTTACGTAGCACGCCGCCGGCGCCGCTTCAGAACCGGCGCCGTACTGGCACACCGCGAACGCTTCCAAGCCGGCGTCGGACCAAAGCCATAGGCTCTCACCTAACGCGGCCCGGGCGACGATACGAATCTCCGCGCTGACGTCGAGACCTTCCAACAGCGCTTCACACAGCTCGCGCGCTGCCGCGAGGCACTCGGCGCGCGGCCGTTCCTCGAGTTCCGAAAACCTTCGAAAAGCGGTAAAACTACGAGAGGAACCAGCAACGTCCGATAGCGACTTCGTCATGAGAACCGTCAGAAAACGGGGCCAAAAGTCGAAGCGTTGATAGAGCCGGTGGTGCTTTGCGCTATCCGCAAACGTGTATAATGCGGCGTGTTTGATCTTCCACTCATCGAACCGTTCCACCGTCCGCTCCATCAAGCGCTTTCCGACGCCGGCTCCCCAGTGCGCCGGATGCACCGTGAGCGGTCCAAAAAATCCAAAGCTGCCCCAGTTGGCCAACATGTTGGAACCGATGAGTTGCCGATCGCGCAATGCAGCGAACCCGCCGTCGGGATACGCCGCGAGGCGGCTCGCGAGGAATTCGCGTCCTTCCATGAACGTCTCGGGCTGTTCGGCGCCAAGAAACGTCGCGAACGCGAGGCCGACGATACGGCCGGCGTCCGGCACATGCGCCGGCTCCAGTGGAACGATTGAAACGGTCGGATCTCCGGACGCCACGAGAAAAACGGCGACTACTGTTGCTGACGGCCGTATTGACGGAAGCCAAGCGTCTCCTGAAAGAAACGCTTGGCAGCCGTCTCATCCTTCACGCCGATCATCGTCACGGTATCGTGACTGCCCAGCATGAAACTCCTTTTAGCTTATGGCGTCGTGATCATCCACTCGATGCCGAAGCGATCCTGGACGATGCCGAACTTGCCACCCCAGAACGCTTCCTGGAGGGGCATGGTCACTTTCCCGCCTTGCGCGAGGCCATCGAAGACTCGCCGGCCCGTCGGTTCGTCGCCGTAGCTGATCGCGAGCGAGATGTTGCCTTCATCGGCGTCAATGGTCTTGCTGACGCGTCCGTCGGCTGCCATGAACGTGAGTCCGGGAGCGGTAAAGCGTCCGTGCATGATGCGGTCTCCCTGGCCGCTCGGCAGGTGTTGCTGCATATCTTGCGGCGCATCGCTGTTGCGTTGCACCTCATACGTTCCGCCGAAAACCTCTTTGTAGAAATTAAGC
Organism: Vulcanimicrobiota bacterium; assembly: GCA_019241305.1. Classification (GTDB taxonomy): domain Bacteria; phylum Vulcanimicrobiota; class Vulcanimicrobiia; order Vulcanimicrobiales; family Vulcanimicrobiaceae; genus JAFAXE01. The sequence continues at coordinate 10,657 of JAFAXE010000180.1, forward strand.
GCCTCTTCACACCGTCCATAGAAGAAGAGGTAGGGCTGAAAGTCGACGGTGGTCGCGGATTTCGAGGAAACAGTATCAGTCGCACTCATGGGAGTGAGATCCTTTCATCGGTTTGGGGGAATTAGGCTTTCGCGTGGACTGGTTTGGGATCGATGCGGAAAAGGTTGACGAAGGCTTCCAGCAGTTCGGGGTTCCCTGTGACGCGCACGCTGCCGCTCTGCAGCGCTTCAGCCGGAGTCAGTTCTCCGGCCATAAGCCCTTTGAGCGCCGGCCCGGTTTCGATGATGAGATCGGGATGTTCGGCGGCACCGGTACCTGCGGCGATCGTGCCGTCGTTGACGTGCGCATGAAGCACGATGTCGCCGAAGCGCAATTCGAAGGTACGGTGAATCCCTGCGGCGGCCTCCGGCCGAAATGTCGTCCGCAATGCCATCACGAGGGAGTCCGGCGTGACGGTTTCACCGGGATTTGGATCGCCGAGCGACTTCGCGCCCCAGCGCCCGAGGCGCATGACGATATCCTCTAACTCTCGGCCGTACTCGGTCAGCTCATACACAACCGAACTTTCGGGCCTTGGAAGAAGCCGGCGCTCAACGACGCCGCTCTGCTCCAATTCCTTGAGGCGCGCGCTGAGGATGTTCGTCGGGATGCCGGGCAGGCCGCGGTGCAGGTCGGTGAAGCGCTTCGGCCCGACGAGGAGGTCGCGGATGATGAGCAGGCCCCAGCGTTCGCCGACGAGTTCGACGGCGCGCACGAGCCCGCAATATTGCCCGTAGGTCCTGCTCGACACAACTGCAGTCTAACATATGTACTTGCTTTTGTAAAGCACGCTGCAAATGCTGGGTCCGTGACAAGCCGCGCCGTTAGCCGACCGCCTAGGCCACCAGGCGCGGGCCAGGGCGTGCCGCAGCGTCTCGTCCGTCGCCGAAAAGCAGCGCGCAGTCTCGCAAATTTCTGGCGTGCAGGCCGAGATGACGGTTGC
>JAFAXE010000002.1 GCA_019241305.1 Vulcanimicrobiota bacterium
TCTCGCGCGCGTGTCGCGGCGTCATACGTCTCTTGCGCGCGTGCATTGGATTCAGCGAGGTACGCCTCGGTAAGACGCAGTCGGGCGACGACGTTGACCGGATCGTAGTCAGCCGTGATAGGGGGCGTGAGATCTTCCCACGCTTCCCATGCTTCGGCGTCGCAAGATAGCGCTTTGCGCACGGATAAGCCTCTCAGCCCTTCCCAAAAATTTCTTCTGAGCAGACGAGCGAACGCGTCGTAGCCGATACGTCGGCGTGCCGGCGACGGCAAGAACCGGCGGCGTGCCCGAATACTGGATCGTTGATCGTGGAAGCTAAACGATTGCGGCCTACGCCGATCCGTCTGGTGAGACGTTTCTCCGAACCGCAACAAGCGTCGACGGCACGATCGACGCCTTAACGTTGCCGGACCTCCGTTTTGCATTCGACGTAACGTAGAAGGCCCGCGGGCCCGGTTCAAAGGTCTTCGGTGCTCGGACGCTAGCGTACGGCGACGCTGCTACGATGCTCCCGCTTGGGGATGTCCCAGGCCCATCCGCACTTCGCGGGTGGCCGCGCATGCCAGAAGGAGCATCTTGTGAATTTGGCCAGAATCACGCTTGCCGCCGTTGTCGGCGGCTTGGGAACCCTATCGATCGCGAGCGCCAACGGTACGGAGCCGAACGCACCCGCAGTGAGAAGTAAGCCGTTCGCGGTCACATGCAATAGTCAAAGCTTTACCAGCGGCTGCGTCTCCGGGACCAACACGAGCCAGGGCATCGGCGTGTACGGACGCGCCACTGGGAACGGGTGGGCTGTCGAGGGACAGTCAGACGGCGTCAACGCTGCCGTGACCGGATACAACGACAGCACGGCGGGCGGCTACGGCGTCTATTCTCGATCCCTCCAGGCGACGTCGTTGTACTCCTACGCGGACGTCGGGATCGGCGTCTTCGCGGAAAGCGAAGGCAGCAGTACCTCTGCAAGCCTTCCGCTACTGGTAAAGTCCGGAACCTTCGGCGGTAACCTAATCCTGGGACAGTATGGCAACAGCGTCATGTTCCAAGCCGACACGTTCGGAAACCTTACGCTGCAAGGACAACTGTTCACCGCCGGAGCGTGCCATGCAGGATGCTCGCGGACGCGTCATGTGCGATCGTTCGCATCGCGCACGACGCAGCCGACGATCGAGGACGTCGGTGAAGCGACACTTCGTTCCGGCGAGGCGCACGTCGCGCTGGATCCTTCCTTCGCTAATGTCATCGACTCAGGAAAACAGTACGTGGTCTTCCTGACGCCGGAGGGTGACGCTACGGACCTTTACGTCACGAGCCGCACCCGAACCGGATTTGAGGTGCGCGAGTCACACGGACGTGCCAGCGTGCCGTTCGCTTATCGCATCGTCGCCAAGCCTTACGGCGTGCGAGACGAGCGTTTGCCGCTCCTCGAGGATCCGCGACTGCCTTATGCACCAGTTCGGCCACAGCGATAGTCGCGGGCAGTCACAAGAAGGACACAGCCGCCGCGTGTGCGGCGGCTTCCGCGGAGGAGAGGCGCCATGGCTGAGCCGAGCAGCCGAGAAGAACACGTCTTCCTCGTTCGGGTGTGGAGAGAGCCGCACGGCAAGGGAACGCCGGTACGCGCCGTCGTGGAGGAGGTCTCCAGCGGTCATCGGCTTGCTTCGACGGACCTCCGCGACGTGGAGGACTTCATTCGGCTTCGCGTTGGAACCGATTAGGCGACGGCCACTTGTCGAAGTCGTGCGCGTCGATGATCGCGCGGTTCCATGGGACCGCTTCGTAACGCTCGAGGTCCTCGCCGGACAGTTCGGCGGCGATCTTTGCCACGAGGTTTCTCGCGTATGTGAGTTCTTTTTTGGCAAGCCGCTCTTCACCACAAGCGCGGAAGACCTGCGCGGCCGTCCAGTGATACTCGGGACGCTCCACCGCAACCAGCATGCTGGGCGCTAACATCTGCTCGACGTAGCGCCGCGCTGCATCGAGATCGCCGCTTATTGCGTGCCACTCTGCGAGCGGCCCCAAGATTCTCCCGCTCCATTGGTCGGATTGCGACGCCTGGTGCAACGCAAGGCCCTCCTTCGCGAGCCGAAGTGCCTGCGTCATGTCGCCTGAGGCAGCCGCGACCAGCGCGAGATTGTCGATGGCACGCGCCTCTTGGATCGGAAGCTTTGCCGCTCGAGCGGTGTTCAGCGCCGCCGTGCCAAAAGCGCGCGCTCGTTCGATATCACCCGATACGGCGCACAGCTCCGCAAGGTTTGCGAGCGAGCCCACCTTGCCGCGGTTGTCGCCGAGCGCCTCAAAGAGCTCCAGCGCTCGCTCCGTGCCTCCGATTGCCGACGCCCAGTCTCCGAGTTCGTCGTACAGCACGCCGCTGTTCAGGAGTATCGCGGCGATGCCGCGCTTATAGTCAAGCTCCTCGAAGATCGTAAGCGCTCGCGAAAACTCTTCGCGGGCTCGTACGAATTCGCGGTGCGCTTCCACTAGCACGATGCCCACGCGGTAGCGGCCATTCGCTTCAGCATACCTGTCGCCAAGAGCCGTTCCACGCTCGAGCCATCGTTCTGCAAGGACGATTGCGCCCTCGAAATCCGCCATGCTGTACGCAACCGTGAAGGCTGCCCGCAGGGAATCGATTTCGACCCCGCCTTCGCCCCCCTGCGCCGCTGTAACCTGAGCCTGCGAAAGAAACTTCTGCGCCTCATCGAGCTGGGCGCGATTCACCGCAACGTCGGCGAGGCGAATCAGCGCCTTCGCCGAGGTCGCTGCATCGCCAGCGACTTGCGCCGCGGAAAGCGCCGCCGTCGCGTGCGTTCGAACGGCGTCGAGATCGCCATGAGCGTATGCTGCTCGCGCCTCCTCGAACGCCAGAATACCTTCCCATCGCGGACCAGCATGAGCAAGAAGCTGGCGCAGTGCCGCAAGCGCCTTGTCAATCTCGCCTTTGTCGTCCTTGAGTATGGCGAACTCGACCCACATGAGCGCGACCCTGCGCCGGAAATCCTCCTCGCCGATTCCCTCAGCCAAGGTGAGGAGTTCTTCAAGATTGGCTTTCAGGGTCGCGTGATCGCCGATCCGCCGGCTCAGTTGATCCCGCTCGACGAGAAAATCGGCGCGCACGCGCTGGTCCCGCGTAAGAGAGAGACCGCGCTCGATATACGCCCCTGCTTCTGCGAGCGCCGCCACCGATAGTGCGCGCCGGGCCGCGGTGAGATAATGGCGAGCGGCTGACGCGGCATCTCCAGCGCGTTCATAGTGGAGCGCGAGTTCCGCTGCAAATTCAGTAACGCGCTGGGGATGAAGGGTTTCGAGCGCTTTCGCGATACGGCGATGGCGGTCCGCCGATCGCTCCGGCGGCGCCTCCTCAGCAATGACGTCGCGCACCGTTTGATGCGCGAACGCATAGTCAAAAGCGCCTCGACCGGTGGCTTCCCGTACGATTCGTCGATCGATGAGCTCGTCCAACGCTTCAGAAAACGTCGACTCTTCCCATCCTCCTACGGCGCGCACGACTTCGCGCGAAAAACGGCTTCCAACCAGCGCCGCGACTTCCGCAACCGTGCGCGCTTCATCCGATAGGCGTTTCACCTTGCCAGCGACGACGGTAGGGACGCTGGAAGGACCATCGAGTTGAAGAGTTTCAGGCTCCTCAAGCAACTGCCCGAGCAAAAGCGGATTGCCTTCGGTTGCCGTATGCAACGCTGCGGGAGAACTGCGCACCGGTGACAGTAGACTCTCTATGAGCGCTGCCACGTCGGCAACGGACAATGGGCCCAAGTAGCGACTTCGGGCCGTCCCGGCAATCGTCGCGTCATTCTTTGCGCGCCGTAGCGGATGCCGCTCCCGGGTTTCGTCATCTCGGTACGTCGCGACGACAAAGACGCGGGATAATGCAAGCCGCCGACTCAAGAATGCGAGCGCTTCGATCGTGCCTTCGCCGGCCCAGTGGAGATCTTCAAGCACCAGCAACAGCGGACGCGGTTGAGCCAGCGCCAACACTGCGCGGCTGAGGGCACCGAAGAGTCGCGCGCGCTCCTGTTGAGGTTCAATTGAAACCAGCGGCGGCAAACCGGGGACTCTCGTTGACAGTTCGGGGAGCAGCGTCGCAAGCGTCGACAGCCACACGCTATCCATTTTCAAGGAAGCGACAAGCGGCAGCACACCGCGCAGCGCCTCGACGATTGCCTGATACGGTATCGTTTCAGGAGAACCGGTCGCGCCAATGAGAACTCGGCCGCCCCGTTCGTCGACCTCTCGCGCGAACTCCATCACGAGCCGCGATTTGCCGATGCCCGGGTCGCCGCCGATGAACACGAGTCCGCCGCTGCCGCGCGATGCCCGGCTCCAGCCATCGAGGAGTTGTTCCATTTCCTCGTGACGGCCGACGAAGGGTAACGCAGACCGCCGGGGAGCCGTATGGCGCGGCTCGGGCGCGACAGCGCTTCCTTCGGCGGCGACGGCTTCGTCGCGCAAGATCGCTTCGCGAAGCGCGACGGTCTCGGCCATCAGTTCGATGCCCAGTTCGTCCCGTACGCGCCGCTCAAAACGATCGTATTCCTCGAGCGCGCCTGCTCGGTCGCCGGCTTCGTACTTGAGCGCGATGAGCCGCCGTGCAACGTCCTCGCGCAACGAATCCATCTCGAGCAAGCGCTTCGCATGAGTGATCGCGCACGGGAAGTCGAGCCGGCGTCTTGCGTGTGAGACGACCTGCGCAAGCGCGCCTAAATAGGTGCTCCGTAATCGTTCTCGTGGAGGAATGATCCATTCATCGTAGAGGCCCTCGAGTAAGTCACCGGAATACAGAGCGACGGCATCCTGCGCGCCATTCGGCTGTGCGAGCGCGCGCTCGAAGTCTTCGACGTCGACGGTAACTTCGGCGTCAGTATTCCAGCGGACGTTCGTGCCTTCGAGGACGACCCAATGGCCGTCGAGCGCCGGGGGCAGTACGCCTTGCAAGTCGTAAAGCGTTGCCCGTAACTTCGTACGGGCACTTTCTTCCGTGTCATCGGGCCAAAGCAGATACGACAAGAAATCGCGCGCCAAGACCGCGTCCCGGTGCAGGAGCAGGTACGCTAGCAACGGGAGCGTCTTGCGCGGGGTAGCCAGGCTGAACGGGATGCCTCCGGCGAAGACGCGCACATGACCTAACAGGTGAACGCGTAGGGACGGCGCGGCCTCTATAAGCGCTGAGCCGCGTCGAGCTGTTACGCTACGGTTCCGTGCCACCCGCAGGAAGCGTTCGAACCGGTCCGCCGGTGTACCCGCAGCCTTCACGGCCTCCTAGCATCATCGTACGGTGGCTCTTACGAATGCGTACGCTTCGCGCGGTCGGCATTGAACCCCATGTCGTCCGCTGCGGTTGCACGAGCTGGAGGCTCACCACACCTTATCGTCCCAGAGAAATCCCTTTATGAGCCAGCGTTCCGGGGTTCCACGCACCGATAAGGTTCAAGTGGTTCGCTCGCTCGGATTCGATCTCTGCTGACGCGATGCGACCGTCGAGCGTGGCGGAATCCTTCCAGACGATCCCGTCGTTGTCGCCGCCGAAGTGCGGGACGGCGCCGTAGTTCGAGTACAGCGACGCGCGGTGTGGGACGTCGGAAACTGGGACGCCGGTGGCATCACCTTGCCGCAAGGCGAATCCGGCGAACCCGGCTCCGGCCACTACACCGATGAAGCAGCGGCATGGATCGCAGGACGACTTCTTCCGCTGCCCTTCTCGCGCCAAGCCGTCCAGCGCGCCGCCGTTGAACGCCTCGTGCTGTCACCGTAAACCGTTCCGCGCCACACTGGAAAGCGAATGCGTCACGTTGCGTTCATATAGCGGCAAAGTGCCGTCAACAACGTGGCGTTAAAGTCTCCAAAAACCGACCGGCGCGGTGGCCTGCGGGACCGCTTTTTCTGGCGGAGAACTCTGTCGCTATGGTAGCTCGCACAATCCTGACCTACGTACATCTGCGTCTTACGCATTGCGTTGGCTAGAGCCCTCATAGCAGCCCCTTGTCACGAGCGATGCGCGCTGCTTCGACGCGGTTGTTTGCGGACCGTCTCGCCCCGCGGTAGTAGTGCCACGCCTCGTCCGACTTGATCCGGGAAGGGATGGTAACGTTCCGCGGACTACCGGGTAGCGGCGTTTGTGCGTCAGTGCGCTGCAGAACGGCACATTCGTGTCAAAGTGCCACGCGCCGTTTCGTAGTAGCGTTACGTTAACGTTTTCCTAAACAGGCCGCGTACTGCCGAACGAAGCTTCTTCGTATTGTGCCAGCCGCAACAGCGGTGGCAGAAGTATTGCGTCGTCTCAACTCCCCGATCCATCACGGCAACCTTCGCGGCGGCCTTTGAGCCGTACACCACCTTGCCGCACGGAAAATCCGGCGTGTTCACGACCGGGATGCCGTTGCGGTTGCGCATCGGCGCGTTCACTTCGTTCCCTTGAGCGACGCTTCCAGCGCGTCGAGCGTCTCGTCGCCGCTGATGATGCGAAAGATCGCGGGATACTGCTCCTCCGCGATGGTCACGAGAAACGTAAGCAGCTGCGGCAGCACGTCCTCGTCGACATGCTCGGAGCGATAGTCTGCTTCGAGCACGAGGCTCTTGCCGACGGTCGCGAACTTGGCGAGGTTCATGCCCCGGTTCTGCTCCATCGTATGCTCTAGGAGCCGCGAGCGGAGGCCGCTCTCTTGCGGCAACTCGCAGACGCCCGTGGACAGATGGAACCAGTCGGACGTGAGTCCGGCGGCCACCATCCACTCGCGCAGGCGACAGCGAAACGGAACGCCGCGAAGGTGCTCCCCGAGGTGCGTCGAGGAGAAGCCCGCCTTCTTCAGCATTCCCTTGAGT
>JAFAXE010000019.1 GCA_019241305.1 Vulcanimicrobiota bacterium
CGGTGCGGCCAGCACCGTCAAAGAACCGCCGAGACGTTCTGCAACGGCACGACCGCTGCTAAGCGCCGCCTCCACCAGTGCTGCGTCAGCGTGCGAGGCCGTGCAAAAGGCGACTCCCACGGTGGGATAGATTGTCACCGCGCCGTCTCCGAACGTTCGAGCGTGCTTCGACAGCGCCGCCTCGTACAGCTCCGGCAACGACGATGGGGCGAAGGTCACTTTGGCGCGGACTTGACCGCTGGTGCGCGATTGTTGGTGCTTAGACCAGAATTCGGACGCGTCCGCACCGCCGTGCTGCGCGCACAGCTGCAGGGCTAGCGCGCGTTCAACACAGGTCTTCGTCTGCTGGTCGATACCGGCCGAAAACCCCTCGAACAACACCATCACGTCGAAACCGTCGGCCCGGTTCAAGGCCACTACCGCGGACGGCTCCAACTGCGCCGAGAGCAGTCCCATGCAGAACGCGCGCAATGCCGACGAGCTTGGCACCCGCACCGTCACCTCAGCTTGTGCTTCGGGTAACGGATGCAAGCGGAGCGTCGCCGTCGCGACGCAGCCTAGAGTACCAAGGGAACCAACGAGCAACTTCGGTACATCGAAACCGGCGACGTTTTTCACAACCTTTCCGCCACCGCGAACGACCACTCCGCCGGCACGAACGAAACAGATACCCAGCAGCATGTCGCGTATCGTTCCGAAACGTGCACGCCGCGGTCCGAACCCATTCGTGGCCAACAGTCCGGCGACTGTCGCCCTCTCGGGCAGCGGTGCATCGAGCGCAAGACGTTGACCATGCTCGGCGAGCGCAGTCTGCAGCGCCGCAAGCGTTACCCCGGCCTCGACGGTCACCGTCATATCGTCGGGCGCATATTCTACGACGCGATCCAACCGCTTCGTCGCAACGACAATGTGGACGCGTTCCGGCGGATACCCCAGCTCGAATTCCGTGGCGCCGCCCTCGAACGACATCGCCGCATCGTCCCGATCCGCCGCTCGCATCGTTTCCGCCAGCTCGTCGATGCTCTCCGGCGTGACACGCCTGGCGTCGCTCAACATCGGCATTTAGTACGCTTCAACCACGTCCTGCGTGGCCGGACAACTCCGCCGGATGCGGGACGTACGTTCCGGGGCGGTCGCCGCAGAGACGCGGCGTCGGAAAGACTTTGCTGGGATTGAACGCCCGATACGGGTCGAACGCGCACCGGACGTCGTTCATGGCGGTGAGGTCCGCCTCGGTAAACATCTCTCCCATGTACGCCGTCTTGTCGGCGCCCACGCCATGTTCGCCGGTAATCGAACCTCCATACTTCAGGCAAACCCGCAAAATCTCTCCGCCGGCGCGTTCGGCACGCTGCTCCTCACCTGGTACGCGAGCGTCGTACAGGACGAGAGGATGCAAGTTACCATCGCCGGCGTGAAAGACGTTTGCAACGCGCAGGCCTTCTCGAGCGGCCAGCAGTGCAATTTCTCGCAGCACGAGCCCGATACGGGAGCGCGGAATCACGCCGTCCTGCACATAATACTGCGGGCTGATTCTTCCGACGGCGGCAAATGCACTACGCCGGCCCATCCACATGAGCGCGCGCTCTTTCTCATCGCGCGGTGTGCGAACTTCAACAGCGCCGCACGCCCGCGCACAGGCGGTCGCAAGTTCCGCGGTGTGTTCTGCTTCTGCCACGGGGCCGTCCACCTCCATGAGGAGCGCCGCACCAACGTCAAGCGGCCAATCCAGACCCGTTGCGGCAACGATCGCCTCGATGGCCAGCTTGTCCATCATTTCGATCGCAGCCGGAACGATGCCGCGTGCGACGATCGCCGAAACCGTCGCACCAGCCTCGTCGGTGGAGGGAAACGTCGCGAAAAAGGTGCGTGTCGCCTGGGGACGGCGCAGCAGACGGACCACGACCTCGGTCACGATCCCTACCATCCCTTCGCTGCCGACGATCACGGAAAGCAAGTCGTATCCCGGCGGGTCCGCGATCGGCGAACCGATGTCCATCACCTCGCCCTCATCGGTCACGAGCCGAACGGCCGTCACATGATGCACGGTAAAGCCATACTTCAAACAGTGTGCGCCACCGGAGTTTTCTGCCACATTCCCGCCGATCGTGCACACCGATTGGGAGCTGGGATCCGGCGCGTAGTAGTATCCCATTGTGGCGATGCGCTTGGAGACGTCGAGGTTGACGACGCCGGGCTGAACCCGCATGCGTTGATTTGGAAGATCGACGTCGAGGATTCGGTTCATCCTCGCGAGGCCGACCACGATGCCGCCTTCGATCGGTAGCGCCCCTCCGGAAAGCCCCGTGCCGGCGCCACGCGGCACGATCGGCATTTCGAGCGCGCGCGCGAGCCGTACGACCGCGCAAACGTCTTCGGTCGACGAAGGCAACACGACGATCTTGGGCCGTACCCGAAACGCTGCTAGCCCATCGGCTTCATACGTGCGCAACTGTGCCGGTTCGACGATCGCGTTCTTCTCGCCGACGATCGCCGCGAAGCGCTCCTGCAAGTCAGTGTCGCGGACGGAGATCCGGCTCATCCATGAGCGTTTCGGCGTCGAAGCCGCCCGTCGCTACAGACCATGCGCGCCGGCACCATCGCTACGCCGAGCCGCGCAAGCGGCTGAAGAAGCGTTCCACAGAAGGAGGCCTGTATGCAAGCTCGCTGGGCTTCGGTCTTCACGTTCGCCTGTCTCGCCGCACTTGGCACGCCACAGACCGCGATGGCCACGACTGGCGCAGCGCCGGCCGGTTGCGATTGCAGCGCGGCTTTCCTCCGCTTCACCCGGAGTCTGCGGTGAAGCCGATGCCGAACCCGTATGCGCGCCCGGCTGGAACGAGCTAGGCGGTCCAGTCGAGCATCGATTCCCATTCGTTCGGGGGAAATTCTACCTTTGACTTGATCGCTTCGACATACTTGCGCTTGCCGGCACGGTTGCCTTTGCCGATCAACACTCCGCCTGCGAGCCGGTTCTTCCAGAAGAAGAGCGCGCGGTACCAGCCCTTTTCTCGATCGATCTTGCGCACCGTTTCCAGGTCGCTGCGGTACTCCGGGGAGATGCCGAACTGCGTGATCGTCTGGCCGGTGAAGAGAAGACTCGAGTATTCGGGAACATCGTGATAGCGCTGGTCACCGCCGGCCATGTTGACGGCAACGACCTTGCCATGGGCGCCGGCGTTGTTCCAGGTTCCCATGCGATAGTACATCTCGGCCGTGGGGTCGTAGAACTCCGCGACGTCCCCTGCGGAAAAAATGCCTTTGACCGCGGTTTCTAGCCGGTCGTCGCACACGATACCGGTGCGGACTTCGATGCCGGTCCCTTCTACCAGTTCGCAGTTCATCGTGAGACCGAGCCCAATACCAACGCAATCGGCGGGAATCTCCAAGCCGTTCTTCGTCTGCACTTTCGTCACGGCGCCGTTGGAACGGACAAAGCTCGCCACTTCGTCCTCGTAGTGAACCTGCACGGCGTCCGCGCGCGCGGCATCATCAACCATTTCGCCTGCGATTTCGTCGAGCATGCGACGCAAAAAGCGTGGACCGCGCAAAATCCAATGCGTCTCAACTTTGCGTGCGGTGAAGGCCTCGGCCAATTCGTAGGCGATAAACGAACCGCCTACCGCGACGGCACTCTTCGAAGATTCAAGTTGCTGGGAGATCGCCTTGGTATCGTCGAGGTATTGAAAGTTGAAGACGTTCGCGGCACCGTCGGTACCCGGCGCCGGACAGGGATTGGGTCGACCGCCGGTCGCCACCAGCAAGGCATCGTACGGATAGCCGCGCTCGCCGACGTACGCGACGCGCTCCGTGCCGTCGATCCGGTCGACCTTCGTCTCGAGGTGCAGGCCGATGTTGTGCTTTTCGTGCCAAGCCACGTCGCGCATCATGACCTTCTGCTCCGTCACTTGCTTGCGCA
>JAFAXE010000055.1 GCA_019241305.1 Vulcanimicrobiota bacterium
GTCGCGTGAGCCGCGAGCGTACGCAAACCGTCGTCGCTTGCGCGCTCTTGACGGCAATCGTCTGCGCAACGACGGCTATTGCACGAGCTGCTCCAACGAATCAGCTGCTCGTCGTTCCGCGGCCGCGCGTTATCACGCTGCTCAGCGGAACGTACCGGTTTACCAAGAGCATTGACGTCGCTGCTCCCAACCGCGCCGACCGAAATGCGGCTTCCTTTCTCGTTGCCTACCTGCATGGAATCGGTCTCGCCGCCGAGCCCGAACCGAACGCCGGCGCACAAGCGACGGTCGTCCTCTCGTCCGGTCACCACGAACCTCGGCTCGGCGACGAAGGCTACAACCTCACGGTCACGAGCGCAGGCGTACGAATCGACGCGAATACGCCATGTGGCGTTTTCTACGGCGTCCAAACCCTCGAGCAACTCTTGCCGGTCGGGGTACTGCGGCCCCCGCGCTTGCCTCACGTCAGCATCGTCGATTGGCCCGAGTACCGTTGGCGCGGCCTCCACCTCGATGTAAGCCGTCACTTTTTCTCCACCGATGTGGTGAAACGGACGATCGACGTCGCGGCGCGTTTCAAGCTGAACACCTTTCACTGGCATCTCACCGATGACCAAGCGTGGCGTATTGCGCTTCCACGCTATCCTCGTTTAGCGCACGCCGATCGCTGCCGCTCGACGCCGGAAGACTGTAGCTACTACACGGAATCGGAGCTTCGTGACGTCGTTCAATATGCGCGTCGCCGTTTCGTCACAGTGGTTCCGGAGTTAGAGATGCCGGCACATGCCGACGCATTGCTGAATGCCTACCCAGAGCTCATGTGTTCGGGCGGGGGCGATGTGCTCTGCCCGTCTGAGGCGGTGTTTCGCTTTATCGGAAACGTGCTTGCCGCCATGGCAAAGGACTTTCCGGGATCCTACGTTCATATGGGCGGCGATGAGGTCCCTGACGGCGCCTGGAGCGGCGCACCGGAGGCCGCAGCACTATGCCGTAGCCGAGGCTTTTGTACGGCTGCGCAAATTCAAGGGTACTTTACGCGAAGGGTGCAGAGCTTCGCGCGACGCCACCATAGGCGCATCATCGTCTGGGACGACGCCCTTGCCGGCCATCCGGAATTCGATGCGGCGATCATGGCGTGGCGCGGTGTTGAATTCGGCTGGCGCGCCGCACGCCTCGGTTACGAAACGGTTATGACGCCGCAAACCGCGCTGTACTTCGACGCGTATCAGGGCAGTCCGCACACCGAACCGCGAGCCGCCGGCGGAACGACGACGCTTGAGAACGTGTACGATTTTCGCCCCCGATCGCCGAGCCTTTCGCGCGCCGAAGCCGCCAATATCATCGGGGTGCAAGGAAACCTCTGGACGGAGCAGATCTCGACTGCCCCTCATCTGTTTTACATGCTACTCCCGAGGGCGCTCGCATTGGCCGAGATCGCATGGACGCCGCCGTCGCGCCTGAACTGGCCGGATTTTGAGCGGCGTCTCTTGCCACAACTGCGGCGTCTGTCTCTCGACAGATATCCCTATCGAAAACTATCGCGTACGACGTAACCCGCGTTGGTTGCGATCTTCGCTGTCGTCTGCAGCAGGATACCGAGCGACTTGAAGCGGGCTAAACCCGCGCTGATGGTCTCGATCGCCGCCCGGGCGCGAGCCATCAGAGGGTCGAGCTCCTGCAGGCGCGCGTTCATCGCCGTGACCCGCTGCTGAACGTCACGCACTGCACGCAGCACCGGCAAGTCGCCGTAGCCATCTATGCGCCGCTGCAGCCGCCCCCAAACGAGATACGCGCGTACCGCTCCAAAGACCACGAGCGCTACCGCGCCGATCGCACAGGCTCCGCAAAAGAGCCAGGCGGCGCCTGACACGCTCACCGGGTCACGCCGCGGCGCCTTCGCCCTTGTTGCTTGAACTCGCCGTCGCTCCGCCTTCCTTCGCAGCGTCCGTCTTCGTCTGTGACGGCTCCGGGCTCTTGGCCGCGCCGTCTTTGGGCGCGTCCTTTGCCGCCGCTTCCTTGCCGGCGCCCTTTGCGGCGCCAGCCTTCGCCTCAGCCGACTTGCGGGAATCGGTTACGTAGAACCCCGAGCCCTTGAAGACGATCCCCGCTGGACTGAAGCGACGCGCAAGTTCCCCGCCACACGCCTCGCATTGCCGCGCGGGCGACTCATCGAAGCCGTGGCGCACTTCCGTCAGCTTGCCGCACACGCGGCACTGATACTCATAGAGGGGCACTGGCTCTGCAGCCTCCTTTAACGCGGTCTGCCGTCGCCGAACGACGGCACATCAGCGTCCAGTATAGGCCCTGTTAGCACTTTCCGTCAACGAGTGCTAACGTGCACGGCTCAGAAATCCTGAAGAACGCCTTCCTCGTTGTTACCGAATTCGACGAGGCCCTTGAAGTGCACCAGTGAGTCCGCCAGCGCAGCGTCCAAGCGCGGCCTGACGGTCATGCGGTCTACCAGCGTGCCGATCACTCCGCCGTAGGCCGGATAGTCGACGCGCACGACGACCCGGGACGAATTCGATTTTCCCTCGACGCGGAAGTCGATGCGCCGTCGAATAGAATACGCACCGACCAGCGACATGATATGCCCGTTCAAGAAGCGGTCGACCTCATACAATTCTTCCGGTTCGCCGGGAATTGCGCCGCGCAACGCGACCTCGCTACCCAACTCGATTGGTCCCGTATCGAGGCGCCGCGCGCTTTTAACAAACGAGAGCCACACCGGCCACTTCTCGACTTCGCAAATCCGTGCGAACGTCTCGTGCGCGGGAGTTGCGACGTCGAGACTGCGCGCGAGTGCGCCGAGACGCGCGACATCGGTTCGTTCCAGAGAAACGACAGCCATGCGCGCGTGTTCGGCGAGGTTGCCGGCTTACCTTGTGCGCGTCGGATGAACCGTCCCGGAACCAGCACCGCGCGCAAACGCAACCAGCGTCTCGATGCCGCCCTTCAGCGCCGCTTCATCCAGCCGAAAGAGCGGGCTGTGCGCGGGATGCACAGCCCCGGTCGCTTCGTTACGAATGCCGAGCCGCGCCATGACGCCCGGCACAACTTGCGCGAAGTACGCGAAGTCCTCGCCGCCCATCGTCGGTTCAGAGGTTTCGATGCGGAGCTCCGTCGTTTGGCCGAGGTACTCGCGAAACGTTTCGACGAGTTCTCCGTCGTTGACGACGGGAGGATATCCATACACGACCTCCAGCGTAGCGCTGGCTCCATACGCCGTCGCAATACCGTTCACGATGCGTCGCGCGCGCTCTTCCAGCCCTTCGCGGACTGCAGGGTCCTGTGAGCGAAACGTTCCGCTCATCTTCACGACGTCCGCAATGACGTTGTTGCGATACCCTCCTTCGATCGTTCCAATCGTCACCACGATCGTCTTGAATGGATCGGTTTCCCGCGCCGCAATGTTTTGGAGCGCCAAAACGGTCGCGGCGGCGCAAGGGATCGTGTCGATCGCGTTGTGCGGCGCGGCACCGTGACCCCCGCGACCTTCGATTCGTACATAAAATTCGTCGGCGGCGGCATTGACCAGGCCCGGCGTGATGCCGACGGTTCCTGTTGGGAGTCGAGAGTCGACGTGCAACATGGCGACGCTCTCGACGTGCGGATCGGCGAGCGCGCCCGCCTCGATCATGGGGAGCGCGCCGCCTGGCCCCTCCTCGGCCGGCTGAAACAAGAGCACGACCGTTCCGTGCAACGCCTCGCGTTCGGCCTGCAGGATGCGCGCCGCTCCCAGCAGCATCGCCGTGTGCGCATCGTGACCGCAGGCGTGCATCATCCCCTTGACTTCGGAACTGAAGGGTTCGCCCGACCGTTCCTCGATGGGCAATGCGTCCATATCGGCCCGAAGCGCGACGACGTGTCCCGGCAGTCTCCCCCGGATAATCGCAACGACGCCGGTCCTCGCAATCCGGCGGTGTTCGATATCGAGTGCATCCAACTCGCGTTCCACCACCGCGGCGGTCCGTTCTTCTGCGAACCCTGGTTCCGGATGGCGATGAATCTCACGCCGCAGCGCGGTGACGTGCGCCACGATATCGGTCAGGTCCAGGATCGGCATCCGGCTGTGTTGTTACCCGGTCTTGTTGGTCCTCTGAACGTCGTGCGCTTGTGCGGAAGGGCTCGCTCTAAAACGGACTCCGCGGCGCCGTCGCGATCCCGTATGAGTAAAAATTCTGGGACGGTGGTGCCGCGATGTAGTCGAGCCACACGCCTGCCGGAGTGAACTCCGCGGCTCCCTGGATGGTCGGGGCGTTGTCTCCTCCCCAGAACATGGTATCGACATCGTTGAGCGCTATGGTCAGCGGCGGCACAGTGCCAAGATCCGGCGTCCCACCGCTATAGTTCACGCATGTCGGCACGGCGTTGTACGGAGGAGGGTATTTGCACAGGCGGCTCAACCCGGGATCGTTGACGTAAAGATTCTGAGTCGCATCGACCGCTACTCCGCCCGGAGTGCTGCCCCATGCCGGTACGGGCGCAACTAACGTAGCACACGCGTTGACGAGCGGTGCAATAGGGCATTCGTCGACCTGGAAGGCTCCGCTCGTATTCAATCCATCGATGAACAGATTTGCCGGGTTACCGTTGTCGGCGCCGATATAGTACGTCGCCGAAAAGTTCGTATCTCGGTGGTACATCGGCGCACCGGCGCCTCCGGCGTATGACGAAAACGACCCTGGCGGCAAAGAGGGGCAACAGCCAGACGGTATCTCATCGGTCACGTAGAGGTTACCGCCCCGATCGAACGCGAGTCCGGCAGGACCACGACCTGCGCCTGCGAGCGTTCCAGCAAGTGGATTACCGTTCTCATTGAACCGATAAATCTTGCCGTAGAATTGCGACACATAGAGCATGTACGCAGGTGCACGCTTGGCACAGGTGCCGTCCTGCTTCTGCTTAACGGCGAGGCCCCATGGTTCGAATAACTTCTTTGTAATTTGGCCGCAGGAGCTTTGTCCTTGGCCAGCCTGCGGAAACGCGTAAACTGTTTCAGGAGGGTATGAGTCTGCAAGATACACGCGTTCGCACGGGCATGCCTGGAAACCTGACGGTGCGACGGAGACGCGGCTCAGCGGTACCCAGCCGTTGTGCTGCGCCACCAAGGGGACAACGCCTGGCCGGCTCATGCGACCGGGTTGCGCAGTGGCCTGCGCCGTCGCCGTTAGCGTGATGAGCGATCCAATGGCGATCACACGCGGGAGGCTGTATTCACCCATCGTCCTGCTTCCTTTACCGAGCCTGGCTTAATCGCCCAGCTGGGTGGCCATCTCGATAGTGGCGAATGGGCGCTCGCTTGTCAAGGTTTATGTGCCGCCGTGGTCGCCCGGATAGCAGGCTCGGAAGTCTGTGGTGCGCTACCAAAGAGCACGTATGATCGTACGCCGAATTGCCACTTGCCTTTCCGCCATTCTTCTGATTTCGAGCCCTGCAGCCGCGCAGAACGCTGGAGTGAGCCAAGGCAACGTCACCCGCGCGACGCTGTCGAACGGTTTGCGCGTCGTCATCGTTCGCGATCCTCTGGCGCCGGTCGTGACGGTATACGACAACTATCTCGTCGGCGCCGACGAAACGCCGGCGGCTTTTCCCGGAATGGCTCACGCGCAGGAACATATGGCGTTTCGCGGCTGCTCCGGCGTGGATGCGGATCAAACTGCGGCAATCTTCGCGCAATTGGGTGGTGATGGCGATGCTGACACGCAGCAGACGATCACCCAGTACTTTGAAACGGTGCCGGCACCGGATGTCGGCATTGCGCTGCGGCTCGATGCGGCCTGCATGCGCAACATCGTCGACTCTCAAGCTCAGTGGCTCCAGGAGCGCGGCGCGATCGAACAAGAGGTCGCGCAAGATCTCTCCAATCCCACGTATAAGGCCTTCTCACGTATCATCGCCGATGCGTTTGCCGGTACGCCGTATGCGCACGACGCGCTCGGCACCCGTCCGTCGTTTCAGCGCACGACGGGAAGACTGCTGAAGCAGTTCTATCGGAAGTGGTACGCGCCCAACAATGCTATCCTCGTGATCGCGGGGGATATCGACCCCAGCAAAACACTCGCTTTGGTGCGGAGCACGTACGGTTCTATCCCAAGACGCGCCGTGCCGAAGCGGCCGCAAATTCGTCTGCACCCGGTCCATTCTGAATCGTTTGTGCTCGACAGCGACCAGCCGTACTCGCTCGTGCTGATCGGTTATCGGCTGCCTGGTTCGAGCGACCGCGATTTCGCCGCGGCTCGCATTCTGTCCGACGTACTGGCGAGTCAGCGTGCCGATCTTTATGGGCTCGTCCCCCAAGGAAAGGCGCTGTACGCCGGCTTTCAAATCGCGAGTTACCCGAAGGCGAGCCTGGGACTCACGATCGGCGCGCTGCCGCCGAACGGCGATGCGTCGGGTTTCGTCACGCAAGCCAAACAAATTTTGGCCGCGTACGCGAAGAACGGCGTGCCGGCTGAATTGGTCGACGCCGCCAAACGTAGCGAAATTGCCCAGAGCGAGTTCAACCGCAATTCGATCGCGGACCTCGCCGATACGTGGTCGCATGCTCTGGCCGACGAAGGCCGCTCCTCGCCGGACGACGACGTGAACGCCGTCCGCAGCGTCACCGTCGACCAAGTGAACGCGGTGCTCCGTCGCTACATCGTGGATAGCGGCGCCATAACCGCCACGCTGATCCCGAAGCCGTCCGGCAAAGCAGTCGCCTCGAAGGGCTTTGGCGGCACGGAAAAGACGACGACGCCTCCCAAGAAGCCTGTACTTCTGCCCATTTGGGCGCGTGCGGAACTCGCGAAAGTCGCGGTTTCACCGTCGACGCTGAGCCCTAGCGACGAAACGCTCCCCAATGGCATTCGCCTCATCGTGCAACCCGAAACGGCGAGCCAGACCGTCACGGTGTCCGGCGAAGTGCGTCACAACGACCTGCTTCAAACGCCCGCAGGGAAAGACGGAGCGGACGACGTCCTAACGCAATTATTTACGTACGGGTCTACGTCGCTCGACCGGCTCGCGTTTCAAAAGGCCCTGGACGACATTGCGGCACAGGAAACCGCCGGAACGCACTTCTCGCTGCACGTTCTTACTGAACGGTTCGATCGCGGAATGCAACTCCTGGCCGACAACCTGCTGCATCCCGGCCTTCCCGCGGACGCCTTCACCGTCGTACAAAAGCAAACGTCCGATGCACAAGCGGGCGTCCTCCAAAGTCCCGATTATCTGCGGCAGCGGGCGATTGACCGCGCACTCTATCCCGCTGGTGACCCAGCGCTGCGCGAAACGACGCCCCAAACCATATCGTCGCTCACGCTCGATGATGTCAAGGCCTACGATCGGGCGGTGTTTCGCCCGGACATGACGACGATCGTCGTCATCGGCGATATCTCGCCCTCAGCGGCGCGGGCGACGGTCGAAAAGTGGTTCGGCGAATGGAAAGCCCAGGGGATGAAACCGCAGACCGACCTGCCGGCGGTTCCCCCCAACAAAGCGTCGGCCAACGTCGTCCCGGACGCCCAGCGTGTGCAAGACGAAGCCACACTGGTCGAAAACGTGGGCATCAGCCGAACCGATCCGGATTACTATTCGCTCGAACTCGGCGATCACGTGCTCGGTGGCGGGTTTTATGCTACCAGACTCTATCACGATCTGCGCCAAGAAGGCGGCCTCGTCTACTTCGTTTCGAATCGGCTCGCTGCGGGCAAGACGCGCTCGACCTACAGCGTTTCGTACGGTTGCGATCCGCCGAACGTCTCCAAGGCGCGAGCCTTGATTCAGCGGGACCTTCGCGCCATGCAGACGTCCAACGTCTCGCCGGGGGAACTGCAGCAAGCGAAGGCGATTTTGCTGCGTCAGTTACCGCTGCAGGAAGCCAGCGAAGACGAGGTCGCGGACGGCTTGGCATCGCGCGCGACCCAAGACCTTCCGCTCGACGAACCGCATCGCGCCGCACTCAAATACGCCTCGCTCGGCGCAAACGACATTCGCGACGCCTTTTCGAAGTGGCTCAGGCCGCAGGATTTTGTCGAGGTGGTTCAAGGCCCACCTCCCGGTTAGCTACGTGCGATAGCGTAGGAACGCCGGCACGTCGATGTCGTCCATGTTGACCGGCGCGACCTTGTCGAGATCCGTCGTTCCGAACGTAACGCCGGGCGTGCTCCGCGCCATGGTGGGGCGCGTCCCAAAACCCGCGGCCAATACGGTGATGCGCACCTTGGACTGCATCGCCGGGTCGATCTGCGCGCCGAAAATGATTTGAGCCTCGGAGTCGACCGCGCGCGAAATCATCTCGGCAGCCTCGTTGACTTCGTACATCGAGAGATCCGAGCCGCCGGTCACGTTGAAGATCACGCCGCGCGCGCCTTCGATCGTCGTCTCGAGCAGTGGCGAGGAGATCGCTTTTTGCGCCGCATCCGCCGCGCGATGCTCGCCCGTGCCTTCACCGATGCCCATCATCGCGCTGCCGGCATCGGTCATAATCGCCTTCACGTCGGCGAAGTCCAAATTGATGAGACCCGGCTGCGTGATGAGATCCGAAATCCCCTGAATCCCCTGGCGCAGGACATCGTCCGCGTACGCAAACGCCTCTTCGAGCGGCGTTTTCTTCTCGATGATCTGCAGAATGCGCTCGTTCGGGATCGTGATGAGCGTATCGACCTTCTGCTCGAGGTCCGTGATGCCGCGCTCGGCGATCTGCATTCGCTTTCGGCCTTCGAAGGAAAACGGCTTCGTCACGACCGCGACCGTCAGCGCGCCCGACTCCCGTGCGAGTTCAGCAATCACCGCGGCTGCACCGGTCCCCGTGCCGCCGCCCATCCCCGCAGTAAGAAAGACGAGGTCCGCACCCTCGAGCACGAGGGCAAGGTCTTCTCGGGATTCGTCCGCCGCTTCGCGCCCAAGATTCGGGTTCGCACCGGCACCGAGGCCTCGCGTCAATCCGCTGCCGATGTGGACGGTATTCGCCGTCTTGCATGAACGGAGCGCCTGCACGTCGGTATTGACCGCAAAGAAGTCGACGCCGGTCAACCCCGCGTCGACCATGCGATTGACGGCGTTGCAACCGCCACCGCCTATTCCGATGACCTTGATGGTGGCTGCATGCTCGGGGACATGGCGCTTCTGTTCGCGCATCGGCTCCTCCACGGCGACTCGGGTTGGCAGAGTAGTCACCTCTGGTGTTCGCTGGTCCTGCAGCGGCAGGTCGGGTTGTTGCAGTGTCTCCGACGTCGTGGGTTCCGGCTGCGCGTCCTGGACCGATTCTGCTGCTTGATGTGACGCGAGTTCTGCATCGCGTGGGACAAACTCGGCGGGCTCCTGTACTGGCTCCGGCTGTTGCAGTGCCACATCCTCATATGGAACTCGCGGCGCTTCAACGGAAGCGGCTTGCGGAACGCCGTCGGTCAGAAAGCTGCGCGGTTTTCGAGACTTTGCCATCGGATCGCTTCCTTCACTCACCTGCGGCGAAGCGTCGCCGTTGTCGCTTAGTTCCACATGTCGCTCAACCAGCCCGCAAGTCGAGACCACGCATGGTGCCTGCGGCCGTTGAACGTGATGCCATCAGCTTTCGGTCCAAACATCACGAGACCAACGGCAGTCGCAAACTGCGGCTGCTTGACGGCATCGTTCAGCGCACCCACCGTGGTCGGAACCCCGACCCGCGCAGGCACCCCAAAGAACTGAGCCGCCGCAGTCTCGATACCCTGCAGGTGCGCCCCGCCGCCCGTAAGGACCACTTCGGCCAGCAGCACGTCACGCGGAACGCGTTCGGCGATCTGGGTTCGTGCCAGCCGGAAAATCTCGACGAGCCGCGGCACGATGATCGCACGTAACTGCGCGCGGTTCAACTCGCGCGTTAAACGTCCATCGAGCGATTTGACGGTGAAGCTCTCGTCTGCGGAAGCCTCGTCGTTCGCCGCCGAGCCGTACGCACGCTTGACGCGCTCGGCTTCCGCGAACGTCGTCCGCAAACCCAGCGAGATGTCGTTCGTCAGCACGTTTCCGCCAAGTGGAACTGTCGACGTGTGGACCGCTCCGCCGCCCGTGTAGACTGCCACGTCGGTCGTCCCGCCACCGATATCCAACAGCACGACACCGACATGCTTCTCTTCGGGCAGCAACGTCGAAGCGCTCGATGCGAGCGGTTCGAATACGATAGCAGCCGGCTCCAAGCCCGCACGATGCACGCACTTGAGCACGTTTTGGATGAAGGTCGAGCCGCCCGTAACGATGTGCGTGTCGACCTCCAGGCGACCTCCCGACATCCCGACCGGATCCGCAACGCCCTCTTGGCCATCCACCGTAAAGTGGCGCGGTAGCGCATGAATGATCTGACGTTCCGCGCTGACGTCGATGATTTTCGATGCCTCGACGACACGCCGAACGTCGCCTGCGACGACCTCGCGGTCCTCTCCGGACGTCGCGACGACACCGCGGCTGTTGCGGCTGTGGACGTGTTCGCCGGTTACGCCGACATACACCTCAGAAATGTGGACTCCGGACATACGCTCCGCGCGTTCCGTCGCCGCCTCAATGGAACGGATCGTCTCCTCGAGATCCGTAATAACGCCCTTGCGCAAGCCCGTCGATGGAGCCTCACCCACGCCGAGGACCTCGATACCGGCGGGCGTATTCGTCGCGACGACCGTGCACGTCTTGGTCGTGCCGATGTCGAGGCCGGCGATCGTCTCGTTCCTCAAGTGCTACAAGATATTGTGGTCGCTGCCTCGAGGTTCCTACTACTACTACTTGTAACGGACGACCGGCGTTCGCGGCGCTCGCAGATCGATCGCGGCGATGGCGGCGCCGCGGGCGCTCGTTTCCCGCAGGATTGGCGCGACGAGCCGCGCCTTTTGCTGGATGTCGCCCTCCGCACCGAACAAGACGACAACGCCGCTTGGAAGCGTCGCCTGAAGATCGCCGAAACGGTCGTGCGCAAATCCCACATAGACATGTCCGTCTCCGGCAAGCGCTTGTGCGTCTGCCTGCAGCCGGAGAACACTCGCATCGCGAACGAACGTGCCTGGCTCCGGGATCACGAGCCGAGACCAGTATCGCCGCAATCGGCCGCTGCCGCATCCGGCCTCGAGGACGCGTCCCTCATCATCGATCCGCGCCGCGGCTCCATCGCGTCCGACGAGGCAGCCGTCCGGTGTCCGTTCCGTGATCTGAATCAGGATCGTACCTGGTGGACGGCGCAGCAAGCGCGCCGTGCGGACGTACGGCAGTGCCTCGATTCGGGAGCGAGCGGCGCCAAGATTTTGTAACCAAATATTGCCGTGTGCTTGCAGCCCTGCTGCCCGCAAGATCTCGCTGCGCGGCGTCACCGTGGCGCCCGAAACGGCAACGTCGTTCAGCGCAAACCCTGGCCACTCGACCGCACGGTATCCCGCGTACACGGCTGCGCCGAGCAGAATGATGCCGATGGCCCAATACGCGCGGAGCCGCACGCGCAGCGATCGGCGCGTTCGCCGCCGAGCCTTCACACCGGCCGCTATAGCGCCACGCTCCGCGGTGCAGCGCGCGAAGCGAGCACGTACCGTTCGATCGCTTCAGCGACGCCGTCGTGCGCGTAGTCGCCCACGACGGCATCGGCCACCTCCTGCAGTTGGGGCGGTGACGAACCCATAGCGATGCCAAAACCGGCCGCGCGCAGCAGTGGAATATCGTTGAACGAGTCGCCGATCGCGAGAACCTCTCCCATCGGAACGCCGATTCGGCCGGCGATGAACCGCAGCGCTTCACCCTTGTCGACGCGCGGGTCCATGACTTCGATGAACTCCGGATTGGAGCGGGTAACGTAGGCTTCATCGCCGCACACCGCGGCAACCGTCTCGATATAGCGCGCGACGCGCTCGGGCTCCGTTACGATGTTGCACTTGGTCGAGTCCCGATTCGCGAACTCTTCAGCCAACGAAGGGACGACGATGGGTCGAACGCCGGCGAGTTTCGCATAGAGTTCGGCGTAGAGATTGTCTTCCTCGACGTAGAAGCGGTCGTCGTGGTAGAGCTGCGCGTGATAGCCGTCGCGCTTGGCCCGCTCCACGACGCGCAGGGCGACGTCGCGCGCTAGCGGCGTCTCGCGAATGGCGCGCTCCGTCAGCACGTCGTACACCGCCGCGCCTTGGTAACAGACAATCGGAAGCTGTACCTCGAGCGCTCGAACGTACGGAAGCGAAGCGACGAACATCCGGCCCGTCGCGAGCGTCACGCCGACCCCTTCGGCCATCGCTTTGCGCACGGCAGCCCGCACGGGTTGCCGAATGACGAGCCGGTGGTCGATGAGGGTTCCGTCCAGATCGAGCGCGAGCAGACTTACCACAGGCGCACGGGGCCCTCACGAACGCCGGAGCGCGAAAAAATCGATTCCAGTTCGTTGCGAATGAAGGCGTTGTTCGCGATACCGGCCGACATCCGGCGGTGGACGCTGCCGTGGTGGACCACGATGGGAACGGGGCCTGGCGACGCTTCCAGCAGACGGGCGAGCGCGTCGATTTGCTCCCGCCGCTCGGCGACGACATGCCACGCGGTGGCTTGCGCCTCCGAGGCGTCCTGTTTTACCGGGATGACCTCGCTCACCGCAACCGTCGGTTCAAGCGTGCCTTCCTCACCGATCACTGCACCGCGCCGCTCTTTCAGGCGCATCCGGCCCTTCACTGCCACGATCGCATCCGGAACGAACGGTGCCTGCAGCTGCGCATAACTTTTCGGAAAGACGATGACCTCCACCGTTCCCGTCATGTCCTCCAGCAGCGCGACCAGCATCGGCTGTTGCGCCTTCGTGAGGGTCCGCCGAACGGAAACGAGCATCCCGCCGACAACGACCGCTTCATCTTCGAGACGTCCTTTGAGCGACCTGATCGGCATGACGCCGATCCGGCTCAGCTGCTCAACGGCCCCACTCAGAGGATGGCCCGATACAAAGATTCCGAGCGTCTCCTTCTCCCACGCCAACAATTGGGCGAGCGGTGGCGCGCTCACCGACTGCAACTGTGGCCGGAGCGACGCCTGCGGGACTGTATCGCCGAATAACGACGATTGGCCGAAATCCCGCTCGCGGGAAGCGCGCGCTGCCTCATCCACGGCCGCGTCGAGGGCCTCCAACAACTGCGCACGATTTTCGCCGAGCTCGTCGCACGCGCCGCACTTGATCAGCGCTTCAAAAACTTTGCGATTGAAGTGCTTTCCCTCGACCGTCCCCGTCGATACGCGGCCGGCCAAGTCGAAAATGTCGGAAAAGCGACCGTCCCGCTCACGCGTCTCCAGCAAACCCTGCACCGCTCCCTCGCCGACTCCTTTAATCGCTGCCAGGCCAAAGCGAATCTTTCCGTCCGCCGTCACGGTGAAATGCGTCAGCGACTCGTTCACGTCCGGTGGAAGCACCGGGATTCCGATCTTCTTCGCTTCGTCGATGTACTCGACAAGTTTATCGGTCTTGTCCTCGACCGAGGTCATGAGTGCCGCAAAGTAGGCGCGCGGATAATTTGCCTTGAGGTAGGCCGTCTCGTACGCGATCCATCCGTAGGCGACCGCGTGTCCTTTTGGAAAACCGTAACCCGCGAACGGTTCGATGAAGGCGAAGATGTCCGCGGCCAACTTCTGCTCGATCCCGTTTTGAACGGCACGCGTCACGAACATCTCGCGGTAGGTACCGATCTTGTCCTTTTGCTTCTTTCCGATCACCTTGCGCAATTCATCCGCTTCGCTCATGCTGAACCCGGCGATCTCACGGGCGATCTGCATCGTCTGTTCCTGATACGTCACGATCCCGTACGTGTCGCGAAGAATAGGCTCGAGCTTGGGATGAAGATAGCGCGGCGTGGTGCGGCCGTGCTTGTTGCTGATGTAGCGCGGGATCCATTCCATCGGCCCCGGCCGGAACAACGCCACGACGGCGACGATGTCTTCGAAGCACGTGGGCTTGAGGTCGGCAACCACACGCTTCATGCCCTCGGATTCCAATTGGAATACGCCCGAGGTCTCCCCCCGCCCAAGCATTTCGAGCGTCCGTTCATCGTCGTCGGGGATCTGCTCGAGGTCGAACTCGGGATTTTCGGTGCGCCGAATCTCGTCGACGGCGTTCTTCATCACCGTAAGGTTGCGCAGCCCGAGGAAGTCCATCTTCAAGAGGCCGATGCGCTCAACCCAGTCCATGGAGTACTGCGTGTTGACGTCTTCTTTGCCGTCTCTCGCGAGCCGGACGAGCGGAGTCCAGTCGACGAGCGGCTCCTTCGAGATGACGACCCCGGCCGCGTGCGTCGAGGCGTGCCGCGCCAGGCCTTCGATCGATGAGGCCGTGTCCAATAACTGCTTCGCGACCGGAGATTCCGCATAAAGCGCCTTCAGTTCCGGAATCTGCTTGATTGCGGCGTCGATGGAAAGCCCGGTCGGACCCGACGGGATGAGTTTCGCGATGCGGTCCACGTCGGGAAGGGGGACGCCCAGCGCTCGTCCGGCATCGCGGACGGCGGCGCGCGCCGCCATCGTGCCGAACGTAACGATTTGAGCGACTCTGTCCGCGCCGTACTTTCCGGTCACGTATCGAATGACTTCGTCGCGCCGGTCGACGCAGAAATCGGTGTCAATATCCGGCATCGAAATGCGCGCGGGATTGAGAAACCGCTCGAAGATGAGGTTGAACTTGAGCGGCTCCATGTCGGTGATGCGGAGTGCGTAGGATACCACAGAACCGACGGCGGAGCCGCGCCCTGGACCGACCGGGATGCCATGGTCGCGTGCGTACTTGATGAAATCCCACACGATCAAAAAGTACGACGCCAGTCCCATCGACGTGATGACCCCGAGCTCATACTCCAGCCGTTGGCGCAGCGCATCATCGCTGCGCGCTCGCTCGGCGCCGTAGCGCTCCTCGAGCCCTTGCTCGCAGATTTCACGAAGAAATTCATCCGGCGTTTTGCGAAGCAACGATAACCTGCCGTCACTTTCGTCTGTCGGCACGGGGAAGGTTGGGATGTTGAACTGCTTCTCTGGGATGCGGATGTCGACGCGCTTCGCGATTTCGAGCGTGGCATCGCAGGCTTCCGGGACGTCGCTGAAGAGCTCGCGCATCTGCTCGTCCGATTTCACGTAAAATTCGTCGGTGTCGAAGCGCAGCCGGTTATGATCCGCGACGGTTTTCCCCGTACCGATGCAGAGCAAGACGTCATGCGCCGGCGCGTCGGCCCGTTCGAGATAGTGGGCGTCATTCGTCGCGACGAGCGGGACACCGAGCTCCCGAGACAACCGCGCAAGGCCGCGATTGACGACGTCTTGGTCGGGGATGCGGTGCCGCATCACCTCGAGATAGAAGCGGTCGCCGAACATATCGAGGTACGCCCGGGCCGCCTTTTTTGCTCCCTCGTAATCACCGCGTAAGAGTGCTTGCGCACAGAGTCCCGACATGCAGCCGGAGAGCGCGATCAGGCCTTCGTTATGGCGTTCGAGAAGCTCCAGATCGATCCGTGGCTTGTAATAATAGCCTTCGAGAAATCCTTTGGAGACGAGCGCCACGAGGTTACGATAACCCACAAGGTCTGCGGCGAGCAGCGTGACGTGCGCCTCATCCCTCACCGTGCGATCGAAGCGGCCGCGCGGAGCGATATAGGCTTCGCAGCCGAGGATCGGTGTCAGCCCGTGAGCGCGCGCTTCGTAGTAAAACTCCATCGCGCCGTACATCACGCCGTGATCGGTGAGCGCGATGGCGGGTGCTCCTTCCTCCGCCGCCCGGCGACACAGCGCATCGACGCGGCAGGCCCCGTCCAACAGCGAATACTCGCTGTGAACGTGCAGATGGACGAACGAGCTCACCGAATCGCCTTCTTTCCAGCGCGACGCCTTCGCCCCTGTTCCGGAGGCGCAGCCGTACTCGTCGTTACAAAATCGCCGCCGGCGGTGCTCTGTAGTATTTGAATGGAAAGCCTATAGAGTGCGCGATGCTTCTACACGTTGAACGGCCACCGCTCGAGCACGTGAACGACGCTTTCGACCGGCTCTTCCTTCGGGAGTACCCCCGTTGCGTGGCCATCGCGCGCCGTCTTCTTTTCGACCCGCATCTGGCCGAGGACGTTGCGCAAGACGCGTTCCTGGAGTTTACGCGTCGCCACGATGCCGATGCACCGTTCGCGAGCGTTTGGTTGCATCGCGCCGCCCTCCATTCCGCCATGAACGTGCTGCGACAAAATCGCCGGCGCATGCAGCGAGAGCGCAAGAATGCCGCGCTGGAAGCTCCGCTGCTCGCCGCGGCAGCAACGTTCGATCCGCTGCACACGGCGCTGCGCAGCGAGGAACAACGCCTCGTTCGCTCGGCGCTCCGGCGCATGAGCGGACGCCACAGGGCCGTACTGGCGCTCCGGTACGCTGGCCTCAGTTACGCCGAGACCGCGATTGCGCTCGGAATCAAGACCAACCACGTCGGTACGCTGCTCGCGCGTGCCGAAGCTGCCCTAACAAAGGAGATCTCTCGTGTTCCATCTCGCTGACGGCGAACTCCGACGACTTCAGGATGAACCCGCCTCGGGCACCGCGGCCCAGCGGCGTCACCTTGACTCGTGTCGTTCCTGTGACCAGCGAAGCGCGCTGCTCGCTCGAGCGGCCGAACGCGTCCGTCGCACGCTTGCAGACGGGGATGAGCCAGTCGACCTCGTCGCCGCCCGTTCTGCCTTCGTTCGCCGGCTCGCGGGAGCGAGCGGCTCACGATCCGGGGCGTCGCCGTCGCCGTGGACGTTCATTCGCGCGCACGCCGCTTGGTCGACTGCCGCCGCGGTGGCGGCGCTGCTGCTCCTGGTCGCCCTGACGCCGCTTCGGACGTTGGCCACCGGCTTTCTTGCCATCTTCGAACCCAGCCAGTTCGTGGCCGTACCCCTCACGACGGCCGACATCGAGCAGCTCAGGGCCCTTCCGGACCTGAGCGCCTACGGCACACTTCGGCATGGTCCGCCTTCCATGCACCGCTCCGTTGGGGGGCCCGGCGAAGCGTCGTTTGCGACGGGCATGGCCGTCACGGTGCCCCGCTTCATCCCCACGACCATCGCACCGCAACCGTCTTACGCGGTCGTCGGACGTACGTCAGCATCGTTCACCTTCAGCGCCGCGAAGGCACGCGCGTCTGCCGCGGCATCTCGGCGGCCGGCTCTGGCAGTTCCGCCCGGACTCGACGGAAGCGTTTTGGGGGTCATTATGGGGCCCGTCGTCTTTGCAACCTATCACGCAGTCGCGGGTGGTCGTCCGCAATTGCGGCGGCATCGCGGCGAGGATTTCCCTGGACTGCTGGTAGCACAGGCCCCGGTTCCGCGCGTGGGCTCGAGCGGAGCGAGTGTCCGCGATATCGAGCGGTACCTCTTGGCACAGCCCGGAGTACCGCCACAGTTAGCCGCGGAAATTGCGGCGATCGGCGACCCATCCACGACGCTACCCATCCCTATCCCGATCGAAAAGGCGTACGCGCAACCAGTGATCGTCGCCGGAGCGCGCGGGTTAGCAATGGGTGACAACACCGGTTTGGGGTCAGCGGTCGTGTGGCAGGATCGCGGAATGCTGCACGCCGTCGCCGGCGCACTGACGATGCGCGACGTGCTTGCAGTGGCCAACTCCCTCGAAACGGCGACTTCCATTCGCACGGTGCCGGCGCACCCGCAAAGGATTCGCGTGCACTAAACAGGCGTGGACACCACGGCCGGCGACGATGCTATTCGGACGGAGCGCCTAGCGAAGCGCTATCCTGCCGCAGCGGGTGACATCGTCGCGCTGCGCGGACTGACGATGTCGGTGCGCCGCGGTGAGACCTTCGGTTTTCTGGGACCAAACGGAGCAGGGAAGACCACCGCGATCAAGCTGCTGTTAGGTTTGACTCACCCAACGTCGGGCGAAGCGATGGTCCTTGGCGCCCGACTTGGCGACCGCCTCACTCGGCGTCGCATTGGATATCTGCCCGAACTCTTCCGATACCAAGATTGGTTGAGCGCAAGAGAGGTGCTGGGACTGCACGCGGCCCTTGCCGACCTCCCTGCGTCGTCGCGGGGCACAGCCATCGATGAAGCGCTGACCGTTGTTGGACTTGCCCAGCGTGCCGACGATCGTGTCGTGACGTTCTCGAAGGGCATGCAACAGCGCCTCGGCCTCGCCGTCGCTTTGCTAGGTGCGCCCGATTTGGTTTTTCTCGACGAGCCAACATCGGCGCTCGATCCGCTGGGCCGTCAAGACGTCCGCGCCGTTATCGAACGGTTACGTGCGCGAGGTACGACGGTGTTTTTGAACTCGCATCTCCTTACCGAGGTGGAACGCGTCTGCGACCGCGTCGCGGTGGTCCATCGTGGCGTCGTCATCAGCGAAGGAACGGTCGCGGACCTCACGCGCGAAAGCGGTGCCGTCCGGGTGCGCGTCGCCGGTGTGACCCCCGCCGTCGCGGCCTTGCTGTCAAGGAACGGTACCGCGGCCGATGGCTGGCATGTTGTGGACGACATCGCCGAAGAAGCGATTCCTGCACTGGTCGCAAGCCTCGTCGCAGCGGGCGCACGCGTCTATGCCGTCGAGCCCATTCGCCAATCGCTCGAAGACCGCTTCGTGCAACTCTTGCGCTCCGATCTATCGGGCGTTTCATCCGATGCATCTGTTGATAGTAGCCGTTCTGACGCTCCGTGAAGCGGCGCGACGCCGCATCTTCGCGGCCGTAGCCGTCCTGACGGTCCTCGCTGTCGGCCTTACGGCCTGGGGGATGTGGCGTATTGCTGCCTCCATGCAGCAGCGCGGGGAGCCCGCCGTCGAAGTCGCCGGAGCCTTCGCGATCCTCGTGTTATTGCTGGCCTATATGTTCAGCGTCGTCCTCGCCGTCGGTGCCGCCTTTTTATCTGCGCCGGCAATCGCGAGCGACGTGGAATCGGGCGTCATTTTGGCGATGCTTCCGCGGCCGATCCGCCGCTCCGACATCGTTCTCGGCAAGTGGATCGCGCTCGTCGCCCTCCTCGTCGCATACACGTTCGCCGTCGGAGCGATCGAGTTCACCCTCATTCACCGGATCAGCGGATATCTGCCACCGCACCCGCTCCGCGCGCTAGGATTCCTCGCCTCTGAAGGGACGGTTCTCCTGACGCTAGCGCTGCTGCTGGGAACGCGCCTCTCTCCCATCGCCGCCGGCATCACTGCCATCGTGCTCTTCGGTTTGACATGGATCGGCGGGATTGCTCAGTCGATCGCGCTGGCGCTGCGCAACGACGGCGTGGTGCATGCGGTGACCGCGCTCAGTCTCACGCTGCCTACCGACGGGCTGTGGCGAGGCGCAGCCTATGCGCTCGAGCCGGCAGTCCTAGCCGCAGCCGCGCTCACCGACGTGCGACGAGAATCGCCCTTCACCGTCGGCGCACCACCGCCCGCCGCATTCGATTGGTGGGCGTTCTGTTGGGTCGCCGTGGTTCTGTACGCCGCAGTCGTCAGTTTTCAAAAGCGCGACCTTTAAGGACTGCGCTTCGGCACGGTATTGGGCGCTAACGTATTTGCCATATCGCTGAAAATGGCTTCGCTTGCGTTCGTGTAGTTGCCGTCCACATCGAAGGCCGCCGGGAGGTACGTCGTCACGACGGTCACCGTCAGCTTCATCGCCCGAAGATAACCGACGCTCGCACCGGATCCGGCAAAGTTCTTCGTCTGGGTCACCCACGGCCCTAAATTGACCACGCCAAGCCCATAGTTGAACGACTTCGTCATCCGGTGACACGCCGCGCATCCACGCATGGAATGGCCGAAGCCGACGACATTCGGCCCAACCTGTTCGGCAAAGGAGCGTTTTGAAAGGACCGTTCCGTTACCGACCGACTCCATCGTTTTGCTCATATCGGTGATGTCGGTCACCTGAACCGCGCCCGGTGCGGTCGTCCACGACGGATCCCAAAAGGTCGATTCCTCGTAGAACAGCACGCCGCGCTTTACCCCGAGGTCTGCGCGCCGCTCGGAGCTGTACGCGTGGAGGACCGGCTCCGGAATTTGCGGCGTCGAGAAGCCGAATGTCGCTCGAAGGCCCATGGGGCCGAAGATGTAGCGTCGCATCGCCGCGTCGAGGGGCATCCCGCTGATCTTCTCGAGGACGCGTCCCAAGATGACGTAGTTCGTGTGTGAGTAGCCCCAGTTGGTGCCAGGCGCAAACATCATCGGTTTGGAGGTGCCAATCCGAATGAGCTCATCCCCCGTCCAGTGGCGGAACGGGTTTTGGTTGACGCCGTGCAGCACCTCGGGTTGATACACGTAGTCCGCGTATCCCGACGTCATATTCGCGAGATTCTTCAGCGTGATCTCATTCGCGTGCGGCAGGTTCGGCACATATCGTGACAGTTTATCGTCCAGGCGAGCCTTGCCGTGATCGACCATTTCAAGCAACAGCGTCGAAAGCTCGGTGAACGCCATCGCTCCATTGCGAAAATGCATCTGCGGCGTCGCGCGGACGCCGTACATCGAGTCACCGAACGCTTTGGTGTAGACATTCAGACCGTGTGACCGCACCTGTACCACGAACGCTCTCAGGTGATAGCGCTTCATCGCGTCGCGCGCGATTCGTTCGATTGCGGGAATTTTTGATGAAGGCGGCCTATTCGGCGGTGCACTCGGTCCCGGAGCAGCGCGCGAGGGTGCCGCGACGGTAACGGCAGAAGTCAGAATCGCTAGCGCCGCGAGCTTGTGCATCTGTTCTCTTTCAGTGGTTTTCGAGCAGCGCTCGAACGCGCTCGATGGGAATGGCGTACAGCGTATTGCCGTTGATGCCGGTCATCGTTTTCGCGCTAAAGAGGGCATCGTCGACCGCAGCCTCGGTCGCCTCGGCGGTGGCGGCGAACAGCCCATCCATCGTATCCTCGTCGCTCATGACGAACGTCGACGTTGCCTTTCGCGTATCTCGAGGGTAGAGACGCGTCGTACTGAAGGCGATGAAGAGATCACCGCTCGAGATGTGCGAATTCCACCCGGTACGTGCCAGGCCGAGTGACGCGCGCTTGGCGAGTTCGAAGAGTTGCCGGTGATCCAGCGGCGCATTGGTTGCGACGACGACGATGATGCTGCCGCCTTCACCACGCTGGCGCGGTCCCATCGCGTAACCCTGAGGATAGACGGGACGCAACACGTTCTGGAGTTCGCGGCCGACCGGAACGCCGTCGATCCGCAACTCTGAACGTGAGCCGTCGTTGACGTTCGTCAGCACGCCGACAGTATAGCCGCGCAGGTTGCGCGCCAGCATGCGCGATGCCGTGCCGATGCCGCCTTTGAAACCGAACGCGTGCATTCCCGTGCCTGCGCCGACCGCTCCGCGCGAAAAGGGGCCGCTTCTCGCACCATCCAGCGCAGCGGCGACGTCGGCTTGCGTGACGTGTCTGCCTTGAATGTCATTCAACGCTTCGTCGTCGCACTCCGCAACCACGGGCAGCGGCACGTCTTCCTCGATGCCGATTTTCGGATAGTGCCGGACCATCCACTGCACGACGCCGTCGTCGACACGACCGACGTCGAGCGTGTTGGTCAAGGTGATTGGTACTTCGAGAAAACCTGCCTCGTTTATCCAGTGCGTCCCCGTCATCTCGCCGTTGCCGTTGAGGTCGTACGTTGCGGCTGCGACGCGGTCGTACCAGGTGTTGAAATTCGGCATGACGACGCTGACGCCGGTACGGACCGGACCGATTCCGGGACGAAGCATACCGCTTCCCTCGATTTTTGTGACCTGTCCCACGCGTACACCGGGTACGTCGGTGATCGCGTCGAGCGGTCCGTGCGGCAGTGTGCCGATGCGAATCCCGGCCGTCTCGGCGCGCGCGAAGGTGGCCGTCGTGGCCACGAGTAGGCATGAAACAAGCCGGCAGAGGGTATGCGACTGAAGCATCGCTGGAAGGTTCATTGCCACCGCCTTCGACACTCGGCGTAGGATGTTCCGCGGAAAGTCAACCACGAGGGCACCGGCAGGCCGCAAAGAGCAATCGGTGAACCTTTCAAGATTCCGCTTTCGATAGGAGTGCCGCCATTCTCACGCTTCCCGAAAAGGCCTCGCTACTGCTCGCTCCCGACCTCGACGCCATCGGCTTGCGTGAGCTCGGCGATGTCTATCGCAACCTTTCCGTGGCCGCGCTCTACGAGTCGGCGCTGCACAACGACGAAGGTGAGCTGGGCGCTGACGGGCAGCTCATCGTTGAAACGGGTGAGCACACCGGCCGTTCACCGAAGGACAAGTTTTTCGTCCGTGAGCCCGGGAGCGAACAGCACATCGATTGGGGCGAGACGAACCGGGAGTTTCCTGCGCAACGTTTCGATGCACTGTTCCAGCGCGTCGCGGACTACCTCAAGGGCCGCAACGTCTACGTGCTGGATGGTTACGTGGGCGCCGATGAACGCTACCGGCTTCCGATTCGCGTCATCACGCAAGAAGCATGGCAAAGCCTTTTCGCGCGGGACCTTTTCATCGTGCCGGCCGAACCACCGCAGGATTTCTCACCACAATTTACGGTGATCGACGCTTCGCGTTTTCAGGCGGAGCCTTCGCGCGACGGTACGCGGAGCAGCACCTTCATCTTGGTGCATTTTGGACGGAGGATGGTTCTCATCGGCGGTACCCGTTATGCCGGCGAGATCAAGAAGTCCGTTTTCACGATCATGAATTACCTGATGCCGCTGCGCGGCGTCTTACCGATGCACTGCTCCGCCAACGTCGGCTCAGCGGGTGACGTTGCGATCTTCTTCGGCCTTTCGGGAACCGGCAAGACGACGCTCTCGGCGGATACCCACCGCCCACTCATCGGTGACGATGAACACGGCTGGTCGCACGACGGCGTTTTCAACTTCGAGGGTGGCTGCTACGCAAAAGTCATTCGGCTGTCGCAAACCGCCGAGCCGGAGATTTGGTCAGCAACGCACCGCTTTGGTACCGTGTTAGAGAATGTCTCGTTCGATCCGAAGACCCGCACTCTCGATCTCGATTCGCAAGCCAAGACCGAAAACACACGGGCGGCATATCCGCTCGAATTCATTCCGAACATGGTTCCGGGCTCGAAGGCCGGACATCCTACGACGATCATCATGTTGACCGCCGATGCGTTCGGCGTACTTCCGCCCATCGCAAAGCTCAGCAACGCCCAGGCGATGTATCACTTCCTCTCCGGCTATACGGCGAAAGTCGCCGGCACGGAGCGTGGCGTGACCGAACCGACGGCGACCTTCTCCACGTGCTTCGGTGCGCCGTTCATGGTGCATCACCCCACGGTCTACTCGAAGTTGCTCGGTGAACGCATCGCGCGCCACGAGGTGGAGTGCTGGCTCGTCAATACGGGCTGGAGCGGCGGCCCGTACGGCGTCGGCAAACGCATGTCGATCGCACATACCCGCGCGATGGTGAACGCGGCGATCGAGGGAAGGTTGCGCGACGCCTCATTCCGTGCTGAGCCGTTCTTCCAATTGCAAATTCCCGACGACGTCCCGGGCGTTCCGCGCGACGTGTTGCAGCCGCGCAACGTCTGGCCTGACGCCGAGCGCTACGACGAGTCCGCCCGTAAGCTCGCACGCCTCTTCGCGGAAAACTTCAGGAAATTCGAGGCGCAGGCGTCCCCGGAAGTGCGCGCCGTCGCGATTCGGCCCACCTAGCGCGTTCCTTCGGAACGGCACCTACTCACCCATCACCTTCACGATAATCCGTTTGCGACGGCGCCCGTCAAACTCGGCATAGTGCACGCGCTCCCATGGACCGAGATCGAGTGCGCCCTTGGTGATGGGAAGAACGACTTGATGTCCTAGAACCGATCGCTTCAGATGCGCATCGGCGTTGTCTTCGCCGGTGCGATGGTGCAAGTAGTCGGGCTTGCGAGGTGCCAAGCCTTCGAGCCACGTCATCATGTCCGACCACAATCCGGTCTCGTGGTCGTTCACGAAGACGCTCGCCGTGATGTGCATTGCGCTGACCAAGGCAAACCCGTCGGCGACGTTCGCCTTGGCGACGATTCGCTCCACCTCCGGTGTGATGTCCCGTATTTCATAACGGTTCTCAGTATTCACCACGATATAGTCGGTATGCCAGGTCATGCTCGTTTGTTCGCGCAAGTCGGCGAACAATGCTCTTTGACCCCTTCGTCGCTCGCGACGTGACTTTGCGCAATCGTATCGTCGTCTCGCCGATGTGCGAATATTCCAGCGAAGACGGCTTTGCGAACGACTGGCACTTCGTTCATCTCGGATGCCGCGCCATCGGCGGGGCGGGGCTCGTGTTCACGGAGGCGACCGCCGTTCTGCCCGAGGGCCGCATCAGTCCGCAAGACCTTGGCATCTATCATGATGCGCATGTCGAGCGACTCGCAACGATCGTACGTTTCCTGCACGGACACGGCGCCGTAGCGGGAATGCAGCTTGCCCATGCCGGGCGTAAGGCCAGCACCGCGCGTCCCTGGGAAGGCGGCGCACCGCTTTCGTTGGACGAGGGTGGCTGGCGTCCGATCTTCGCGCCCAGCGCCGTTCCGTTTACGTCAAACGGCATCGTCCCGCAAGAGATGACGCACGGCGACATCGAGCGCGCGGTCACCGCTTTTGCCACAGCTGCAGCGCGCGCCCTCGGCGCCGGCTTTCGCGTCCTCGAACTTCACGCGGCGCACGGATATCTCATCCACGAATTCCTCTCCCCGCTCAGCAACCTGCGCAGCGACGCCTACGGGGGAACGTTTGCGAACCGCACGCGACTGCTGCGGCAAATCGTCGCCGCAGTGCGCCGCGAATGGCCTGAACGTCTCCCGCTCTTTGTACGGATTTCGTGCAGCGACTGGGTCGCGGGTGGTTGGACGATCGATGATTCCGTCGAACTCGCGAAGCAACTGCGATCATCGGGCGTCGACCTGATCGACTGTTCCTCGGGCGGCGCTGTCCCGAATGCTAGCATTCCAATCGCGCCCGGATACCAAGTCCCGTTCGCCGAGCGGATTCGCCGTGATTCCGGAATCGCGACGGCGGCGGTTGGACTGATTACGGAAGCGCACCAAGCCGATGGGATCGTGCGCAACGGTCAAGCGGACCTCATCGTGCTGGCTCGGGCGCTCTTGCGCGATCCGTATTGGCCGCTTCATGCTGCCATGGAGCTGGGCGTCGAAGTCCCGTGGCCACCTCAGTACGAGCGCGCCAAACCGAAGCGCGGACCGACCGTCGCCGGGCCGCGCTAGTTCATCGCAGGAGCCTCCTCGATTACGGGCCTTTCCAGATCATCGCGTTCGGAAGAACGAACGGCGGTCGCGGCGTCTGGTTGAAGTTGAAATCTGATACGAGGTTCCCAAGCTGTGGGAGCGTCTCGCGCACGTTCGGTCGACGGTCGGGACGGCCGTCGGTCTTCGGGTCGATGCGAGCGCCGCCGAGGAAATCGTCCTCGATGAACTTGACGTACGCGTCTTGGCTCAGAACCTGATGATCGATGTATCCCCTGCGTGCATACGGACTGATCACCAGCCCTGGAACGCGTATCCCGTATCCCTGGTCGTCCACTCGCGGTGGCGGCACGTGGTCGTAGAAACCACCCCAGTCATCCCATGACAAGAAGATCGCCGTTGAATTCCAGTCCGGCCCTTGGGCGATCGAATCGATGAGCCCGGTCACGTAGGCCTGACCATCATCGACCCGCGCGGGAGGATGTTCGCTGTATTTGAGCGCGGGACAGATCCACGACACTGCGGGCAGCGTGCCGTTATGCGCGGCGGTGTAGAAGTTGCGTAAGCTCTGCACGTTCTTCATCTCGCCGTCCTGTTGCACCGTCGCGAAACCCGGCAAGACGTTCCAGATACCGGGCGTCGTCGGACCCAGGTGCCGCGGCGGACAGTTCATCTCTCCGTCAGCGCAGTCCGGCTCATTGCCGTCCATGATGTAGTAGGCCCAACTGACGTGGTTCCTATGCAGCAGATACGTGAGGTCAGTCCATTGGAATTGCGCCGGAATCGGCTTGCCATCGAGAAACGCGTGCGTGTTCACGGCCTTGCCCACGTTGTTGATCGCGGCTTGGCAGCTCATGGGATCCGGCGTATCGCAGACAGCAGACCACTCTGAGACCATATAGAGATGCTGCGGAAAGCTCCACGATGCGTCAGACTGGAACATGTGGTCCTGAAGCACGAAGGTTCTTGCGTAGTTCCAGTAGTTCGGAATTTCGTGCTCGTCATGGTAGCCCATCACCGCCGCGCCGCCGCCGCACGCGGGGTTCGTGGGGTTCGCGCAAGTGGCAGCCTGGTGTGGATGCAGGAACAACCAACCGTCCATCTTGCCACCATCGATATCTTTGCTGGCATCTACGGCGCCGTGCGGTCCACCACGATCGACCATGCTGGTGGCATGAAACGGACGAACGCACGGCGAGCCGGGCTGAACATCGGGGACACACGGCTCAGGATGGCCATCACGCATCGGGATCCCGTCGGCTCCTGGGTACGTGCCGAAATAGTGATCGAAAGAGCGGTTCTCTTGCATGATGATGACGACATGCTTGATTTTATGGATACCGCTCGATCCCGTGGCGGCCTGAGCCGAAGCGGTCGTGCCGCGCTCGCTCCCGTTCGGAGTGAAGCACGCCGCCAGTGCTACGGCGCTCAGCGCCCCGATAACAGTCAGCCTTCGTCCTACTGTACGCATGCCTGGCTCTTTCCCGTATCCCTTCCTCTGTATAGCCTACGCCGATATGCCCTTCAGCTGCGGCGCTTTCGCGGCTCGGGCGGGCACGCCCATGTCGTAGCTTACTCTGCAGGTAACTCCCAAACGGCCGTCCCTATTATGAAGGCCAGGTGAGAGGCCCGTTCCACTCGAGAGCCCGGGTGCCGGGCCACAGCAAGGAGGAAACATGAAAGGACCTTTTGCGCTCCTGCTATCGGTCGTTTTCAGTCTCGTACCGGCGGTCGCGGAGTCGCAGTCTTCGGGCTTCCCTTCAAGCGTCGGTGTGGGTGCGCACGGCTACGATTGGCTGATCGGTTCGTGGTCGTGCACCAACAGCATGCCTTCCGCCATGGGCGGCCCCGCCACGATGTCGTTAACAGCCGCGCATTCGGCAAACGGAAGCATCGGGGTCCACCTCAGCGGCCGGAACTTCGATACGACCGGCTACGTCTCGTACGACGCCAAGTCCACGACCTGCTGGAATCCAATCGCCATCGGCAACGGTGAAGCGTCCAACGAGTCGACGCGGCAAACCGGGAGAAGGACGGTTTGGACGGGGACGGCAATCGACCCGCGCAACGGGACGTCGAAGATTCGCGATACGTATACCGCCTTCAATCGCACCAGATTTTCCGATGTAACGGAAGCGAGCATCGGCGGCAAGTGGAAACTCGTCGGCAACATCGTTTGCACGAAGTCCTGACCCTCGCTTAGTGCGGGTTGAACTGTCCGATACTGCCCGCTGTCGTCTCGACGAACCACAAGTCACCGAGCGGTCCACTGACGATGCCTCGCGGCTGCGCTTCATTGCTGCCGGGTTTCGGTATGAAGAATTCCGTAACGTCGCCGTTCGGCGTCACGCGAGCGAGCTTCTTCTCCCCTTCGGTGATCCACATGTTGCCGTCGCTTCCGAGCGCCAGTCCTGAAAATCCAATGTCGTTTCGGCCCAGCCAGAACTTTGTAATCGCTCCGTGCAGCGTAATGCGTTCGATGTTCCAGGGATGTCCCGTCTGTTCACCCTCGGTGAACCACAGGTTACCGTCGGCTCCGCTCGTGATGTTGACCGGGGCGGTTTGCCAGCTTCGCGGCGAAAGGGGAAACGATGACAAGAGCCGCCCATCGAGCGCCATGCGGAGAATCCGGCCCGGCGTTTGCTGCGAACCGCTGAGCGCGCCTTGCTCGGCAATCCACAGCGCACCATCCGGGCCGATGGTGATCCCATTAGGCCCACCCATTTCCTTTAACTGATAAAGGGTCGGCTTTCCTGAGGTTGTCATCCGCCCGACGAGGTTTGCGTCCCAATCCGTAAACCAAATGTTCCTGTCAGGCCCTGCCGTCATGCCCCAAATACGGCCGCCTGGATAGCTCTGCGGAAACGTCGTCATCTTGCCGCTCATCGTCAGCCGTCCCAGCCCCTGCGGCGGGCCGTAAAATGAGAACCAGATATTCCCGTCGGGACCCGGCGTGATCGCTATCGGTTCACCGGCCGCCGAAGGCATCAAAAACGTGCTGACATGCGCCTGCGAGTCGATGCGACCGATTGCGGGCGTCGTGGTCTCGGTGAACCACAGCGCCCCATCCGCGCCGACCGCAAGCTGCTGCAAATCGCCAAGCGGATGACCTGGAACCGCCAAATATTTCAC
>JAFAXE010000134.1 GCA_019241305.1 Vulcanimicrobiota bacterium
GTCGCGGATAGAGCGGGCAACCTGTACGGTACGACCGCCTGTTGCGGGCCGAGCAACGCCGGCACCGTGTACAAGATAGCGCGAAATGGTGCGTTCAGCGT
Organism: Vulcanimicrobiota bacterium; assembly: GCA_019241305.1. Taxonomy (GTDB): domain Bacteria; phylum Vulcanimicrobiota; class Vulcanimicrobiia; order Vulcanimicrobiales; family Vulcanimicrobiaceae; genus JAFAXE01. The sequence goes on from JAFAXE010000134.1 coordinate 102, forward strand.
GGTTCATGCTTTTCGAGGGGGAACCGACGGCCAGGCGCCTTACGGCCTAACGATCGACGACAGGGGAACTCTGTACGGCACCACCGTTGAGGGCGGCGGCCCCGGCTGTCCCTCTACCGGCTGTGGGACGATTTTCAAAATCGCGCCTAACGGGACCGAGACCGTTATCTACGCTTTTACGGAGGGCAGGGACGGCAACAGTCCATATAGGAGCCCGCTCTTGTACAACGGTTATCTCTACGTGACCGCGGCATCGGGGGGCACTCAAGGCCTCGGAACGGTCATCAAAGTGAAAAAGTAGAGCGCCTACAATCCTTCGCGAGTTCGATGCCGGAGCGCCGGCTGAGGAGCTGGCGCGGCCGTGGAATCTGCGAGGCCTTTCGGTCGTGGCGTTCGCGCACGGACTCTCGGATTTTTATTCCGGCATCGTCCCGTTCGTGATCTTTTTCGTCGTCACTCGCGAACATCTCTCACCGGCGTATCAGGGCGTGCTCGGCTTCGTTTGGTACTTGACGAGCTCCGTCGTGCAGCCGCTGTTCGGCGCCTACTCCGATCGCCGCGGACGCTGGTGGTTTTTGCCCACAGCCGTGCTGCTGACGGTCGTTGCGGTGTCGTTTGCCGGCAGTGCCCATACCGTGCCGACGCTGGCGTTGTGCATCGTTTTCGGCGGATTCGGCTCGGCGATCACGCATCCGGAAGCAGGCAAGTATTCCGCGATGCTGAGTGGCGCACGTAAGGCGGGCGGCATCTCGATCTTTCAGATCGGAGGACAAATCGGCTACGCGATTGGGCCTGCCGTCGTCGCCGTGTTGCTCGCCCGTTTCGGCGGAGCGGGGACATTGTGGCTGATCGCGCCAGGCATTCTGGCGACGCTCATGTTGTTCGCCGCAATGCGGCGCGTCGATCGTTCCGCCGTCCATGCGCATCACAGCGCGTCACGTGGAGTGGCGCGTCCCGGCGAACCACCTGACCGCCTTGGCGTAGGGCTGCTCGTCGCGAGTACCGGCCTGAGGTATTTCACGAATGCGGCATTTATGACGTACCTGCCCAACGTGCTGGTCGGACGTGGCGCATCGCTGCCCGAGGCGGGTCAGGTCGTCAGCGCGTTTCTCCTCGTTTCTGCAATCGGTCTGTTCGCCGGCGGTTATTTGGCCGATCGTTGGGGCACCGTGCCCGTTTGCGTGGCCAGCCTTGCTGCCGCGGTTCCCTGCTTTGTCGGGTTCTTCGCATTCGGCGGCATCGCGTCGATCGGTCTTCTGCTGTGTGCAGCGATCCTTCTTGCGATGCAAAATGCGCCCGGCGTCGCGCTCGTGCAAGCGATGCTTCCGCGCAACCTCGGGATGGCGCTTGGACTGATGAACGGCGTCGCGTTCGGTGCGGGCTCCGCGCTCGTTGCCACGATTGGCTTTACCGTCGCGCGCATCGGTGCGCCGAGTGCACTGCTTGCGGTGGCATTCGTGCCGCTCATTGCGGCGCTGCCCTATCTCGTCGTCGGACGACGCGGAGCCGTCGCCCGCGCGTGACGCTCTATGCGCGCTGTTTTCTCATCGCGTTGATCATTGCCGCGATCATCGTTCTCTTGCCGACGTAGCGTTTGTTGCGGGGTTACCGTAGGGCGGCCAGGAGCGCGTTACTTTCGGCCTGCAGGCTTTGTGCGAAGACTTTGGGATGCGTCAGATAAAAAAGACACATCGCGTTCAGCAGGAAACTGTGCCAGTCGGCATGGGCGATCGTTCGTAGCCGAGCGGCGGTTTCGCGGACGAGTGAGCGGACACGTTGGACGGCTTCCGCCGTTGTGGGGTAGCAGGCGACGAAGTTCAATTCGCGATGGTCGCGATCTTCCGCCTGATCGATGAAGTAATCGAGCAAAATATGGACCGCGGAGACGTTTGGGAAGTATGCCTCGAACGTCGGCGCGATATCGGCAGTATCGAGCTTCGGTTGTGATGCAAGAAACAGCATTGCAAAGACCGGCAACGATGAGCCGCATGCCGCCGCGAACTCCCACCAATAGAGGTTGGGAAAGCGCGGGCGGTGCTCGGCGTACCATCGTTCGCAGCGTGCCTCGCGCTCCGTGGGCGGAAGATGTTTGAACGACTGGAGTTCGGCGTAGAAGCGTGCCGCTTCGAGCGCACGCGGCGCGACCACGGCATAGTTCGGGAGGCGACGTATCCCCTCACGCGCTCGTTCCACGAGCCAGCGAAGGTAGCCACCGTCGTCACGGTGCGGCCCCTCCCGATAATAGTTGAGGATCGGTCGCTCCGGCGCGACGGCGTCGAGCAGCGCTTCGTGAAGCGTGGGATAAGCCGTTGCCGGCACGTCCTCGAGCCGGTCGCACAGATTATCGAGGTAGTCGTAGATCGTTTCGAGCGGCGCGACGATCGCAATGTACTGTTCGGCCGCTGTCCTTTGCAGAAACGTGGCGAGAATGCTGCCGCCTTGGACGTGATACGCCTTGGCGTCGATGCTCGCGAGGGCTTGCCGGCGCAGCGACGGATCGGGAATCGTCGCCGCGCGGGCGCGGATGTCACGCAACGCGCTCGAGGCAGAGGGCACGATGCGAGCCAGAAAGCGCGTCATGCTGATCCAGCCCCGCGGCCCCAGGGCGATGAGCCGGCGGAAGCGGGACGGACGTGCCAGGACGGTGCTGGTCGTGGCCACGATGTCCCGCCAAATCGTGTCCCGCTCTTTTCTCATTCAGACTTCATCTCTCGCGCGCGGCGCAGCACGCCCCTGCGCGTTCTGCAGCGCGGTGCTTACGGAAGGTTCGGCGGCTCTTCCTGGGACGTGAAACGGCGGATGCATGGGTAACGTTTGTGGGAGAGACGGGCGCCGGAGGGCGTCCCGGCGCACAGTCATCATTTACAGAGGTAGGAGAAACGTGAAACTTCGCACCGCACTCACCGCCGCAGCGCTTGCCGGCTCTCTGGTCACGTCGCTGGCCACGGCTGCGTTCGCGGTGACGATCAATCAGGGAACCCAAGTCAACTGCACGCTGCAGAATCAAGTCGACAGCAAGATGAAGGACGGAGATACCTTCACGTGCACGACCAACGGTCTTCGGGACGCAAACGACAATGACGTGCACGGCACCATCTACGGGCACATCTCCGAGGTCGTGGCGGCGAACTATGCCAAGAAGGCCCACGTCAAGATGAACTTCGACCGCATTCGCTTCTCGGATGGTTCGAGCGCGCCGATCGACGCGTCGCTCGTCTCGGTCGACAAACGTAACCAGACGAACGGATTGCGCGCCGCGACGACGATCGTGGGCGCGATGATCGCCGGCAACATTCTTGGTAAAGCGATTGGCACGAACATCGGTGGTCTGCTCGGTACAGGCGCCGGCGTGCTGCTCGCTTCCAACACCGGCTCCGACATCGTCGTCCCGCAGTATGCGAACGTGAAGCTTTCGCTGAACCGTACGCTCAACACGCGGCGTCAGTCGTACTAGGACTTCACCGCCGCAGCAACTTCAGTCATATAACAGATAACGCGAACGGGCAGCCCGGAACTCATCGGTTTCGGGCTGCCAGCGTTTCGTGATCTCCTCAGGCTCGAGTCCTTCCAAAAGCCAACGCCTCAGCGAGTCGGTTCCCCAATCGCGATCGAGTGCCTCGGCATGCACCGACAGCGCATGAGGTGCCAGCTTGTGCACCGCGACTAAGATCTCGACCGCCGTCCGTACGGCACGGTATGCTTGCGCGTCGGTAATGATCAACTCGACGCCCGTGAGCGTCTTACCGCTCCAGAAACCGGTAAGCGGTGACCATCCCGCTTCGCGAAAATGGACGCCTGGAATGGGGCGCCCGTTCAAGTACTCTGCTAGACGCGCACCGTCCAAGCGGTACGTCCCTGCGAACTTGAAGGGCTTCTGGCCGTTCGTTCCGTTGTTAATACCGGCCGCGTCGAGCAATCCCGTCGTCGGATAGACGATCGTCGTCTCCCATTCCGGGATGTTCGGCGAGGTTTGCACCCACGCGAGGCGCGTCTCCGGCCACAGCATTTTCCGGCGGTATTCTCGCATCGCAACGACGCGCAGCGTGCACCCGATGCCGAAACGATCGTTAAACATTTGCGCGAGCTCACCGATCGTCATGCCGTGTCTCATGGCAATGGGATACAGCCCGATGAACGAGGAGAACGCCGGTTCGAGAACCGGACCTTCGACGATGGTTCCCCCGATGGGATTGGGACGGTCCAACACCCAGACGGCTTTATCGAACATCTTGGCAGCCTGCATGACCTCGGCCATCGTGGAGACGTAGGTGTACGGCCGCGCTCCAACGTCTTGGATGTCGAACAACAGCACGTCGATCGCAGACAGCATGGCGGCGCTGGGACGCCGCGTCGCGCCATAGAGACTGTAGACGGGCAGCCCGGTGCGTTCGTCCACATACGAGCCAACGCTACTCCCCGCCGGCCGGTCTCCTCGCAGCCCATGCTCGGGCGCGTACAGTGCGCGCAGTCGGACGGCCGGGTTTCGCCGCAGCGCATCGACGAGCGGTTCGAGCTGCGACGTGACGCCGGTTTGATTGGTCACGAGTCCGACGGCCCGTCCCGCCAAATCGCGCCATGACTCGCGCAGCAGCACCTCGTTTCCCAATGTAATGTTTGCTGCCGGCATTGGCGCGGCAGCGACGAAGCGGGTCGGAGATGCGGCGATGAGCGCGCTTCCGCACGCCGTACACGCGCCCAGAAACGCGCGCCGGTTCACAGGAATTCTGGCGTCACGTCGCCGCGAACGAGTCCGGCGGACGCCGCACGACGCAGCAATTCGTGCACGGCGGCGACGCCATCCTCGGCCACATCATCGCTGTACTCGTTGACGTAGAGCGCGATGTGCGCACGCATCACCGCTTCGTCCATCTCGAACGCATGAGCCCGCACATAGGGTGCGACCGCGTCCTCGTGGTTGCGGGCAAAGGCAAGGCTCTTGCGGATCGCAGCGCTCAGTCCCGCGGCACATGTCCCCGTTACATCGCGGCGAACCAGGATCGCGCCGAGCGGAATTGGGAGACCGGTTTCCTGCTCCCACCATGCGCCGAGATCTGCGACGGCGATCAAGCCGGCCCGCGCGTAGGTGAATCGCGACTCGTGAATGATGAGCCCGGCATCGACCTCGTTACTCGCGACGGCGTCGACGATCGCATCGAAGCGCATCGGCCGCACGTCAGGTTCGTATCCCAGCGCCAAGCGAAGCAGAAGGTATGCCGTCGTCAGTTTCCCGGGAATTGCGATGACCGCAGCACGAGACAGCGTGCCAAGCGCCGGCGCAGCGCCGTCTGCAAGGGGCCGCGCGACGAGAAGAGGACCGCAGCCGCGTCCCAGCGCCCCGCCCGCGCGCAAAATCCGATAATCGCGCAGCAACAGAGGTGCGGCGCCATAGCTGCTCTTCGTCAGCACGTACCGCGCTGCGAGCGCCGCCTCGTTGAGCGCTTCTACGTCGTCGAGCACCGTTTCGACCCGAGGGACGTCCCGCAGCAAGCCGTTCGTCCAGGCGGCAAAAATATAGGTATCGTTCGGACACGGAGAGTACGCTAGCGACACGGCCCCGTTTTGGCTCATTGCCGCTGGGAAAGCGCCGTCGGCGTGGTGACTGCAAGGATGGACAGGACCGTCTGCAGCGCGGAGACGCAGGCGCGCGCCCCCGCGGCGAAATCCCAGCCGCTCTCTGCACGAGGACCGACGTAATTTGAAACGCCGCGCAGTTCGACAGCCGGGACGCGGGCGCGCTCACACGTGCGGAGAACGCCGAATCCTTCCATCGATTCTACATCGCATCCATATCGTTGCACCAAACGCTCCGCCGTGGTTGCGGTCGCGGTAACGCTGCAGACGGTGAGGCCGAACGCCGTTGGGAGACGCGCCCCCTCGAGTTGAGCGAGGAGATCGTCGTCGGCAAAAGCGCGATCGGTCAGTTGCGCGCCACCGGGTAACACGATACGAGAGCCGTCTTCGAGGCCAAGCCCGGCCAGACGTTCCTCCGCAACCAGAACCGCATCGCCGATGTGAAACCGCTGCTGAAACGCTCCTGCGAGCCCGGCGTTGATGACGGCACGGTAGCGTTTGCGCGCGAGCGCAGCGGCGGTGCCGGCACTCGCTTCCACGAGCCCCACCCCGGTCGCGAGCAGCTCGCAACCAGGCGGTGGCACAAAACCCGGCAGTTCGGCAGCCAGCGCGCAGACGATCAACACATCCTCGCGCTGCGGACTATCCTCGTGACGCGGCGTCACGGAACGCCGATAAACTTATGGGTCTGAAGCGATAACCGCATGCGTTGCGGGTGCGCCTTTACGGCGTCGTACGCAAGCGTCACGTTCGCCGGCTTGTTTCCTTCGGGCTGCAGAAACACGGGCACGTTTTCCGGAAAGCGTGCGACCCATTCATAGGGAACGCGGCCGTCGACGATCAACTTCGCTTCGTTGGCGCGCGCCGCCATGGAATCTGACAACCGTTCTTTCGGCGATACCGTGAGCCACACGTCGTCTGGTAGCGCGACGGCCACCGTCCCGTTGCTTTCGATGTGGACGCGGCGTCGGGCTGCGCGTAAGCCGCCGATCAATTCCAGAGCGCTGCGCTGGACGAGCGGCTCACCGCCGGTGAGCACCACCATCGGGCACTCGCCTCCGATGCGGCATACGGTTTCGACGACCTCGCCGCTGGAGGCAAAAAATTTCACGGAATAGTCCGTATCACAGAAGGCGCACGACAAGTTGCAACCGGCGAGACGGACAAAGACCGCCGGCGTCCCGGTGAACGTCCCCTCGCCTTGAACGCTATAGAAAATCTCGGCAAGCTGTAACGGTGCGTTTACGATCACGCACCACCCCGCATATCGTTAGCGGTGACGACGGCGCACGCCGAAGATGTTTCCCACAGGACGAGTTCAGCGAGCCCGGGCAGCGCGGGAGCGAGACGGTTCCACATCCAGGCTGCGACGAGTTCGGAGGTAGGGTTTTCGACAACGTCGTTGAGCGACTGATGGTCGACGCGTTCAATGATTTCGCGTTGCACGATCTCCGCGATGGCGTCGAAATCGATCACCATCCCGGCGGAAGGACCTGAGTCGTGCAATGGTCCGTCCACCGCGACGTCTAAGCGATACGAGTGTCCGTGCAAGCGGCTACACTTTCCCGGATGGTTGGGGAGCACGTGCGCCGCTTCAAACGAAAACGCTTTACGGACGCGCACCGTTTGCCGCTCGGGTGTTCACGATGCAACGACATTCGCCGCGTTGGTGCGGCGGCCTCGCGCGTAGGACTCCGCGAGGTACCGCTAAAAGCGCGGGTCGATGAAGCTGCGGCTCGCACTGTTTGCGCTCGTGACGGTCCTCCTTTTGCCGCTCGTCCCGCTCGGCGCCGCCCGGCAGCGTCCCCTGCGCGTCGTGACGACGTTTTCGACGATTGGGTCGCTGGTCAGGGCGGTCGCGGGATCGCGCGCGACCGTTACCGATCTGGTACCGATCGGAGCCTCACCCGAAGACTACCAGCCGACCCCGGCCGACATCCGCACCTTGCACGATGCTGACATCCTCTTCGAGAATGGTGCCGGTATCGAGACGTGGCTGCAACGCACCATCGAAAATGCACGGAACTCCACGATGCGGATCGTCGTCTTATCCGACGGTCTGCCGGTGAAAAACGGCAATCCGCATCTTTGGATGGATCCTGTGCTGGCGCAGCGCTACGTCGACAAGATTGCTAAGGCGCTCGTTGCCGCCGACTCGCAAGGACGCGGGTATTACGAACGGCGCGCGCGCTCGTTCAAAGGCCAGCTTGCTTCGCTGCAGCGAGAAATCGCGCACCAGATCGCCACGGTCCCTCCGGGCCATCGGACGATGATCGTCTTCCATAACGCCTGGCAGTACTACAACGACCGCTTCGGACTGCAGACGCTTGGCGTCGTCGAGCTATCGCCGGGACAAGAACCGACGCCGAAGTATATTGCCGAGCTCGTCCGGCTCGCAAAGCAACACCATGTGCGGGCCGTCTTTGCCGAGCCCGAGTATAGTCCCAAACTCGTGCAAGCGCTGGCACAGAGCGCCGGAATCACGACGATCGAGAACCTGTACGACGATTCGCTGGCAACCTCGCCGGACGTGCACGACTATCCGAGCATGCTTCGGTACGATACCCGTACGATCGTCCGCGCTCTGCGCTAAAGGCTTGCCCTAGATTCGCGCACCTTTCGAGCCTGGGCGCTGCACGAGAGCGCTTGCCTCGACGATGCAATTGCGGCCCGCCGCTTTTGCGGCATAGAGCGCCTGATCGGCGGCGCGCAAGAGACGTTCCACGTGGACGCCGAATTGAGACGGCACCGTCACGACGCCAAGGCTAACGGTCACCGGTGAAATCGAGCGCGCTCCCACGACGGAGAGGCGTTCCACTTCTCCGCGAATTCGTTCCGCGACGACGAGCGCGCCGGCGCGGTCTGTCGAGGGCAGCACCACGACGAACTCTTCGCCACCGTAGCGAGCCGCGAAGTCGCCGCCACGTACCAGGGCGGCGCGAATGATATCTGCTACAGAACGCAGGCACGCATCTCCGGCGGCATGGCCATAACGATCGTTGAACGCCTTAAAGTGATCGATGTCGAGCATGATGAGCGAAAGCACGTCGCCGTGCCGGCGGCGGCGTCCCACGTAACTCTGCATTCGTTCGTCGAGCGCACGCCGGTTTGCGAGGCCGCAAACGGGGTCGACTGCAGCCATTTGCGCAAGGCGTCCCGAAAGCATGATGAGATCGGACAAAAAGGCGGCCATGAGTATGCCGGAAGCGACGACCCCATCTGCGCGCGCGAGATACCACCCGACGGTATAGCGATCGTTGGAAAAAGCGGTCAAACTGGCTTCGCACAAAAGCGCCAGCAGCGTGACCATCAGCCACACGTCGAGCGCACTGCGCGCGCGCGTTACAAGCCCGCAGTAGACCAGTCCCGCTGCGCACACGAGGACGAGCAGCACGATGATGAAAGGACCGACCGCCGGAAGCGTTTGCAGCGAGATCGCGATGAGAGCAATCACGAGGGCTGCAAAGAGCGTCCCAGCCGCAAACCGGCGATCTGCACCGCGCTTCCAACGCGGCAGCGGCGAACTCTGCGAGAACGTAAACGCTGCGGCGCACAACACGAAACCGAACATCGCAAACCACCACAACCAAACAGCGCTGTGGTCGTGACCGAAGACCCCGCGCGCGCCAAAAATCCCAGGAAACGCCAGCAACGCGGCGAGATCGAGCAGCGCCGACCAAAAGCACCCGGCTCCAAGCCACAAGAGTGGGACGCTTCGCACGACGGCGGCTTGCGAGAAGACGACGTAGGCGCTCAGCGACCACAAGCACAGTGCTCCGGCCAAGGCGATGGCTTGAACGCTGGGAGCTGTGGCCGCCGGCGTCGCAGCGAACGGCGCGGCGATGAGCGCCGTGACGACGAGGGACATGGCGGTGATCAGCGCCGTGCGCTGCTGACGTAGCGAAGCCTGTGTGCCGGCAAGGCTCGTGCTAACGATGTTCGGGATGGTCCTCCGCAGCAAGCCCAGCCTTACACGGGCTTGTGAACCACCCCTGTGATGCGCCCCAGAACGTGAACCGCGTTACAGATTACAGGGTACCGTGGGGTCCCATTCCTTGCAGGCGCTTCTTCAAATCGACGAGGAACGCGCTGGCGACCGCGCCGTCGATGACGCGATGGTCGAGTGAGAGACAGACGTTCATCATCGAACGGATCGCGATCGCATCGCCCTCTACCACGACCGGGCGCTTCACGACGGCTTCCATCGTGATGATGGCGGCCTGTCCCCCGTTGATGATGGGTGCCGATAGGATGGAGCCGTTGGCGCCGGTGTTGTTGACGGTGAAGGTGCCTCCCGTCAGGTCATCGGGTGACAGTTTTCCGCTTCGCGCCTTCTCGATGAGACGAGCAGCAGCGAGGGCGATCCCCGAGATCGAGAGCGTATCGGCGTCACGGATCACCGGAACCATCAGGTTGCTTTCGAGTGCGACCGCAATGCCGACGTGGATCTGTTTGTGGACGAGAATGCCATCTTCGGTATAGCGCGAGTTCAGTAATGGATAGGCCTTGATCGACTCGATGACCGCGCGGATGAAGAAGGGCAAGAGGGTCAGTGAAACGCCGCGGTCTCGCGCGAAGCGATCCTTCTCGCGTTGGCGCCACGCCCACACGTTCGAGACGTCGACCTCGACCATCGTCCAGGCGTGAGGAGCCGTCCGCTTCGACTCCACCATGCGCTGCGCGATGATACGCCGCGCCTGCGTGAGCGGGAGCGTTTCGCCGGGGGTGGGCGCCGCAGCAGCTGCGGCCGGCCGTAGTTGCGCGGGTGGTGCGGTCGCCTCAGGCTCGCGCGTGAGCGGCGTCGCGGCGATGGTCGCCGCAACGGCGGCCGCCGGCCCTTGTGAGGCGGCGGCGATCACGTCGTTTGCCGTGATGCGACCACCGGTTCCCGTGCCGCGTACGGCGGCGAGGTCGACGCGATGTTCGCGCGCGAGCCGTCGCACCGCGGGCGAGACACGGCGCAATACTTCCGGAGCGTTCTGCGTCGCGCCATTTCCTGTTACGCGCGAGCGCTCCGGGACGACGCCGATATTATGTCCGGGGACCGGCTCATCGACAACGGGCCTCACGGCTACGGGTTCCGGCGTGCTCGGCTGCTGCTGTGGCGGTGCCTGCGTACCTTGCGCTTGGCTAGCGGCACCGACTTCATCGATGATCGCGATCGCTGCGCCCGTCGGGACCGTCTCACCTTCCTGCGCGATGATCTGCACGATCGTACCGCTGACCGGAGAAGGGACTTCGGCGTTGACCTTGTCGGTCGAAACCTCGACGAAGGCCTCATACTTTTCGACAGCGTCTCCGACTTTCTTGAGCCATTGTGCGACGGTTCCTTCGGTCACCGTCTCGCCCAACTGCGGCATGGTAATCGTCGTCGGCATCAGTAAAATTTCCTAATTTTCGATGTGCGAGATGAGCGAATTAGAGTGGTCCGAGCGAGGCGGGACGACGTTTCGTCGAGCAAGCTCCGACCGACGAGCGTAACCACGGATGG
>JAFAXE010000080.1 GCA_019241305.1 Vulcanimicrobiota bacterium
ATGAGCATCGAGCGCCTATCGAGCGAGTGCCCCGGGCTTGGCATGCGGCGACTCTATAGCACGGGCGGAGTTTTCGCGGAAGTAGCAAAGGCGCGTGGTATGTCCGGCTTACGCTTTGCTCGAGCGCTCTTTTCTGCGCTTGCCCTCGCCCTCGTACTCGTCCCGCGCGTGGCCTTCGCAGATGACATCGCCGCCTATGATACGTTCGTCAAAGGGGCGACGTCGCAACCCGGCCTGTTCACGCTCTGGCACAAGGCCGGAAAACTTTACATCGAACTCTCTGCAGGTCAACTCGACCACGACTTCGTGCAAACGATCGTACCGTCGTCGGGCCTCGGCGGCAACTTCGTCGTCTGGGGTAACACGGATCATCTCCCGACGGAGCTCGTGCGCTTCGAGCGCGCCGGGACGAACGTCGCGATCCTATGGCCAAACCCGTATTTCATCGCACCGTCTTCGCCGGCGGCGCAGCGCGCCATCGATCGCTCTTTTGCGCGCTCGGTGGTCGGCCTTGCGCCGATCGCAGCGGAAAAGAGCGACGGCACCCTGGTCATCGATGCCTCACCGTTTCTCGACGACCAACTCAATCTCAAGAGCGTGATCGCCCAAGGCCTTGCCGGCGCGAAAGGCGAGCCCTATTCTCTCGACAAGGATCGGACGTATTTCGGTTCGACGAAAGCTTTTCCGAAAAACATCGTGATCGAGGCGATGCAGGACTGGACATCCGCGGACCTGCGCGTCGACGATGCCACCCCCGACCCACGTCACGTGCAGATGCGCGTCACATACAACATCGCGGATCCGCCCTCGAGCCCCGACTACCGGCCCCGTCTCGCCGACGACCGGGTCGGTATCTATGATGACATCTATCTTTCGTTCGATAAGGACACGGTGCTTTCGCGTAAGCTGCGCTACATCGTTCGTTGGAACATGCAGGCGTCGGATCCGTCACAGCCGGTCTCGCCCGCAAAGCATCCGATGGTGTTCTATCTCAGCAACACGATCCCGGAGCGCTGGCGCCCCGCGATCCGCAACGCCGTCCTGAAATGGAACGATGCCTTTTTACGGATCGGCATCTCCAACGCGATCCAAGTCCTCGATCAGCCGAGCGATTCAAGCTGGGACCCGGATGACATCCGCTATAACGTCCTGCGCTGGGTGACGGAATACTCGGCGAGCTTCGGCGCCGATTCGCAGACACTCTACGATCCGCGTACGGGCGAGGAGTTCCGCACCGGGATCCTGATTTCGGCGGACGTTCCCATCGGCGCGCAAGCCGCATGGACCCACATCATCGATCCCGTCCGCTTCGGCCGTTCGACGGATCCCATGCCCGCGCAGTTCATGACCGATAATTGGACCTCGGTGATCCTGCACGAGACCGGTCACAACATGGGCATGCAGCACAACTTCATCGGCTCGCTCGCGTACAGTGCGCGGCAGCTCCAGAGCAAAGCCTTCACCTCGCGTTACGGCATCGCATCGACGGTTATGGAATATGCGCCCACGAACGTGTGGCCGCGTGGGACTCCGCAGGGCGACTACGTGCAAACGACGCTGGGACCGTACGATTACTATGCGATCCACTGGGCCTACGCGCCAATCCCCGGGGCGCGCACGCCTGAACAAGAAGAACCGACGCTGCAGCGCTGGGCATCTGCCTGGAGCGATCCTCGTTACCGCTATGCCTCAGACGAAGACGTCTCGTGGGGCGATGGTCATGCCGCGGATCCGCGCGTGGAGCAGGGCGATCTCACGAACGATCCGCTTGGCTGGTGTCGCGTGCAACTCGATATGATGAGCGGTCTGTTGCGGCAGTTGAATCAGCGATTTCCCGCCAGAGGCGCAGCGTACGAAGATGAACGGGATGCGGCTGGCGATGTCTTTGGCGGATACGACTTCTGTGCATCGATGCCGGCGCATTACATCGGCGGCCAGTATCTCTCCCGTGCGCACCGCGGCGATCCTGGCGCGCAAACGCCGATCGTACCGGTTCCGCGCACGGTGCAACGGCGCGCTTTCGATATGCTGAATCATTATGTGTTCTCTGCGGTTCCGTTGAACGTGCCGGCAACGGTGCTGAACCACCTTATTTACAGCGAATGGGCGGGGTACGGCTACGTCGGCTATACCGGCTACGGCAACCTTCCGAAATGGGCGTACGACCCTCCCAAGCGCCATGACTTTCGCTTCGAAGAGCTCGTAGCGCAGATGCAGGATCGTGCGATCCGCTACATGTTTGCGCCCACAACGTTGGCGCGCCTTGCGGGCAGCCCCATGCAAAGCAGCGAGCGGCGCCCGATGACGCTCGCCGACCTCTTTGCGTGGATGCATGGCGCGGTGTACCGCGAGATCGGCGGACGCGCACCCCGCAGCATCGCATTCGAGCGGCGCACGCTGCAGAAGCATTACCTCGATACGCTCGTCGGCCTTTTCGTTCGTCCGAAGCCGGGAGCGCCGGACGATGCGCGTTCGCTCGCGCGCTCAGAGCTTGTTGCGGTCGAGACGCAAGCTACCCGAGCCGCCAAAGCGCCGTCGCTCGACGGCGTGACGCGCGCCCACGTCGAATGGCTTGCGGCGCGTGCCCGAGGTGCGCTCATCGCCGGCGACCGCGACGTTCCTGCGGCCGAATCCCCGAGCCAATAGGATTTATGCTACCGTAAACGCCTGCCCGTGTCATCCTGAGCCCTTCGACTACGCCGCTTTGCGGCTCCGCTCAGGATAAACTCCGCGAGCGGAGTGGAAGACGCACGCAGCGGCTTATTTGGACGTACTACTCTCCGAAAGCTGCGATCCCGTGTCGGAGTCGGCCGCGGCGCGGGCTGCTTCTAATGTTGGATAGTGCCTTACCGACTCGCTCACGATATCGACGGTTCCACTGCCATGGATAAACAGGTAGTGCGCAGTGAATGCGAGGCGGTACCGGACGGGAAGCCACGCATTGCCCAGGCGTCCGAACGAAATCGTGACGATGCCGGAATCCATGCGCCGATCCGGTAGCATGTAAGGCCGGTATGTTACCGAGAGGATGCGATCGTGGCGAAGGTCGACGAGCGCCGTACCGGTGCCGTGGTCTTCGTCGTGCAGGTTCGAATCGAACGAAACTTCTGCGACGCCATCGGCGCACGTCGGGCACGTTACCGGCGCCAAATGGTAGTCGCCGATGAAGCGCTGATCAAAGACGAAGTGTCGTTGTGACGGCTGGCTATCGTTGTGCCCGTTTGGGCCAACCGAATGCGATGACAGAGAAACGTTGCTGGCGTCGTGCCGGCCGATGTCCCTGCTTGCAACGATTTCGCCGTCCTTGCGAACCTCTGCGCGCCGTTCGACCCGATTGACGTGAATGAAGCCACCCTTCGCCTCGATCGTTTGCACGACACGGTCGACCAGGTAACCACTCGTTTGCGCTGAGTATGCCGCCGCCGCCGCACGAAAGCCCGCGATAACGCCGACGCTGGAAGCCTTGCTGGCCGGTACACCGCCGAGTAGCGCGGCGACCAAAACGATCGAGGCAGCGCTGCCCATATGAAGATAGTACCCAATTTCCGGCGACGACGTGCCGGTGTAGCCGCTCGCCCTACCCGGCAATGCGGGAGACAATCGGCGTCGTACCCACAGCGTCTCACATAATTGCTGCGCTGTCATTTCCTGTTACCGCGCCGGCATCCCATTCCAGCGGCGTAGGGAAAGAAGATCAGGTGCACAGCGGCATATGGACGAGAGGCGGTCCAGGCGGACGAGGCGGTTGCAGTCGGCCTACTGTTCTCAAGCGACAG
>JAFAXE010000096.1 GCA_019241305.1 Vulcanimicrobiota bacterium
ATGCGGGCGCGCCGTACTCGGTGAGCATCGTCGGCTTGTTGGTCGTGGCTTTGAGTTGTTCGAAAAGGCCCGTAAACGTTCGTCCGCGGTAGATGTTGATGCCCCACGCATCCACGGCCGCGCCGAACTTTTCCCCGGCCTTGACGAAGCCGATCAAACCGTCCGGCTCGGACGTCGTCACGATCTTGTTCGCGTCGCCGCCGTCGGCGAAGCCTTGCTTCGCAGCTCTGGCTACCGTGTTGAAGCCGTTCCACCACTGCTGATTCGTGATGAAGTTGTTGGCGCCGATCTCATTGCTGATCGTAACGCCGAAGACTGCCGGATACTTGGCGTACTTCATATCCAGGTCATGATATTGCTGCGCGAGCGAGGAAACGGCGCCGCTGTTGAGGAGCGCATCGCCGTTGAAGTGAATGCTCATGAGAACATAGATAGGATTCTGACCGCCGTTCCAGGCGGCGGTGAGAAAGTTTGTAATGGGTCCCGTTTTTTCGTCGAACCCGGGTGGCGTGACGTTATAGACATGGATCGCGTTGGCGCCTAACGCGCGCATCAGCGGAAGATCTCGCTTCCAGACCGCCGCGTTTCCGTCGTTGAGGGCATTGTTGAGCATCGGTGCATCGGCGACGTTCTTTCCAATGGGCGTCGGCCAGTAGACCAATCCCTTGATGTAAAACTTTTTCGCCGCTCCGAGCGAAGCCGGCCGCACCCTAAGCGAGGCGGCCGAAGTGCTCGCCGGCGCCTCACTCTCCATGATATACCTGCCCTGAACGACGAAATCTGTGTCGATACCGGTGCTCGTCGCAGGCGGCGGGACGGAGTTGCTTCCATTACATCCGGAAAGCAACGTCAAGAACAACGCTGCGGTAAGCGTTTTGCGCACGCCGGAACTCCTATCTGCTACGACTCTTGCTTGTTGGGATTCGTCGGCACCGTTCCGTGCTGCACTCGCCAAGACCTGCGTGCGTACAGCGTTTCGTCGTTCAAACAAAACCGCAGGGTTTCGATAAGTGATGCTTCGTTTATCGTTCTATACTTGTGCGCTTCGTCACATTGTTGGAATTCCTTAGGCTGATCTCCATAGCAAGCGAGCGGTCACACTGCGCTCCGACGGCGGCTTAGCTCGGCAAGAAGAAATATGCTACCAGCACAAACGCGAGCACGCTCAAAAAAGTAAACGCGGCAAGCGCGGTGGTTACCGTGTAGCCATCGACCCGCGCGAAGGAGGTCGAACGCTCTCCCGCGCGCGGCAGGCCCTTTTCCGAATGCATTGCGGTTCTAGCATGCATCGCCATCCTTGGAAGCGGCTGGGGGAACGCCGGTTTCATGCAACTGTCATCTATTTCTCACCTCGTAGGCGCAAACGACCTCCTCGACAAAGTCCGCCGGCGTGGTCCTTTTAGGCGCGTCGGCGGTTTTTTTCGGCGTCATCGGCCTCGCATGGCACGACGCGGACACGTGGCAAAGCTTGAGCGCGCTTTGGAAACTGCCGTCCGGCAGAATCGTCGGCGACGTTCTCATGGTCGCACAGATCGCGGCTGGACTCGCGTTGCTGTTGCCGCGCTCGAGGCGCGTCGCGTCGATCGTTCTGTGCGTCGTCTACGCGCTTTTTTCGCTTGCCTGCATCCCTGGAATCATCGCGGCGCCTCGGAGTTTTGGCCAGTATGACGGTTTCTTCGAACAGTTCTGCCTATTCTGCGGCGCGCTTGCGGTATACGCCGCAGCGGAGGCAAATGGATCGCGGTCGCTACTACTCGGCCGAGTCGCCCGCGTTGGTTTGGGAGTCTCCGTGATTTCGTTCACGCTCGCGCAGATCGTTTACCCGCATGAGACTGCGGCGTTGGTTCCAAAGTGGATTCCGCCCGGTCAGATGTTCTGGGCGGTACTCACAACGGTCGCCTTCGCGCTTGCAGCGATCGCCATCCTCATCGATCGAAAGGCGCGGCTGGCGATGCACCTCGCGACGCTGATGCTCGTGCTGTTTGGTGTGCTGGTTTGGATTCCGCTATTGGTGGCTCACCCAGAGACGCATTTGAATTGGTCGGAGTTTGCGCTGACGTTGCTGATTGCGGGCGCCGCGTGGACGGTAGCGGACCCGCGAGGAACGCCCATGCCTCGCGTCGCAGCATCGCTTCGTTAGTAGGAGGCTCTCGCTATGCGTCTTCGCTTCACCGCTGCTTTCCCGGCTGCGTGCGCCGCATTCTTACTCCTCGCTCGAGCGCCACATCCCGCCTCGGCAATGACCACCCGCCTGGCACCTGCGCCGCAGTCTCAAGCGCCGCTGCATCGTATCACTGCCCCGGGCTACCCGGTTACTGCCGAGCCGCCCGTCCGGCATCCGAATGAAACGCCGTGCGTCGATAAACTTTTCACTCCGAAGACGCCTCCGCTCCAACCAAGCCAATCAAACGTGGGCTATTTCGCAGATTATAGCGATCATCCGTTTGACTACACGCCACCTTCGAATTGTCCCGGGCCGTATGCGAAGATCATCTTTCGCATGCATTTCCGCGTAACGGCGGGCGTTCAGTATGACCGGACGGGTGCCGTCTGGATCGACGGGACGATGGTGTACTTCGGTACGACTTCCGAGCCCGCACCGAACGCAAGCCCTGAATGGACGATCGAACGCGACGTGACGGAGCTGGCACCCATCTTCGCGCAGCCGTCCGTCGGTCAGGCCTCCGTCTATAACATCGTCAACTCGAAGTATACCGGAATCATTCTCGGTTGGGCCGAGCTCGAGTTCTATCCCGCAACGCAACATTATGGACCAGGTCGCGCCGCCGATGCCGTCTTTCCGCTCGCGGCTGGACCGACGGGGGGTTATGTCGCGCTGAACGGTCCCTCGAACCAAATGACCGGCAGCTTCAGCTTCCCGAAGAACACCGAGGCGGCGTACCTCGACGTATTTCTCGAATCGCAGGGCGGCGATGAGTTCTGGTACACGTGCTTCCCGAACGATCTCGCGCAAAAGTTCAGCAACTGCGGCAACACCGCGTTCCGCGAGGGCGACGTGTTTCTCGACGGAAAGCCTGCCGGCGTCGCGCCGGTCTATCCGCGGATCTATACCGGTGGCATCGACCCGTACTTATGGATACCCATCCCGGGCGTTCAAACGTTGAACTTCCGTCCGTATCGCGTCGACCTGACGCCGTTTGCGGGTCTGCTCGATGACGGCAATCCCCATACGGTTGCAGTCTCGGTCTTCAACGATAACAACTACTTCAACGCCAATGCCGTTCTGCTCGTCTACGAGGACCACGCCGCCTCGCAGGTCACGGGTGCGCTCCTCAGCGACGGAACGCCCGCGTTTCCGCACGAGAACGTCATCGAACACGTAACGTCCACGCCCTCCGGCGGCGGCCACGGCAAGATCATCGTGACGGCGACGCACCCCGTCGCGCTGCACGGCTACGTCATCACGTCGAAAGGGCGCGTCGACACGACGGTGCGCCAGAAAGTCGACTTTTCAAACGTTCAGCACATCGACGTCACATCGAGCCGCTTCATTCAAGACATCACGCAGTTGACCACCGTCTCGTCGCAGACCGATACGCGGCGGGGCGGCCGCACGACATCGACGATCGCGCAGTCGACGTGGCCCCTGACGCTCAACTATCACTACGTCGCGTCGGGCGGTGGCGCCGTTCAGACGACGTCGGTCCAGCAGGTTCAGAGCGAAAACGTCTTGCTGCGCACGCCGTCTCACACGCGCTCGTCGACGTTGTTCGACACCGTAAAGTCTGCAGATACGCTGACCATCACTCCATCCGGCTTTACGCCGTCGAACGGACGCAGCCGCCAGCAGGTGAAGGAGCTCGAGTTTGGCGGGTACTGCTGGGAGAAGACGTTGGAGTCGCGCAACTACGTGATCGTCAACTCCACGAAAGGCTGCTAACCGACGGCAGCGCATGACGTTTTAGCACGCGTGTCATCCTGAGCGAAGCGAGCTGCGCTGTGCGAAGCTCGCGGAGTCGAAGGGGGAGTCGAGGGACGCGTCATCCCCCTTCAGACTTTCTTAATCGCCCGCTTTCACAATGCGCCGATGCTAAACACTATCTTCGCAATCAGCTCCCTCGTCGCGCTCCTTTCGCCTCCGACTCGTAGCGCGACACACGCTCCGCCACTCCTCGTGCCGCACACGATGGAAAAGACTCATACAGCCGCCAAAACGCTGTACGTAGCGGATGCTGGAAACAACACCATCTGGCTCTTTCCTGCCGGTGTAAACAATCCGTCGCCGAGCGGCGCCATCACGATTGGCGTGGATGCGCCCGTTGGAGTGTGGGTCGACGGCGCAGGGACGCTTTACGTCGCGAACTCCCGTGGAGGGACCGGCGTCGGAAGCATTACCGAATACCTCGCTGGCCAGACGAGCCCGTCCCTTACGATCACGAACGGAATCTTTCGTCCTGTAAGCGTCGCAGTGGATCGAAGCGGCACGCTCTATGTGGGACAGGACGGCCAGTTCACTCCTCAGATCGTCGCGTACGCTCCGGGCAGCACCACGCCTGAGGCGTCTGTCTTTCCAACGAAGCAGACCGGCATTCCGTTCATGGGTGGAATGGGTATCGATTCCGCAGGGAACCTGTTCGCAGCGTTTTTCGTCTACCACAAGCTTCCGGCACATGTTGTTGAGTTTGCCCCGGGTCTTACAAACGAACGCGATCTCATGCTGCACGGGCTCGGCGGCGTCGATATCTTTGCGGGCTTGGCGCTCGACGGAGCCGATAACCTGTACGTTGGCGCACCGAACCGGCACATCTATGCCTATCAACCCGGCTCCCAACAACCGTTCAAAACGATTCCGTCTGCCCTAGGCGGACGCTTCGTTTCAGACACCGCGGGCAATCTCTACGTCCCGACGGGGACCGAGGTCGACGAATATGCAGCCGGCGCTAAGACGCCGTTTGCCCGTGTTACCTCATCGCTTGACATCCCCGAAGCAACAGCGGTGCGCTAGAAGGCCGCATCGCGACTCCCCCGACCGCGCGGCGCCTTGCGTGGCCGGCTAACGCGTATCCCAGCGCTCTGGGTTGACGGGAATCCACAGCATGTTTTGTTCGAAGCCGGTGACACGCCGGCTAACACCTAAAAGCCGCTGCTCGTAGTACAGCGGTATGACGGGAACGTCGTCGTGCACGAGCGTCTGGATCGCATCGAAGTCGCGCTCGCGTTGCCGTATGCTCGGCGTTCGCGCCTGGTCGTCGAAGAGCGCCTCGAACCGCGGGGAGCAGTAAAAGGAGTGGTTGGCGTCCCCGGGTTTGGCCTGCACACAGCGCAAGTTGAGCGACTGTTCCGGATCGCCGCCGCCTACCCACGATTCGATCATGAAGTTCGCCTTACCGTTCCGCAATAGACCGTCCGGGCTGAACCAAACGCGCGTGTCATCCGTCTTGATCGACGCGCGCATGCCGATGGCGGCGAGCTGCGCTTGCACGAGCGTGGCGATGCGGACGTGAATCGGATCTTGAGCGTTGACGCCGATGAGCGCTTCGAGCGGCACGCCGCTCTTCCGCCGTGTCGCGTTTTCGAACCGCCATCCGGCGGAATCGAGCAGACGGCCCGCTGCAGCAACGTCGTGCCGGTACGGCGGAATTGTCACGCTCTTCCACGTGACGATCGGCGGCGGCAGGAACGATGCCGCGCTCGGATATTGGCGCAGCCACGCCGCCGCGAGGGCATCGTAGTCCAGCGCGGCGGCAATTGCGCGGCGCACGCGCACGTCGTTCGTCGGCGCAAGCTGCGTCTGCAAATAGAGCAGACCCGTCGCGTTCTCCGGAACGCGGACGACCCGCACGCCTGAAAGGTGCTCCGCCTGCGAGACGTTTTCGGTCGTGAGTCTGCCGATCTCTACGGCACCCGTCCGCAACGTCACGAAATTGGAATTCAAGTTCGGAACGATCTTGAGCACGATCCGTCGGAGTTTCGGTCGCGGCCTATAGTACGGGTTCGGCTGCAGGATGATTTGGTCGCCGCGCAACCAGCGGGTAACGTGGAACGGGCCCGTGCCGAAGGGAGCGTCCTCCCACGAGCTGCCGACCACTTTCGTGCCCACAAATGCATGTTTTGGAAGGATGCCGTAGACATAATCCGCCTCGGCAAAGAGCACGTGCACCGCGGCGTTCCACGGCTGGCGTAGCCGAATGACGACCGTATACGGGTCCGGCGTCTCGAGCGCCGCGATCTGCCGGTAAGGCTCCACCGATGTGGGCCGGTTTCGCGGATCGAAGATGGCATGGTACGTAAACGCGACGTCCGCCGACGTGAGCGGAGCGCCGTCCGCAAACCGCACGTCGTGGCGCAAGTGGTACGTAATGTGTATTCCGTCCCGCGAGATGTCGCCATTGCGCCGTGATGGAAGCCGCGTAACGAGGATCGGGACGTCGCGGTTGTCGGCCGAAAGGCCGACGAGCGGCTGACAGAACAGGGTATCGAGCGCAAGGATTTCTTGATCGATCGCCAGGAACGGAACGAGCGATCCCGGGTCGCCCGCGTAGGCAATGCGCAGCGCGTGTGCGGTCGCCGTCGAGTTGTTATTCCCGGGGGAACACCCCGCCGCGACGACGCTCAGTGCTAAAACGGCGAATGCAAGGCGCATGGCCGTTCGCCTACAGCATCGAGCGTGCAGAACCATCCTCGCGCCCGGCCGCAACGCGACCAATTGCGCAAGCCATTCGCGTGACGATTTCCGTGAGTATGGCACTCGACGTGCCCATGTTGAGTCGCACGAATCCGGCGCCTTCGCGACCGAAGTCCAGCCCTGAACTCAGGGCAACCTGTCCTCGCTCGAGAAAGCATTGAGCCGGGTCATCCCCGAGACCGAGCGCCGAGCAATCTACCCACGTAAGGTAACTCGCCTCGGGCGCGTCGTAGCGCGCTTGCGGAAGATGCTCCGCGAGTAAGCGTTGCAAGAGTTGCCGATTCCGATCGAGATGAGCGCAGAGCGCGTCGAGCCACGAGACGCCTTCTCGAAAAGCAGCGATGCTGGCTAGCACGCCGAGATGACCGACGCGCCACGTGGTTTCGGTCGGCTGTGCCATCCAATGGCGGCGTGCAACTTCCGCGCCGGCATCGGAGCCGGCTACGAGCAGTGAACACTTCAGTCCTGAGATGTTCCACGCTTTGCTTGCCGAGAATGCGGCGAAGGCGCGCTCGTTTGCTCCCGCGACGGCGAGATATGGAACATGTTGTGCTCCAGGCAGCGTGAGGGGCGCATGGATCTCATCGGAGATCACGACGACGTCATAACGGTCCGCCAGCTGAGCGACGGTACGCAACTCGTCCGCGCTCCAGGAGCTGCCGACGGGGTTATGCGGACTGCACAGCACGTAGGCCCGCGCGCCGCCGGCAAACGCCGCTTCGAGCTTGTCGAAATCGAGTTCCCACCGGCCGTTTTCCGCGCGGGTCAGCGGTACTTCCACGATCCGTCTACCGGTAGCCGGGATAACTTCGAAGAACGGCGGATAGACCGGCGGATTGATGACGACGCTTTCACCGGCATTGGTATACAGCTTGAGCACCTGTGCGATCGACGACATCACGTCGGGTGCGGTGAAGACTCGCGTTGGGTCAGCGTTCCAGCCGAATCGCTCTGCGGCAAAGCTCGCGAACGCGCTCCCAATTTCCACGGGATAGGCGTATCCGCAGTCACTCTCGTGCACTGCCGAGACGAGAGCATGCTTGATCGGAGCCGCGAGGGTGAAGTCCATTTCCGCAATGAAAGCGGGTAAAACGTCTTGGGGATAGCGGGCCCACTTGTCGCTCTTGCGGCGGCGCAGCGTAGCGAGGGGGAGGTCGTCGAAGTCCGGCACGTCGGCGGCAAACGTATGAGGAATCACAGTGAACCTAAGGCGTTAACACGGCTGCAGGTTTCCCGTTGCACCATCCCCAGGCGTGACCCCCCGGTTGACAGAAGGGCTTACTCGCACATGGAGGGCCAACGCGGTGAGTGATTCCAATCCCGCTTCAGCTGTCGGCCGCGGTTTCGCGCAGGTTCTGAACGCTTTCAAAACGCGCAGTGCATTGCCCGAAGAGGAACTGGAAGAACTTCGGACGCTCCTTGACACGTATGACTACAAGGCCGCTGACGCCACGGCGAAAGATGCTGGCTGCGACGCGGAGATGGCAAACCTCCGCAAGACACTGAGCGACAGCCCGCAATCGATCTGGTGGAGCGACATGGCGCTTGCCGAGATCTGCTTGCTCAGATTTGCGGACGATTCTGAGATCCGCTCGAAGCTCGGCTCCTGGCGGCGCCGCTTGCACGAAGTCATTGGGGACAATCGCTTCGGGCAATACATCGCTAACGCACCGAACCTTGCGGCTCCAACCACCACCCCGGCAGACGTCCGCGCAGACCTTATGGAATGTATCCGAAGCGTTTACTACTTCTATGCGCTCTATGGGCTGAGCTCCCGCAGCCGGAGCGAGGTTACGAAGTATCTGTTCAAGGTCTGCCTCGCCATTATCGGTATTCAATTACTGATCGCGTTGCTTTTTAGCTGGCATTCCGGCGGCCGAGCGATCATCAACGTTCCGGGCAACGTTCGCACGATCATTGAGTATCTCATCGCAACGTCGGCGATGGCGGTCCTTGGGAGCGCCGTGAGCGTCCAGCGCAGGCTCCAAGATCCCAGCGTCGACGTGGATCCGGTGTACCGTTATATTCAAACGCGATCCGATCGCTTCGGCGTCGCCTTCGTGTCGCCGGTTTTCGGTGCGTTGTTTGGCCTGATCGTGTACGCTTTAGTGGCCTCGAAGCTCGTGAGCACCAGCGTCGTGAACTTCAACAAAAGCCCCTTCATCCCGGACGGTATCAGTGACGCAGGAATTGTTCTGATTTTTGGGTTCATCGCCGGCTTTGCGGAACAGCTTGTCCCCGATGCGCTGACGCGCATTGCCGGGAGAGCGTTGGGCGGGATAGCTGGTGATGGAAGTACGCCCTCTGCCCCACCCTCCTCGACGTCAACGCAGACGAAGGACCTCACGCCGCAACTAACAGAGAAAGCCGCGCCGGATACGCCGGTCGATGCGCCGCCGGCACAGGCGTCTTCCGCAGCGACAAACCAGTCGCAAAATACATGAAATGCACATCGCGAAACATGTCCGGGTAGCAGAGGTCGCCAAGGCGCTCGTCGGAGCCCTCGGCACGATGACACTGCTGGCCTGGCTTCCTTACGGCGCGCCGCCGCGCGCCCTCCCGCTGCAGGCGACGATAAGCCGCAACGTATTGAACGTCCGGTACTTTGGGGCGCGCGGTGACGGCCATACCGATGACACCGCAGCGATCGCGGCAGCGCTCGAAGCGGCACGCAAGAGCGGCGGTGGGACGGTGTACGTCCCAGCGGGGGTGTATCTTATCGATCCACCGGCGCAGCCGCTGTACCTTTCCAGCAACGTCACGTTGCTCGGCGTCGGAAACGCGTCGGTTCTGCGCGTGAAGGACGATGCGGGCCAGTACAACTTCATCTTTGTACAGCATCCCGGCACGCTCTCCAACGTCGCCCTGCGGAGGCTCCGCTTCGATCAAAATCCCGCGGGCAACCGCACGTCGAACATCAACGCGCTGACCGATGCAGAAAACGTCGTGCAGGTCTACGACTTCGATAACCTGGTGATCGATAAGGTTTCCTTCGATCCCGAACCCGGTGTCCAAGCGGTCGTGGCCGCCGGCCCGCGCGCACCTCGACGGCTGAGCATAACGAATTCGTTGTTCCGCTTCGTCCGCGGCAAGTCCGATGATCGGTACTACGACAATTCGAGCGTGTATTCTGAGGCCGCCGGTGTCCTCATCTTGGGGAACCGCTTCATGACGACGAATCGTCAGAACGCGATCACGGCGATCGAAGTCCACGGCGGTCCTGGCATCGATATCGCGCACAACACGGTCGTGCACTTCCAAAACGGTATGAACCTCACGAACTCGACGAGGGGATATCGCCACGTCGCGCGTGCGCAGATTCATGTGCACGATAATTTGCTGCAGGGAACTGCCTTCGGCTTCGATCTCTGGTCGATCGGCGGCGAAGTACTTCGCGACGTGACGATCGAGGACAATACCGTCACCTTCGCCCAGCATCGGCTCTACCGCGACACCTGGCTCGGCATCTTGTGCCAGCCGGGCGGCCGCGGTCAGGGGCTCGGCGGCGATTTTCGCGACATCGTCGTTCGCCGGAACGTCTTCGACTTCTCGCCGCTGCGGCGGCAGCGCGTTCGCACGCTGCTGGCGATGGGAATGCAATGGAGTCCCAACGGTAACGTCGCCAACGTGACGCTGGAAGACAACACGATCCTGGAGTCGCCTGGGGCCGGAATCGTCA
>JAFAXE010000133.1 GCA_019241305.1 Vulcanimicrobiota bacterium
TCGAACTGCGGCATGCGGTCGAGATGGATTGCGTTTATGGCGACGACGCCGCCTTTACGAAGCGCTTCGAGTGCCGCGATGACCACGTCGCCGGAGGGCGCGAACGTGAGCGCGCGGTCGAGCGGTTCAGTCGGGCGATCCAGCGGACCGCCGACCCAGTTGGCCCCGCGCAGTTCTGCGAAGCGGCGATGTTTCTCCCCGCGCGTAGCAACCGAGACGCGGCAGCCCCACGCTTTCAGTACCGGCAGCACCAGGTGTGCCGATGCGCCGAAGCCGTACAAACCGACGTGCTCGCCCGCTTGGACTCCGGCGACGCGAATCGTGCGAAACCCAATGATGCCCGCGCATAAGAGGGGCGCGGCGTGGACGTCGTCGAGCGCTTCCGGCAAAACGTGCACGAAGTCAGCGTGCGCCGTCACGTAGTCCGCGTAACCACCGTCGATGTCGTAACCCGTGAAGGTTGGCGCATCGCACAAATTCTCACGGTGCATCCGGCAAAATCGGCACACGCCGTCGGTACCGCCCAGCCAAGAGACGCCGACGCGCTGCCCTAGCGCAAGCGCGCCGGCTGCGCGTTCTCCTAGCTGCTCCACGATCCCAACGATCTGGTGGCCGGGAACGAGCGGCAGAAGGTGCGGCGGTAGCTCTCCTTCGATGATGTGGAGATCCGTTCGACAAACGCCGCAGGCGACGACGCGAAGCAGAACTTCTTGCTGACGTGGGCTCGGAAGCGATTGGTCTTCGACGACGAGCGAAGTGGGATGAAGCGGCGCGGGGGCGCGCAGCACGGCGGCGTTCATTTTGGCGGATTCGCTCATCGGTCGGCGCCGCATTGTTGCGCCCCTTGGCGCTGGCCACGAACGCGTGATGATGCATGAGGAGATACGCCGCCCGAGGAGACGCGATGCTGCAGCAAGTCCATTCCGAGCACGCCACGATCCCCACACCGTCCGCCGGTGTGCCGCCTGATGCGCGGTCCCTCGCGCCGTATGACCGCCGCGCGCAATTGCGCGGCGACGGAATCGACCAACCTCGTGCTCATCCTTCGATTCCGATATCGAAGCCGCCACGGCACCTCGTGAATGGGACGCCGGAGGTGCTTCTTGCAGGCGCCGGAATCGCCGGCCTTGCAATCGGCGCCGACGTTGCCGCCCTCTCCACGGCGGCTGCGCTGCGCGCCGGCGCCTCGTACGTTGCCCGGCTCGCGCAAAGCATGCTGCGCTGCGTGGCCGATCCAGTGAAGACCGGTGAGCACGTTGCCGAGGGTGTCGTCGGTGGGGCCGCCTGGGCCGGCGCTGCTGCGGGTGTGGGGGCGCTGGCCGAAGCGGCGCGTTCTCATGGAGCTGGCGGCGCGGTGAGGACAAGCGGCGCAGCGCCGCACTGAGCCGGTGGATCCGCACCGACTCGGTTCCTTGCTGGTGCGCATTGCCGCTTATTGCGCCGCGTCGTGCGCGGTCGCGGTGTTCCTTTGCATGCGGACGCCGGGCCGACCGTTTATGCCGACTGCGCTCTTGCTATTCTTCGGCGTCATCACATTCGTCGCCGTTCGCGTTGCGCTTCGAGCTTTGGGAAGTCCACGCAAAGTGACGGAGGGCCGCCGTGCGCCGGCTTGAAAGCGCTTTTTTATGTCGAGCACTGCGATGGGAGAGCCCGAGACGTCCACCGCGACGGTTCTCATCCTCGACTTCGGAGCGCAGTATAGTCAGCTCATCGCGCGACGAGTGCGGGAGTCAAACGTCTACTCGGAAATCGTGCCTCATGACACACCGTGGGAAGAGCTCGAGGCGCGTAAGCCGGCAGCCGTAATTCTTACTGGCGGTCCGGAAAGCACGCTGGCAGCGGACGCACCTGGTGTCGATCCGCGTCTCTATACGTCGGGCATTCCGCTTCTCGGAATTTGTTATGGCCTGCAACTGATCGCGCGCGACCTTGGCGGCGAGCTGGTTCGCTCTGCCAATCGCGAGTTCGGACCGGCGACGCTGGAGATCGTCCGGGAAGACCCGCTCTTCGCAGGAGTGCCGCAACAGTCACGCGCGTGGATGTCCCACGGCGACACCGTGCTCGCTCCGCCCTCCGGCTTCGCGGTACTGGCGCGGACGCAGCAGTGTGAGATCGCTGCCATCGGAGCGCGCCAGCGACGCATCTACGGCGTCCAGTTTCATACCGAAGTCGTACACACCGAAGCCGGCAAGCGCGTCATCGCGAACTTCTTGCACGACGTTGCTGAGATTCCGCCGTCGTGGCGTCTCGGCTCCTTCGTGGACCGCTCGGTGGCAGAAATCCGCGAGGAGGTTGGAGACGGCCGCGTCATCTGCGCCCTGTCCGGAGGCGTCGATTCGGCAGTCGCCGCAACGCTCGTTTCGCGCGCGGTCGGAGATCAGCTCAGCTGTATCTTCGTCGACACCGGCTTGCTGCGGAAGGACGAAGCAGCGACCGTCGTTGCGACGTTTCGCGATGTGCTCCACCTCCGCATCGTACCGGTCGACGCCCGTGAGCGGTTCCTCGCGCGCCTTTCAGGGATCGTTGATCCCGAAGAAAAGCGCATCGCCATCGGGCATGAATTCATTGCAGTCTTCGAAGAAGAAGCGGCCCGACTTCCGGACGTAGGCTTCCTCGTGCAAGGAACGCTGTATCCCGATGTGATCGAGTCCAAGACTCCAGCCTCGAAGGCCGGACACAAAATCAAATCACACCACAACGTTGGCGGGCTTCCGGAGCGCATGTCGTTGCGCTTGATCGAGCCCTTGCGCGCACTGTTCAAGGACGAAGTCCGCAAGCTGGGGCACGTCCTTGGACTCCCTCACGCGGTCGTCGAGCGCCAGCCGTTCCCCGGTCCGGGCCTTGCAGTGCGCGTCCTCGGAGACGTGACCGCAGAGCGGCTCGAGACGCTCCGAGCCGCGGATGCGATTGTCACGACCGAAATCGAAGCCGCCGAACTCGATCCCCGTCCGTGGCAGTACTTCGCGGTGTTGACGCCGCTACAAAGCGTTGGCGTGATGGGCGACGGACGAACCTACGCCAACCTCGTCGCGGTTCGGGCCATCACGAGTGAAGACGGGATGACGGCAGATTGGGCACGACTTCCCGCTTCGCTGCTGGAGCGAATCAGCACCCGGATCGTCAACGAGGTACCCGGCATCAATCGCGTCGCCTACGACATCACATCGAAGCCTCCCGCGACCGTCGAGTGGGAGTGACCGCGCCGCTATTGCGGCGGATGCCACAACGTCGGCGCGTGCGGTGAAGGTGCTCGTGATCGGAAGCGGAGGTCGCGAGGACGCCCTTTCGTGGCGTCTGGCCCGCTCCCCATCGTGCTCGTTGGTCGCTGCTTGTCCGGGGAATGCGGGCACTGCCTCGCGCGGCGCAAACTGGGAAGATCTCGTCGCGACGGATGGCAAGGGCATTGCGGAACGAAGCCGACGCGAAGGGATCGATTTAGCGGTCATCGGTCCCGAGACCGCGATCGCTGCGGGCGTCGCCGATCATCTCCGCAGCGCGGGCATCGCGACGTTTGGGCCCAGCCGCAGGGCCGGGCGGCTCGAAACAAGCAAAGTTTTCGCGAAGCGGTTCATGGAGCGGCACGGCATTCCAACGGCGAGCGCGCAGGTCGTGCACTCATTGCAAGCCGCGAAAAAAGTGCTCGCAGAGTGGGACGGCGCGTGCGTCGTCAAAGCGGATGGCCTCGCATCCGGAAAAGGCGTCGTCGTTGTCGACAGCGCGCGCGAAGCCGAGGATTTACTGCAGCGCTGGTTTGGTGACGAGGGCGTGCCTGGCGGCGGTCGAGAGGTGTTGCTGGAGGAGTGCCTGACTGGACGCGAAGTGAGCGTCTTTGCGCTGGGAGACGGTTCTTCATTTCGCATTTTTGGAAGTGCGTGTGATTACAAGCGCGCCTCGGACGGCGATACCGGACCGAACACCGGCGGCATGGGCGCGTATTCGCCGCCCACGGATTTCCCGAGAGAATTCGTGGACGTCATACACTCGCGCATCCTAGAACCGCTGTTGCGCGGGCTTTCCGCGGAGCGAGAACGCTACGTTGGCGTCATCTATTGTGGGTTGATGTGGACCGCCCACGGACCGTACGTCATTGAGTTCAACGTGCGCTTTGGCGATCCCGAAACGCAGGTGCTGATGCCGCGGGTCCGCGGAGACTTTGCGCAACTGCTCGCCGCAATCGCAAACGGTTCCCCAGACCGTCCTGGCGTCGACCTCGACGATCAGTCATGCGTCGGTGTCGTGCTCGCCACCGCCGACTATCCGCGCACGAGCACGCCGCTCGAGGGTCTGACAAATGATCTGGCCCTTTCCCACGGCTGTGCCGCATTCTGGGGCGCTTCGCGCCTGAATGGCAGTTTCATCACCGCTTCTGGAGGCCGCGTGTTGACCGTCACGGCACTTGGAGCAGATGTAACGACAGCACGCCATTCCGCGTACGCTGCCGTCGATACAGTGACGCAACGGTTCGGAAAAGACCGCCCGCTGCGCTTTAGGCGCGACATCGCCGCGCCGCCTGTGCTGCTTCGCTGGTGAGCTCCTTGACCGACTGCGCTCCGCTCCGGCCGATGCGGTAAGAACAATGCGCGTGTCCGGCGCGTGACCGTCCGGGCTGGTATCGAAACCCAGCCGTCACCGGCTGGGTAGTGAGGAAGGTGCAGTACCGTCTCCAGACCCCGCAGGGCCCTTTGGCGACAGTCTCTACGCCGTCGCTGCTCGGTCAAGTCCTCGGGATTACCGGCGCCGGCTTTCTCATCACCGCCGCTGCTGCGTACCTTTTTCAAGGCGTTTCGTACGGCGCATCGCTCGTCGCGATGCTCGTCGGCTTCGGTTTTCTGATCGCGATCTCAGCGACGCGCGCCAATCCCGCGCTGTCGCTCGTCATGTTCTATATCTTCACCTTCTGCGAGGGGATCGGTATCGCGCCGGTCATCGGCGCATACGTGCGCAACGTCGGACCCGGCGTCGTGGTGAACGCGGCTTCCACCACCGGCCTCGGCATGCTCGCGCTGGCGTGCATTGCCTTTATGAGCAGCATCGATTTCCGGCGATTTGCCGGCATCGCGTTTTTCGCGTTGCTCGGACTCGTCCTGATCGGCCTCATCTCGCTCTTCGTGCACTTCTTGCACCCGCAGACGTACGCGTGGCTCACGCTGATCGTTTTCAGTCTTCTCGTTCTGGTCGACTTCGCCCGCATTCGTGCCGGCGGCGGTGGCGCGACCGCCGTTCAGTTAGCGACGTCGATCTACTTGGACGCGATCAACATTTTTCTCGCGCTGCTGCAGATCTTTGGCGGAAGCCGTCGGCGCGACTAAAGGCTACAATTGCGGCGTGCCGGGATGATCGCGGCGCGTCCCGAAGAGTAGGATATGGCTCGCGCCTTTGACGCAGAAGGCGTCCTTCCGGCCGGGGATGTGCTGCACGAAGCCTGCGGAGTCACGGGCGTCTACGCTCCTAAGGAAGACGTGGCGCGCCTTGCGTATTTTGCGCTGTACGCGTTGCAGCATCGCGGCCAAGAGTCGGCCGGGATCGCCGTTTCCGACGGCGGCTCCATCGTCTGCCATCGCGAGATGGGGCTGCTTTCCAGCATCTTCGACGAAGAGGTGCTGAGCCGGCTGCGGGGCTACATCGCAACCGGTCACACGCGCTACTCGACGACCGGTTCATCGGTAGTCGTGAACGCCCAACCTCTGCTGGAGTCCACTGAACTCGGTGAATTCGCCATCGCGCACAACGGCAACCTCACCAACACCGAGGAACTTCGTGCAAGGCTGTTACCATCCACGGTCTTGCAGGCGACCTCCGACTCGGAAGTCCTCGCCAAACTCATCGTGGAGGCGCCCGGGGCCTCGCTCGTTCAACGCATTCGCAGCGTGATGGAAGTCGCAGAAGGAGCGTACTCGTGCGTCCTTTCGACGACGAAGGCGCTCTACGGCTTTCGCGATCCCTGGGGCGTGCGACCGCTCTGCTACGGGACGTTGCCGAGTGGCGGGTACATGATCGCCTCGGAATCGTGCGCGCTGGCCACGGTGGGCGCAACGTA
Source organism: Vulcanimicrobiota bacterium (assembly GCA_019241305.1). GTDB lineage: Bacteria > Vulcanimicrobiota > Vulcanimicrobiia > Vulcanimicrobiales > Vulcanimicrobiaceae > JAFAXE01. The sequence continues at coordinate 6,038 of JAFAXE010000133.1, forward strand.
CGTTCGCGAAATCGATCCCGCCGAAATCGTGTGGATCGATGCCGACGGTTTTCACTCGGAGGCAGCGCCCGAGCAAGAGCATCAGCCCGCACTCTGCACGTTCGAGTACATCTACTTTGCACGGCCGGACTCATTGCTCAAAGGCCGTTCCATCTATACTGCGCGCATCGCGATGGGACGGCAGTTAGCGCGTGAACACCCGGCCGACGCGGACGTCGTCATGGCCGTTCCCGACTCCGCGATCCCCGGCGGCATCGGCTTCGCCGACGAGAGCGGACTCCCGTACGTGGAGGGGCTCATCAAGAACCGCTACATTGGCCGAACTTTCATCAGTCCGAATCAGAAAATGCGCGACCTCGGCGTTCATTTGAAGTTCAACCCCATCGTGGAGAACTTGCAGAATCAGCGCGTGGTCGTCGTCGACGACTCGATCGTGCGTGGCACGACGACGCCGCGCATCGTGAATCTCTTACGGCAAGCCGGGGCGCGCGAGGTGCACGTTCGCATCACCTCACCGCCGATCGTGAATCCGTGTTACCTTGGCGTCGATATGGCGACGCGGCGGGAACTGATCGCCGCCAATCACTCCGTCCCCGAAATCCGCGAGCGAATCGGCGCCGACTCCCTCGGCTATCTCAGCGTAGAAGGGTTAGTAGAGTCCATCGGAAGGGCGCGCGGCGAGATGTGCCTCGGCTGCCTGACGGGTGAGTATCCCGATACGGTGCGACCGTCAGAACCGGCGCTTTCCGAAGCGGTGCACGCCTAGACGCGCGCTGCGCGTCGTTCGTTAATAGCAAAGGGATTCTTCGCTTATCCATTAAAGCGGCTTGGGGTCGGCGGTTGAAGGCTCACCGCTGAACCCCGTCCCGCGTGCCGGCCCAGCACGCGGGGCGGCGTCCGCCGCCTATGAAGCTGTCGCGAGCGCGTCGTGTTCGGTGACAGGTCCGTTCGGATGGACCGCCGCGCCGGCGAGATGCTCGGCAAAGGTGACGAGGGCGCGAACGGGCGTGCCGGTAGGGCCCTTGACCATACCGGGACCGGGGTCGTCCATGTACGCGGTCCCGGCGATATCGAGATGAATCCAGGGTGCCTCGCCGACGAAGTTCGATAAGAACGCCGCGGCCGTACAGCTCCCGCCGGGCCGCCCGGTCGAATTGCGCAGATCCGCAATCTCGCTCTTGACGGCCTTCTTGTAATCGTCATAGAGCGGCATGTGCCAATAGCGTTCCCCCGTCGCGTTTGCTGTCGGAAGAAAACGCTGCAGAAAGGTGTCATCGTTCGAAAACGCTGCGCTGGCGGCGTGGCCGAGCGCGACCACGCAGGCACCCGTTAGGGTGGCGCAATCGACGATCCGGGTCGCTCCCAACTCGCGCGCGTAGCACAGCGCATCCGCAAGGATGAGGCGGCCTTCCGCGTCCGTGTTGATGACCTCGATCGTCTTGCCATTCATTGCGCGCACGATGTCGCCGGGTTTCACGGCTCGTGAACCCGGGAGGTTTTCGCTCGAAGGAACGAGGCCGAGCACGTTGAGCTTGGGCTTCAGTTGCGCGACGGCCGACAGCGCCGCGATGACGCCGGCGCCCCCCGACATGTCGTATTTCATCTCATGCATGTTTTCCGCCGGCTTGATAGAGATGCCGCCGGAATCGAAGGTGATGCCCTTGCCGACGAAGGCGATTCGCTCGCTGCTCGAGGCGTCGCCGTCATACCGCAGGACGATCAGGCGTGCCGGCTCATCGCTGCCGCGCGAGACGCCGAGCAACGCACCCATCCCTAATTGCGCCATCCGTTCTTCGTCCAGCACGTCGTACGCAAGACCGTAGCGCTTCGCTGCCTCTTCCGCCTGTTTTGCAAGGAGCGTAGGGGTCATGTCGTTAGCAGGTGTGAGCGCCAACGTCCGGGCGAAATTGACGGCCTCTCCCAGTACGCGTCCGCGCTCCGCACCGGATTGGAGCGCGCGTTCATCGAAACGGTCGCCGTTTGCGCTCGAAAGAAGAACGATCTCTTCTAAGACGATGGGTTTCTCTTGCTCTGAGCGATAGGTCGTGGTGTCCATCGTGCCGACGAGCGCGCCTTCGATGATAAATGACGCAGCGTCGCGGGTATGGCGGTGCGCCTCGAGCGGAAGCGCGAACGCGATCTGTTTGACGCCACGCTTCCCGAGATACCGAACCGCACTGCCGGCATACTTTGCCAGCTCCATCGGCGCAAAGGCTGTTCGTTCACCCAGACCGACGGCAAGAATCCGGCGGACCTTCCCGTCCTTGTGATGCAGAAGCGCGACATCACCGATCTTGCCGGTGATTTCCTCGCTCGCGATGAGTTCCCGCAACGCTCCGTCAAGCAACGCATCCCAGCGTTGCGTCGCTCCGTCGAAGTTTGCGTCTGCAAACACCGGAAGAACCAGTGCCGAAACGGCGAGCGCATCCTGCGCGTCTCTGTGGATGCGAATCTGCATGAAGGGCCTTTCTTTGAGCCGAACGGCGGGAAAAATGGGCGAGCCGCACGACGTTTTGCGCGATGCCGGACCGGACCTGCGACCGGTGGAGAGACCGGATGCCTATCGACACGCCGGCGTGAGTATCGCGGCTGGAAGCGAGGCGGTGGAACGCTACCGCGCCATCACAAAAGGCCGCCGCCATCCAAGCCAGCTTGGCGAACTGGGTGGCTTCAGTGGACTCTTCGCGTTGCCGGGCGATGCCTCGAAGGCACTCGTCGCTTCAACCGACGGCGTCGGGACGAAAGTGCTCGTGGCGGTGCAGTTGCGCCGCTACGATACGGTCGGCGCCGATCTCGTCAATCACTGCGTCAACGATATTCTCGTGACATCTGCCACGCCGCTGTTCTTCTTGGACTATCTCGCGCTTGGCCGGCTCGATCCCGACATCGCGGCAGCCATCGTTTCCGGAATCGAGCGCGCGTGTGCCGACCACGACATGGCACTGTTGGGCGGCGAAACCGCCGAGATGCCGGGAGTGTACCAAGCGGAGGACTTCGACCTCGCCGGGACCATCGTGGGCATCGTCGAGGTAGCACGTATCCCAAACCCGGAAAATGTCCAAGCCGGCGACGCGGTCATCGGCTTACCGGCGGAGGGCCTCCATACCAACGGGTACACTTTGGCTCGGCGCCTTATTCCACCCGAGGCGTGGGGCGATGCGTTGCTCGCACCGCACGCATCGTACTACCACGTCGTACGAAACATCGAACGTGTTGCCGACGTGAGGGCGATGGCGCACATCACCGGCGGCGGCCTCCTCGACAACGTTGCTCGCACGCTGCCTGCCGGCTGTAAGGCAGTGCTCGAGCAGAGCCGTTGGGCGGTGCCGCAAATCATGCACGAGTTGATCCTCAAAGGGGATTTGACGCATGCGGAGCGCTACCGCACCTTCAACATGGGGATTGGCTACACGCTCGTCGTGCCGCTGAGCGATGTGCCGAGCGTTTTCGAAGCTGCGCCGCAGGCGCAGGTGATCGGTTGGATCGAACAGCGTCACGGCGCGGAACCGCCGGTGGTCATCCACCCGGCTCGCGAGGCGCGGTGAATTTGCGTCGACGCGCGTGAAGTCGTTCGAAGTCCGCACACCCGCATCGCCGGCACAGAGCTTCAACCTCCTTGCGGATTTGCGTCAAAGCCGCTTCACGCAAACCGCGGTGCACCGCACATTGGAAGCGTTGGATGCCCGTGGTATTCGCATCGAGCGGTATCACCGAACCCCCGAGGAGCTGCTGGCATGGATCGATGAGGTTTTCGGGGGCACGTGGTCCGCGGAGGCGTATCTCGGTGGCATCTGCGTCGCGCGGCAGGGAGACCGTCCCGTTGGGTTCGCGGCGTTCGATGCACGCGGCCTACGTTTCGCCTGGCTGGACGCGTGGCGGAGCCGTGCCGACGTCGGCGTCTTCGGGCCATTCGGCGTCGTGCCGGCTGCCAGAGGAACAGGGATAGGGCCGGTGTTGCTTGCGTTTGCAATGCTTTCGCTTCACGAACGGGGATACACGTCGGCGCTCATTCCCGCCGTCGGGGAACCACGTTTGATAGCCTATTACCAGCGCGAAACGGGAGCGCACCCAATCGAAGCAATCGATCTCTCTCACGCTGGCCGGCGCTGGCGCGCGACGGTCCTCGCTTCCGGCAACGGTACGAATTTTCAGGCCGTTGTGGACGCTTCGCGCGTTTCGGAGCGCGCACTGCCGGTCGAGGTGGTCGCGCTCGTATGCAATCGCGCGCAAGCATTCGTGCTGGAGCGCGCACAGAGGGCGGGTGTGCCCAGCTCGCTCATCGCTTGGGATCGTACGCTCTCACGCGAGGCGTACGATGACGCCGTGATCGAGGTGGTTGAACGAACACAGCCGGAGCTGATCCTCTTGCTCGGTTGGATGCACGTTTTGCCGCTGCGGTTCGTGGCGCGTTTCCCAGAGGCGCTGAATGTTCATCCGGCCTTTCTCCCGATCGACCCGCAGCGCGACGCGGTCACGATGCCGGATGGCAGCGTGATTCCAGCCTTTCGTGGCGTCCGCGCGGTCGAGGAAGCGTTTGCCGCGGGAGCGACGTGGGGCGGGGCCACTGTTCACCGCGTCGAGGTCGCGGTTGACCGAGGTGAGATTTTGGCACGCGCTCCGCTGCGCCGCGGCGAAGACGAAACGCCGGCGGCGTTTGTCGAACGGCTGCATTCCCTCGAGCATCGCGTTCTCGGTGACGCGATCCGGCGTTGGAGCTACGAACAAGATCGCAGCATGACCAAGCCGCTCTAAAGTTCAATATCGCCGGTCATGCGCATCGGAATCCTTGGCAGCGGAGACGTCGGACGTTCGCTCACCCTCGGCTTTCTGGGCCGCGGCGACGAGGTGATGATCGGGACGCGAGATCCGGCAAAGCTCCAGCGCTGGCACGAAGAGACCGCGCCGAGCGCACGGATCGGGCGTTTTGAAGAGACGGCGCGCTTTGGTGAAGCGATCGCACTGGCGACGCTGTGGAGCGGTACGGAATCCGCCTTGGACCTCGCGGGCCGAGACAACCTTCGTGGAAAGGTCATCATCGACGTGACCAATCCACTGGTCTTTCCTGGTGAAGGACCTCCGGAACTCGCACTGGGCCACAGTGATTCTGGCGGCGAGCAGGTACAGCGCTGGCTCATGGAAGCGCACGTCGTGAAGGCGTTCAACACGGTCGGAAATGGCTTGTTCGTCAAGCCGGATCTCGCAGGCGGCCCTCCCACGATGTTCTACTGCGGAAACGACGAGGAGGCGAAGCGGTTCGTCCGCGGGGTGATCACCGATTTCGGATGGGAACCGTTCGACGTTGGCGGTATCGAAGGCGCACGGCTTCTTGAGCCGCTCTGCATCTTGTGGGTCGTCTATGCCATGCATGTCCGCTCGCGGAGGCACGCCTTCAAGGTGCTCTCCGGCTGAACGGAAGCACGGCGCTCCGCCTCGCCGCTGCGTCGGTTTTGCTGCCATACGTGCACCTCGCCTATCGTATCAGAGGCTGGGGCCGCTTGCCGCGTGAGCGCGGTCCCACGCTGGTCATCGCAAACCATCAACACGACCTCGACTCGATGGCGATCATGGCCATGCTTACACTCCAAGGACCGTGGAGCAAGCCGATTCATACAGTGTCATCGCGACGCATGTTCGAACGGGGATTCTTCGCGGTGCGAACGCCGCGGCTGGCACCGCTCTTACGTCGCTACGATCCGACGCCGCTTTTCCTCTCGCTCGGTCCGATGCCGATCGAGAACGACCTGCGCCGACGATCCCTACGAAGTGTCGCGCTCAGCGTTCGGAGACGGCATCCCAACGTCAGGCTCGACGACGTGATTCCCCAGGAGTTGCGTGAATCGCTTGGCTTCGATGCGGCGGTGAGGCTCGACGGTCTGGCGAGCCGTCGCTGGTTCGAACGTGCAGAAGCTGCCATCGAACTACGGTTGCTCCGAGAACCGCACCGCAGCGAAGTTCGCGATGAAACACGGCGGCTGCTGAACGAAGATCTCGGACGAATCGAGCGAACGTTGCGCGCAGGCGGGACGTTTTTTTTGACGCCGGAAGGCCACTACACGCTGGATGGGTCGCTGCTCCGCTTTCGCGATGCGTTCACGCGCTTAGCGCCGCTTGCCGACATTTGGCTCGCCGCGATTTCCTATGACGTGCTGCGGGGACGCCGCCTCTCGCAACTGTATCGCATCGTACGACCAGGGCGATCGGACGACGTCACATCGTCGCTGAAGGCTGCACGGCCCGTGACGGTGAGCCAACTTCTCGCTTCGTGGCTCCAGTCAGCCGAGCCGGTTTCGTTCGAAGCAGTCGCGGCGACGAGCGCCGTACGCCGCCGGCTCGCAGAGTTACCGCAGCGTTTGTTCATCGATCCGGAGCTGAGGTGTGCTCCCGAGGCCGTGACACGAAACGCGCTCCTTCGGTGTCAGCGGCTCGGAATCGTTCGGCGTGCCGGAAACCGGTATCGCATGAATGAGCGGCGGCGTCACCCATCCTTTCCCGGCGTCAGTGACATCGTCGCGCATCAGGCTCGTTTTTTCGCGGAAACGCTACAGGCGGCAGACGCGCTGGGAGCGACGTAAGCGTCACGCGGCGACGAGTCCGGACTCGAAAGCCGAAGCGATGCGGCTGACCTGTTCTTGCGTCAGCACGAGCGGCGGGGCAATGCGCAACACGCACTCGTGCGTTTCTTTGGCAAGGATGCCGTGAGCGAGCAAGGCTTCGGCGAATGGACGCGCAGAGCGATCGAACTCAACGCCGATGAGCAGCCCCTTTCCGCGAACGTCCACGATACGTTCATCCCGGACGGCGCGAAGCCGGTGCAATAATTCGTCGCCGCGGTCGCGAGCATTCTCGGCAAGGCGCTCCTCAACCGTGACGGCGATTGCAGCGCGCGCAACCTCGCACGCGAGCGGATTGCCGCCGAACGTACTGCCATGATCCCCCGGACCGAAGAGCTCCAGCAACGATCGTGAAGCGAGCGCTGCCGAGACGGGGTAAAAGCCGCCGCCTAGGGCCTTGCCAACGAGGAGCACATCGGGCGCGATGCCGTCGTGATCGAGCGCGAAGCGAGCCCCCGTCCTCCCAAATCCCGTTTGAATCTCGTCAGCGATGAAGAGCACGTCGTGCTCGCGGCACAACGCGTATGCCTTTGTCAGGTAGCCCGATGGCGGAACGTTGACCCCGCCTTCGCCTTGAATCGGTTCAACCAAAAACGCGCAGACCGTTTCATCGAGCGTGCTACGGAGCGCGTCGAGGTCGCCGAATGGGACAATGGTAAAGCCCGGCAAATACGGTCCAAAATCCGCGCGGTATTGCGGCTCGGAGGACGCGCTGATCACCGCCGTCGTGCGTCCGTGAAAATTATCGGCGCACACGATGATCCGCGCCCGTTCTGTGGGGATGCCCTTGACGCGATATCCCCAACGGCGCGCCAGCTTGATCGCCGTTTCGACCGCCTCGACGCCGGTATTCATCGGCAATGCCATCTCTTGACCACAGTAGCGCGTAAGCTGCTCGAGAAACGTGCCCAGCCGGTCGTTGCAAACCGCACGCGATGTGAGGGTGAGACGGCTCGACTGATCGATGAGGGCTTCGCGGATGCGCGGGTGACAGTGACCTTGGTTTACGGCGGAATACGCGCTGATACAGTCGAGATACCGGTTACCGGCGGTATCCCAGACGAAGACGCCTTCGCCTCGGGCGATGACCACGTCCAGCGGCGCGTAGTTGGGGGCTCCGTAACGTCGTTCTTTCGCGATGCACTCGGCGGCGAGGCGGTCGGTATGTTCCAAGGACGTGGTCATCCTTACCAGATACGCGATTGGTCCCGGGGTGGCCCTGGTGGCGTGGCATGGAACCTGGGTATAGCGTCCGCAAAGGGGGTTGATACCGTGGCAAGAACGCGCAAGACCTCGACCCGGCGAAAGAAAACATCGAACCGCAGGAAGGCGACGACACGAAGGAAGTCGACAACACGGAAGAAGCCGACGGGCCGCAAGAAGCCGACCGCCCGCAAGAAGACGACTGGCCGTAAGAAATCGACCGGCCGCAAGAAATCGGCCGGCCGTAAGAAATCGACCGGGCGCAAGAAATCATCGCGCAAATACGGTCGTGGTGCCTCTGAAAGCGTGCGTGAAGAAATGCATGAAATGAAGCGAGGCCGCGCACGTTCCGGACGCTCCGGCAAGAAGGTGAAGAGCCGCAAACAGGCGATCGCGATTGGGCTTTCAAAGGCGCGGCGCAAGGGCGCCCGCGTTCCTCCGAGCCCGAACCGCCGGAGAAAGAAGGGCTAATTCAGGCGGGGATCCGCCGTTCCGCGCACGGCTCGCCGGCTAGACGACACCAGTTCCGCCACGCGAGCCGGCGCGCGACCGTCGAGAAAAAGGTCGAGCGCAAGCGTGATAACGTCCCCTTCGCTGAGGTTGTAGCGAAACGAGAGATCGGCCAGGCGAATGGCCGTATCGGCATCGATCATAGCGACGATGCGGGCGCGTTCCACGGTGATGTCACCTTCGCACAGGAGCCGCTCCGCCGTCAAGGTTCGACCGCTCGCTTTCTCGCTGGGACGTCTGCCGTCTCTACGCAGTCTCCGTAAAAGAAAATGGCAGGTTCGGATCCGCGCCTAACGTGGCGGGCGACGCCGACACCATCTCGCCTTGCCGGTCGGCTGCGGCGGCGATCATCGCGGCATTGTCGGTACAGTAGCGTGGTGGCGGAACGAGCGTCGCAATCCCAGTTTGGCGTCCCCATTCCGTAAACGCTGCTTGCAAGGCCGAGTTCGCGGCGACACCCCCCGAAAGCACCGCGAAGGCGTACGGCTTCGCGGCGGCGGCGCGTTCGACGCGATCCATCAGCACGTCGATGACGGCCGCCTGAAACGATGCCGCTACGTCGGCGACCTTCGCGCCTTGGCCCTCCGCGGTTTCGAGAAAATATTTGACCGACGTTTTCAGTCCCGAGAACGACATGTCGAGTGAGCCTTCAGGGGTCCGATGCCGCGGAAACGAAATCGCCTCGGGGTTTCCGCTGACGGCGAGGCGATCGACGTGCGGTCCGCCAGGAAAGGGCAATCCGAGCAGCCGGGCGGTCTTATCGAACGCCTCGCCCGCGGCGTCGTCGCGCGTCCTTCCGATGACCTTCATGCGCGCCGGTCCAGCGACGTCGACCAATTGCGTGTGGCCTCCGGAAACGAGTAAGGCCAAGAACGGGTAGGCTGGCTCTTCCGCGCGGTCGAGAAACGCCGCGAAGATGTGCCCGTGAAGGTGGTTGACGCCGTAGAGTGGCTTGCGGCTGGCAAGCGCGAGCGCCTTGGCCGACGCGACACCGACCACGAGGCTGCCGATCAGTCCGGGCCCGGCCGTTACCGCGATCCCGTCGAGCTCGCGGAGGCTCACACGTGCGCGGTCGAGGGCGTCATCGACGGCCGCGGCAAGCAGCTCGACATGGCGGCGACTCGCGATCTCGGGAACGATGCCTCCATACTTTTCATGAAACGCGTCCTGATTCGTTGAAACGTTTGACAGGACGTTACGGCCATCGCGGACGACGGCGGTCGCCGTATCGTCGCACGACGTCTCGATCCCAAGCAGCAACACGAAACCGGGGTTCAGGGCCGTCGGCCCCAAACCCCGTTGATGGTTTTTCGGCGAGAGAGGGTCTTACGTGACGCTTCGTCCCGTGATGAGGTTGACGATGATCAAAATCACGGCGATCACGAGCAACAGATGGATGAGTCCGCCACCGAAGTGCACGACGAATCCGATGAGCCAAAGGACGAACAAGATCACGATGATGGTCCACAACAACCCTGCCATAGTATCACCCCCTCCAGGCAGCGAAGAAACTTCGTCGGGCAACATTCCCCGGAATCGACCGATTGAACCGCTCCACGCAACTCGGCTGCTGCACGCTTGCCTGTAAAACGAGCAAAAGGCCGCCGAGACGTTCGGCGGCCTTCTCGAAAAGATGCTCGGGAAGATCGGTTCTTTTTACATGCCGTGGTGCATTCCGGGGCCGCCGACCAGGAGCTTGAGCAACAGGTGCCCTGCGTCGGTGGACTCGTTCATTCCTTGCCTCTCGAGACGTGGCGGTGCGCCGGCAGCCGGCTGCATTTGCGCGTGGAGCGATTGCATCAGGCTTTGCATTTGGGAGCGGAGCCCATTGTGAATGCGGACGACGGATTGCGATTCGGACGGTGTCAAGAGTGCGTTGATTTGCCGCGCTGCGGCGTCCGGATTGGGGCTGGCTGAAATTGCGAGCTGGCCGACGATATTGGCGACGGCTTGTTTATGCGCTGCAGAAAGGGACGCGAGGACCTGCGAGCGAGCCTGCTGGTGGAGCTGCCGCATCCGTTCGTGGGCCTGTTGGAACTGCGCCATCCGGGCCGGCATGGCGCGGGAGTTCGGGGCTGCGTTTTCGTCGGCCAGTGCAATGGATGGGACCAGCAGCACCGCAAGGCCGAGCGTTGCAAGGAGCTTCTTCATGGCTCGACCGTACCGGTGGATGCTGGGGAATTCCTGAGAAGGCGCGGACTTAGCACTTTTCGGCGACGCGGCTGTGCAGTTCCGAGATGAAGGCGTCGACCGGGATCGATGGTCGCTTCTGGTTCGTGCCACGCTCGTTGGGATTCACGGTACCCTCCGCCGCCTCGGCCTTGCCGACGACGGCGACGTAAGGCACTTTTTGGAGCCGGTGGTGCCGAATCTTATAGCCGATTTTTTCGCTCGAGCCGTCGAGCTCAACGCGAAATCCCTCGCGTCGCAGCCGGGCGGTCAGCGCGGACGCATACTCGAGCTGATGCTCGGAAATCGGCGCCACGACCACTTGCACGGGCGCAAGCCATAACGGAAAGGCGCCGGCGTAGTGTTCGATGAGTACGCCGAACAGGCGCTCCATCGAGCCGGCAAGTGCCCGGTGAATCATGACCGGCGCGTGGTCCGCTCCGTCCGAGCCGCGGTACCGCAAACCAAACCGCTGGGGTAATATAAAATCGACCTGCACGGTGCCGAGCTGCCAAGGTCTTCCAATGGCATCGTGGACTTTGATGTCGAGCTTCGGCCCGTAGAACGCGCCCCCACCTTCGTCGAGGCTGTATGCCAGTCCACGTGACCGTAGGGCACTCGCGATGGCCTCTTCGGCCAGTGCATCGGTCTCCTCACGCTTTTCGCGCGTCGATAAGAAGTATTCGACCTTGGAGAATCCAAAAGCACCGATGAGGCGCATCGCTTCGTCAGCGGTTTGCTCGAACTCGCCGCGCAACTGTTCGGGTGTACAAAACAGATGCGCGTCGTCGATCGTGAACCCGCGCACGCGTGCCAGTCCGTGAAGCGTTCCGCTCCGCTCGAAACGGTATACGGTGCCGAACTCGGCATAGCGCAAGGGAAGGTCGCGGTACGAACGGCCCTCACTACGATAGATGAGAATATGCCCGGGACAGTTCATCGGTCTCAAACGGAACC
>JAFAXE010000222.1 GCA_019241305.1 Vulcanimicrobiota bacterium
GAGGGTAACCTCGCGCGCGCCGGTATACAGCCCCTGGCCGGCGTCGCTGCCGTTTCCCGGATCGTGCGTCGCGACCGTATACGCGTGATACGTGAACAGCGGTAGTACATAACCGATCTTTGCCTCGGCGCTCCTCGGACGCACGACGAAAAGCGCAGCACCGGAGCGCGCGTCGACAGGAGGTGCACCACGGCCATCGTCAGCATCGTGGAACGCGAGATACGCGCCGGGCGTGGCGGTCTCGGGAATCGGGATATCTCTTGCAGGCCATTCCCAGCGCGAGTCGGGCCCACCCGCAGGCGCGTCATCGCTCGGCACGGTGAGAGTCGTTGACCAGACCGATGGTCCGCTTATGCACACGATTCGAATCGCAACGTCCCGGTCCGTACTCGAGACGAACAACCGCAACGTTTTCCCCGCGGCCAGCGACGGCGGCCACGGGTACGCGAAGGTCACACTTCGCTGATGACGGCGTAGCGCCGTTCGATGACGCGCGGCATTGGTCGGCGTTCGCGCAAGATCCACCCCAATCCGCGGAGCGCTTCGCTGAGGGCCCGCCGCAGGTCCGGATCTTTGAGCGCTCTCGCGGCGACGCGCAACGAGTACCCGAGCGCCGCCGGCAGCGAATTCCGTAGCCACGCAGTCCAGAGGCGGTTTCGCGCAACCAAACGTTTCCTCAGCGCGTGATCGCGCTCGACGTTGCACGGCGTGTGATAGACGAGCAACTCGTCGTCGTACACCAGCTCCCAGCCCGCCGACATCAAGTCGATCGACAACAGCGCCTCCTCGGCACCGATGAAGAACCGCGGGTGGAACCCTCCCGCGGCGAGGAAGGCTTCCCGCCGCACCACCGTCGCGCCGGCAAGAAATGACGCGATCGCGGTACCGGGACACGCGGTGCGCTTTTCAAGCGCGCTTTCGGCCATCAAGCGACACGCTCGGTCGACGGCAGCGCCGGGAAGGACGCGCACGTTCGCACACAGCGCCGCGACCCTCGCATGCCTATCGAGCAGTGTGCAGGCGCGTTCGAGACTTCCGGCGCTCCAATACGTGTCATCGTCGTTGAAGGCGACATAGGGCGTGCTCGCCATGCGAGCACCAACGTTTCGTGCGGCCGCCCCGCGATTCGAAGGAAGCGTCACGACGTGCACGCCGGTAAACGACCTGCGCACTTGCTCCGAGGTCCCGTCGTTCGAGCCGTTATCGACCACGATGATCGGAATGCTCGGGTCCTCCTCCATAAGGTGAGCCAGCGACCGGAGTAATGCCTCGCGCCGGTTACGCGTCGCGATGACGAGGCTACAGCGCGGCTCCGCTAGGGCCAAGACGACTCCTTGGACGGACAGACCACCATCTCACGAATCTCGCATCCTGGCGGTTGCGCAAGCGCGAACACGATCGCGCGCGCGACGTCGATAGGACGGTTGAGCGCCGCGCCGGGAGGAGGTTTGTACTGCTCCGTGCGACCGTCGAAGAACGGTGTAGCCATCCCGCCCGGAATGACGAGCGTTATTCCCACGCGCCCCGCCGTCTCCGTCGCGAGCGCCCGAGTGAATCCCACGACGCCAAACTTGCTCGCGCAATACGCCGTCGCGTCGGGGAATGCACGTAACCCTAACGTTGAGGCGACAATGGCGATCCTTCCACCGCCGCGCTCGAGATGCGGAAGGCCGGCCCGTACGGCGTTCGCGACTCCGATGAGGTTCACACGGGTGACGCGGTCCCAGGCCTCTGCAGAGACTCCGTCAATCGGTCCACAAGCGTCGATCCCGGCACAGCACACGAGCGACGTGATCTCGCCGCGTTCGCGCACCACGGCTTCAATGGCCCCCGAAACGGCGGCGAAATCGGAAACGTCCGTGGGGAAGAACGCTGCACCATCGCGCGGCGCGCGCACGTCCAGAACGCTCGCAGCGCCTCCCGACTCGTACACTGCCCCCACGACCGCCTCGCCCAAACCGGAAGCGCCACCCGTCACGACGACACTGCGCAGCGCACGCGTCAGCGCAGCCGCGTCGACGAGAGGAGAAGACGTAGACATCGTCATCATGCCGGACACGCTGGCGTGCCGTTAGAAGCTACGCTGACCTTGCTCTCCTGAAAGCAGCGACGAGGCAACGCTCTGTCCTTGCTCCCGCACGGTTTCGATGGCTCGCTCTTTGAGGTCGCCCGCGATGGGGGAAACGCGCTCCCGTTCGATGTCGCTGACCGGTAACAGCAAGCCTGCCAAGAAGCCCATAGCCGCGGCGCCCATAGCCAGGCCGAACGGATTCTCGAGTCCGCGCCGCACGGTTTCCTGGCCGGCCGAACGCGTCGCATCCAACGCGTCGCTCATGCGGTTGGCAGCCTGCGAGGTTGTGCTGGAGACGGCATCCTGAACGCCGCCTGCAGCTCCCAGCAGTTTGTCCTTGATATTACCTGTTCCATCCCGAACGGCGTCGCCGGCCGACTGCATTCGCTCGTTCACCGAATCCCGAACGCGCGAGGGGACGTCGGCTTTGTAGCCGATTGCATCGACCGTATCGTCGATGCGCGAGCGAGTCCGCTCTATCTCGTCTCGGATGTCGTCCGGCTTTTTACCCATGCTACGTCCTCTTTCAGTGTTTCTGCTGTCTGTTCTGGGATGGGGGAACCAGCTTCGCTGAGCCGGCGTTTGCCGCTGATCACGCTCACCGCCGCGCCGACGCCGTAGAGCACCGCGACGATAAGCGCTGCAAGCCACGGCGGCATCGCAAGTGAAAGCGCCAGGATGATACAGGCGGTGATCGCGCCGAACGCGCCCAAACCGAGGAGCGTGCCGGCGCCGAACATTCCGGCGCTTTGTCCCACGACACGGCCCTTTGCTGTGAGCTCAGCCTGTGCTAACTGCACTTCTTGGCGCACGAGCAACGTCGTCTCGCGAGAAAGGCGCCGCAGGAGTTCGGTGATTGACTGCTCGCGCAGCCGGTCTTCCTCGGTTCCCGCGCCGTTCATTACCGGTATCCCTCGCCTTCGTAACGCGGAACCGTCGAAAGTTTCAACAGTCGCGAAACGACGAACCCTGCGACCAAACCGCCCGCCGCAAACGCGAGCGGCTGTTTGCGTCCGAACTCCTGCGCGTCGCGCATGAGCGTTTCCGGATCGGAATCGCGCAAGTACGTCGCTGCGCGTTCCACATAATCGGCAATCGATTCGGCGAGTTGAGCCACCGCATCGCCTTGTCCACGCTGGCGCAGTTCTTGTCCGATCGTCCGGATGTTTTGTGCCGTGCTGGCCATCCGCTCACCGGCCTGCGTCGAGCCTTGGTCTAGTTGCTTCTTGATAAACCCACGCGCCGTCGAACGGGTGAACTCTACGGCGTTGCCCACGCCGGAGGGACCGTTGCCTCGCTGCGAACCCGTCGTTGTGGTGAAATCGCCGCTTGTTGTGCCCTGGGTCATCTGCTACTCCTCTCGTGCGAGAGCGTGCGCGTGTCGCTCGCAGTATACCCAGAAGCCTTTACGAAGCGACCATCAACATCCAGGGCTTTTCTGGGTGATGCGCGGGCGGAAACGTATCGCCCGCTCTTAGCTCGATGCGATGCCCGCACTCGGAACATGCGTACGCGCCGGCGACCTCGACGCTGCTGCCAGGGACTCCAACGACTTCCGCCATCCTTTACTCCGCTACTCCGCGCCGCTATCGGCGTCGCGGTGGTCTTCGGCGTTCGGCTCGATCGAATCGTCGCCGTAGACCACTTCGGGACTCGGCGAGATGCCTGCGACGTCGGCTTCTTCACGGCTGAGCGTGCGCTCGTTATCTGCTTGCGTTCGCAGCTGGCGCGGCATCCCCGAATCCGGATGGTCGTCGACCTCGTCAGGGAGCGCGTTCTTGTAATCGTCCATCATCGCGCTTGTCGCCGCCCGACACGTGCGAACAACCTGCTCGTTTGCAGGGTGGACATGCGAGCCACCGCTGTCCCCTAGAGATCGTCGAGTGCCGACGGCGTGTCGTCGCCGAACCACCGCCGCCGCGTCGCCTCGAGTTCCAGGGCGATGACCTGCTCCACGACGTCGCGGGGACGAAGCGCACAACGGCAACGCAGCGTTGGTTCAGAGAGGACCCGCGCTTGACATCCGAAGTCGTCATGAAAGTCGATGGTATGGCGGCAACAGCAACTGATCAGCTTTTCTAGCGCCACGTTCTCCAGCCCAAAGACACGGTGATGCGATCCCTTCGAAATGGGAGATGTCAGCCAGTACAGGCGACGTTTTCCTCAAGGAGTCTCCTTCCAAACATCGCGCTCTGAGCAGCCGTCGCAACACGCGTTGCCACTGGGGCAAGTGCCCCCTTTTCCGGTCAGATGCCGTTTGGCCGGTTACAGAAACCGGGAAGCGCAAGGATTGCACCTGCACAGAAGAGCTTGTTTGCGTGCAGAGCGTCCGGGCATCCGTCCACCCATGCGGGTCCTCGGACTGAACGCGGTCTTCCACGACCCTTCGGCGGCCGTCGTCGTGGACGGGCGCATCGTCGCTGCCGCTGAAGAGGAGCGCTTCAGCCGCCGGAAACACGGCAAGCCGTGCGTCCCGTTCTCCACGTGGGAACTACCGGAACGCTCCGCCCGATGGTGCCTTGCTCAAGCCGGACTCGAACCGCGAGATGTCGATTCGGTCGCCTACTCGTACGATCCAGAGCTTGCCGCTCCACCGAGCGGCGACCTTACCGCCGACGAGTACGAGGGGTTGCGGACGTTCTACGTCCGGCGCGCTCCCAATTTCGCGCAGACATCGTTTCGCGGACTCGATAGCGCGAAGATGCGCTTCGTACCGCATCACGTCGCACATGCGGCCTCTGCCTACCTCGCCGGGCCACACCGCACGTGTTCCGTCATGGTTCTCGATGGCCGTGGCGAGCGCTCTTCGTATCTCGCGGGACGCGCGGTTGAAGGCAACCTCGAAATCTTCGAGACACAGCCGCTCCCGGATTCGCTCGGTCTGCGCTACGAAGAATTGACGATGCACTTGGGGTTCGCCCGCTCGTCAGACGAGTACAAGATCATGGCGCTCGCTGCGTACGGGCGCCCGCGCTTTCTTCCGGAACTGCGCGAACTGATGTACTGTAGCGAACACGGGTTCGTTGCCCGCCCGGTCGAGTACAGCCGGTTCGCGCCCGCGCGCGCGCCGGAAGGGCCGATGCTCGAGGTGCATGCTGATCTCGCTTCGAGCGTGCAAGTACGGCTCGAGGAAATATTGGTCGAGCTTGCGACGCGGCTGCATCGCCGCACGGGCGACCGCGCACTGGTGATGGCAGGAGGCGTCGCGCTCAACTGCGTCGCCAACTCCGCGATTGCGCGACGCGCGCCGTTTGAAGACGTGTGGGTGCAACCCGCCGCCGGCGACGCCGGAACCGCACTCGGTGCGGCGCTCTACGTCGCACACGAGCTCGGCGATCGCGTTGAACCGATGCCAGGTGCTGCGCTTGGAAGAGGCTGGACCGACTCTGAAATACGCGGCCTGTTGGAGGCTGCACTGCTCGAGTACGAAGCGCCCGATGACGTCGCATTGACGGTCGCGCGAGCGCTCGCCGACGACCAGATCGTCGGGTGGTTCCAAGGACGGAGCGAGTTCGGGCCTCGTGCGCTCGGCCATCGCAGCCTTCTGGCGCATCCCGGCCATACGCGGAACTTGCAGCGGTTAAACGACGTGAAAGGCCGCGAGCAATTTCGGCCCGTCGCGCCCATGGTGTTGCGCGAGCGTGCCGCTGAGATTTTCGACGGTCCACTTCCCAGCCCGTACATGCTTTTCACGCACCGGGTGCGTGACGAGTGGCGGTCGCGACTGCCCGCGGTGACACACGTGGATGGAAGCGCCCGCGTACAAACAGTCGATGCGCGCGAAGAACCGCTCCTCGGCGCGATGCTGGCGCACTTTGAACGTTTGACGGGACTACCCGTTGTCGTCAATACGAGCTTCAATACCGCGGGCCGCCCTATGGTCGACGATCCACGCGATGCGCTCGAATGCTTCGGGTCGACGCCCATCGGCTTGCTCGCGATCGGCCGCTTCACGCTCGCTCGCGCACGTCGCGCGGTCGCGCTCGCCGGCGCCGCCTAACGAGATCGCAGCGTAAATGCAGAAGCGTCGACCGTGCGTCATGCTGACATGGAAATGACAGAGCGCGACACCTCACGCAGTGTCATCCTGAGCCCTTCGACTTCGGCGCTTCGCGCCTCCGCTCAGGACAGGCAAGTCGAAGGACGCGTCCGATTCGATATCGTCGTTCCGACGATCGGGCGCCCATCGCTGCGTGAATTGCTGGCGGCACTCGCGCAGGGAGAGGGACCGCTTCCGGAAAGCCTGATCGTCGTCGACGATCGGCGCGATGCGCGTGAACCGCTCGACCTTGGCGGCCTCGCACCTGCGATATCCGCCCGTCTGCGAATCGTCCCAAGTGGAAAGCATGCGACGCATGGACCCGCCGCCGCCCGCAACCGCGGCTGGCGCGCGGGTGACGCACCGTGGATTTCCTTTCTGGATGACGACGTCGTGCCGAGCGCAACGTGGCTACGCGATTTGCGCGAGGATCTCGGCGCGTGTGAGCCGCGCTGCGCCGGCTCTGCCGGCAATGTGCGCGTCCCGCTCCCTTCGGGCCGGATGCCGACCGACTACGAGCGCAACGTCCATGGGCTCGAAGAGGCCCGATATATTACCGCTGACTGCGCTTACCGCCGTAGCGCGCTGCAGGCGACCGGTGGTTTCGACGAACGCTTTCGGCGAGCGTATCGCGAGGATGCTGACCTCGCGTTGCACGTGCTCGCGAGCGGCGCCACCATTGCGCGGGGCCGACGGCTCGTGATGCATCCCGTACGCGAAGCTGATCCATGGATCAGCGTCCGGCTTCAAGCCGGCAATGCCGACGATGCATTGATGGCACGGCTGCACGGTCCGGATTGGCGAAAACGCGCCGGCGCAACACGTGGGCGATTCTGTGACCATGCGATCACCGTAGCCTTTGCTGCGTTCGCTCTGGCATCCGCGGCGGCGTGGCTTTGGAAAACCGCCGCCTTTGCGTTCGCGCGTATCGCCGCCGGTCCACGGACATTTCGTGAGATCGCCACGATGCTCATCACGAGCGTCGCCATCCCGTTTGCTGCGGTTGCTCACCGCGTTCGTGGCGAACTTGGTGCACGGCGGAGCACGCACCGGCGCACCGCTGCCGTCCTTTTCGATCGCGACGGGAC
>JAFAXE010000041.1 GCA_019241305.1 Vulcanimicrobiota bacterium
CAATGATCGCTATTTTGGGCGCACCGGTGGCCTCGATCTCGTGGATCAATTCGCCAACATTACCTTGACGACGCGCACGCAGTTTTCGCTCATCGCCCAAACGGGAAGCCAGTTCGTGCGTCTGCCCGGATCCTCACTGGTACCGGATACGCAGATGACCGTGGGCGCGCAGTACCAAGTCAACACCGCCCTCCAGTCCAATCTGCTTTACAACTTCGGCGCTTTTGGGAATGGCCGGCTGGCCTATCTCCAACGCGACGGTGCCTTCAAAGTTTTCCGGCGTGCGACCGTCAGCTTCAATTTCGACGACACGAACTATCGCGGCAACGACGGGGCCCGCGACGTGCAGTGGCTCGAGCGCGCCGCCGTGACGTTCGATCTGGGTCCACGGTCGTCGTTCTCAATCGGTGCGCGCAAAATTATCGGGACGCCGCCTCCGCTTCCGGTGCAGCCTTTCGTGAACGCCACCAATCTCTCACTGGGCTTCTCGCGGCGCTGGCCGCACGACGAGGTGTACGCCGTGTACGGCGACGCGAGTCTTCTCTCGACGTATCACGCGTTGCAGCTCAAGTGGATTCACTACTTCGGAGCGGAAAAGGGCACATAGCCGAAGAATCGGCGGCGGGCGATGAGTTACCGTGGCATCGTCCGTTCGAGCGCCCTGCCGTTTTTGCTGGCCGGCGCGTTTTTCGTGCTCGGGTGCTCGGGAGACGGTTCGCCGGCGGCACCTGCCGGCACCGTTGGCGCGGCGCAGGCGCTGGGCGTGCGGCACGAGGGCAAACCGAATGCGTCGAGTGTCGTGCTTGTCATCATGGAGAACCGCCACTATAACTTGATCATCGGCAGCCCGCACGCGCCCTATATCAACGGCACGCTCCTCCCTCAGGCCGCGCTGATGACGAATAGCCACGCCACCACGCACCCCAGCGAGCCCAACTATCTCGCAATCTTTTCCGGTTCGGCGCAAGGCGTGACCGACGATTCCTGTCCGCATACGTTCAAGACGCCGAATCTCGGTGACGAATTGCTCGGCGCGGGCGCGACCTTCGGCGGTTATTCCGAATCGATGCCGCGCGATGGGTTCAAGGGGTGCTACTACGGCAACCTCTACGCTCGCAAGCATAATCCGTGGGTGAACTTTTCCAACGTACCGGCGTCGTCGAATCTCGTCTGGCACGGCTTTCCCAAAGTGCCACCGACCGTGGCGATCGTCGTTCCCAACCTGTGCAACGACATGCACGACTGCAGCACGCGCACCGGCGACAATTGGTTGAAGGCGACCTTGCCTTCGATTTTGCAGTACGATAGCGATAACAACGGTTTGTTGATCCTGACCTGGGACGAAGCGTCTCCCGACGCCAACGGAAAGAACCAGATCGCCACGCTGTTGTTGGGTCCGATGATCGTTCCGGGAAAATATGGACAGGATATCGATCACTACGCCGTCTTGCACACGATCGAAGCCATTACGAACATCGCCTGCACGGCGAACGCCTGCAAAGCGCCGCTCATCAAGGGAATCTGGAAGTAGGCGAAGCGCTGCGGCTACGTGTGCCGTGAGCCGCCGGAACGTTTATATTTTCCAATCGGTCTACTACACGGTCACCGGTATCTGGCCACTCGTCTCGATCGACAGCTTCATGGCGGTCACCGGCCCGAAAACCGACGTTTGGCTCGTCAAGATGGTTGGCTCGCTCGTCCTCGTGAACGGCCTCACGTTGGCCTGGATGGCATTCGAAGACCGCTCTGACGATGCGCTGCCGTTGTTCTTTGCCGCGAGCAACACGCTCGCATTCACGGCGATCGACGTGGCCTACACACGGCGGCGCAGAATTCGTCCGGTCTATTTCGGCGATGCCATCGTCCAACTCGCTGTGCTCGCTGCGTTGGCGCTGACGCGATAAGAAGGGGCGAGCGGCCGCCCCTTCTTCGCTGCACGGACGAACGACGTGGGGTCAGCCCGTGCAGGTTCCTTGTGCTGACGTAAACGTGCCTTCGAACGAGTAGAGACCTCCCGTTCCAGTTGGCGGCGTGCGGTAGAACCAAGAGAAGAAGGCGAGTTCTTGTGGGTGATAGGTAAACCCATTGTAGGTGACGAGGAACGGCGTTCCGGTGAGTGGGTCGCCCACCTCGAGATTATCCTGGCAGCCATTCACCTGTCCGACGTTGCCCCACGCCGGCGTGAAGTTGTAGTTGTCGCTCTGCACGAACGGATCGTCCGTCCATTCGCCGAGCTCGTGCGTCCATGCGTGAATATCTTCGATCGGCTGGCTGAATTCGCCAGGGTCGTTGTACGCGCCGACCGCGTACGTTTGCGTACCGCCCGGTCGCGCGAAAGCGCTGTGGTAGCCCAGGACGCAGCACACCGCATGGTACTCCGTTTGGAAGACGTTGTAGGTCGCCACGATCGGCAACTGATTCGGCTGCGCGTATTTTTTGTCGAGTTTGCGGACGATGGCGTCCCAAGCGTTGATGTCGATCTCGCCCATGTTATGGTTGGAGCCTGAACACGCCCCCGTCTGCGTGATCGAACCGGTCGGTGCCGTGATGTCCACGAGAACGGGCTTGGCCGCAGGCGCCAACAGCACGTGAAAGTTCGTCCCCGCGACGTACTTCCAGAAGTTCGCGCGCTGGAATCCATCGATGATCTGCGTCGTCCCAACGTCGATACCGTTCGAAATCAGGTCGACCGCGTTGAAGAGCGGTGAGCCGAAGAGACGGTCCGCCACTGCAACGGTATCGTTGCAGGCGGGTTGAGTCGGATCGAGCACGGAGCCGTCGATGAAGTGCACGCGTGCCAGGATCGGCACGAAGTTCACCGTCGTGGTCGTTTGGTTGGTCATCGGGTTTGTCCCGACCATCTCCCACTTGTAGCGCTTGCCGTCCAGCGGCGACGTGATGCTGGAGCGGAAAAAGGGGATCGTCGCTCCGTGGGCGGCCTGATTGGGAAGAAGTGCGCTCTGTACGCCGCGTGCCGGCAGGACGGTAAAGATGGGCCGGCGTTGCATGCGCGCCTGCAACACGTATGGCAGCGTAGGCCGCGCGGCAATGCGCACGCCGATGGATGCGGCATCGGCCTGAAGAGGCATGAACGGAGTCGCGAGCACGGCGGCTCCCCACAGGGGTAGGATGGTTTTCACAGTCGACCTCCTCGTCGATAAACGGCGGATTCCGGGATGTCTCATGGTCAGCATATGGCACGGCCCGTAACAGATCGCGAACAAGACCGTCCGCAAGAAGAAAAGAAGGTCCCCTGATGCGACGCTCCCTCGCTCTCCTCACGTTCCTGGCGCTCCCGGCGCTGCTCGGTGCAGGGTTCGGCCCCCCGGCGGATGCCGTTACTGGTCAACTTACGGGGATGCCGCCCGACGTTGGAATCGAGATCGGGACTCTCGACGCCGGCCATACGGCCTTCGCTTCATTCGGCGGCGCGCATCTGAGCGAGAACACGCCGCTCGAGATTGGCTCGATCACGAAGACCTTCACCGCTGCGCTGCTGGCGGTGATGGTGCAGCGCGGGGAGGTTGCCCTCGACGATCCAATCGAGAAGTTTCTGCCGGCGGGCGCCAAAGCGCCCACGTATCAGGGACGGCACATTACGCTGCGCGATCTCGCCACGCAAAGCTCCGGATTGCCGCGAATGCCGACGAACTTTACGCCGGGAAATGCCGACGATCCCTATGCGGACTACGGCGAGAAGCAGCTGCTGGAGTTTCTCGCTTCTTATGAGCTGAAACGCGCCCCTGGAGCGGAAGCCGAGTACTCGAATCTCGGTTTCGGTTTGCTTGGTTACCTGTTAGCGCGCAGACTCGGCATGGATTACGCGACGGCGGTGCGCACGCGAATTTTAGAACCGCTCGGAATGTCGCATACGCATGTCGGCTATACCGATGCGCTCGCAAGGTCCGTTGCGCCCGGACACGATCCCGACGGAACGCGCGTTCCGATCTGGCACGACAACGTCTTCGCGGGAGCCGGCGCAATCGTGTCGACGGCGAAGGACATGCTCCGCTATGCGGCGGCGAACCTCGGCGACGTCAAGGGACCGTTAGGAGCTGCACTCGCGGACGCGCGCAGGCCGCGCCGTGCGCTTGACTTGCTCCATCGCGTCGGTCTGGCGTGGATCACCACCAACGCCGATGGGATCGTGTGGCACAACGGGGGGACGGGCGGCTATCGGAGCTTCCTTGGGCTCGACGAAGCGCACAAGCGCGCGATTGTCGTCCTTGCAAATGCCGTTATCGACGGCGTTGACGCGCTCGGCATGCACGCCCTCGATCCGTCGGTCCCCTTACCGCCCGGGATCCCGGCTGACGCCGCAGTCGATCCGCAGACCTTGGCGGGATACGTTGGCAGTTACCGTTTTTCCGATAACTCGACGTGTCAAGTCTCGCGTGACAATCGTGGACTCGTCGCGTTTTTTCAACCACCCGGTCTCCGAACACGCTTGCATGCAACCTCTGCCACCCGATTTACGACGCGGAGCTTTGGCGTCGTCGTAACGTTCGCCGGCAGTGGCGACGCCACGACGATGACGGTTGTGCAGCGCGGTGGGCCACCCGACGTTGGAAGGCGCTACAATCCAAAGACGTAGAGGTGTCCGTCCCACGAACTGACGTAGAGCCGCCCGTTGACGACCGAGGGCGCGGCATAGACCGATCCGCCGATCGTCGAGCCGCTGTTCCACAGCTCTGCGCCGGTCGTGGCATTGAACGCAATCTCTTGGCTTCCGGAAGCATCGCCGTAGTAGACGACACCGTTCGCAAAGACGGGCGGAGAGGGCACGTCGCCGCTCGGGCCGAGCGTTTTCTGCCAGTTCAGCGACAGCTTGCAGTCGGAGCCGATTGCAAAACCCAGCATACCGTGTTTGTACGGTCCGCTCGGTGAATCCGATGGATCGGAAACGAACAGCATCCGCAGAGCCGCTGCATATGCCGTCTCGCCGATGAAGTCGCCACCCATGTCGGCGACTTGTAACCGTTGAAAGGCACCGGCACGAATGGTGGCTTGATCGTAGACGAGCAGTGCACCCGACTTACTTTCCACCGCCAGCTGGGCCGGGCAGCCGGAAGCCTGGTACAGGGCCGGCGTGGAACCGATGTCGACGTCGCCGCCGCTGACGTGCGGATAGTTGTGTTGCAGGATGTGCAACGCGCTGGATAGTTTGACGACCTGATCGGAGTACCGGTAGTTCTCAGGGCTCGTCAGCGCGTTCCCGGTGCCGACGAAGACCTGTCCCGAACTCGGCTCGAGCGAGGCACCGCCCCAACCCCAAATTCCTCCTCCGTCTGGTCCTTTCTTACCGGTCACATAAAACCGCGCGACGATCGTCCCGGTCTGCGTATCGACCGCGACGACGCGGCCGTGGTATGGCGAGATGTCGCAGAAGCTAGCGGTGGTTGCGTAGAGCGTGTGCAGGGACTCGTTGAGGTTCAGCGCGCTCCATACGTACTCGCTCTTCGGAATGTTCGTAATTTGCACCGGAAACCCCGAATTGATCGTCGCACCCGTTGCCAGGTTGAAGGCCTGAAGCAGCCCGTTTCCGCCGGCCGCATAGATCCGACCGGCTGCTACGTCGACGACCGGCGTACTGGTGACGCCGAAATCGCCGTTCGGGGCCTGGCCACAGCCGTTGTGCTGCATTCCCAGCGACGCGGTCCAAACCGTCGCGCCGTCGGCAGCGTTCAGCGCCCACAGCGTCCCCGCCTCATCGCCTTCGTAGACGACGTCGATACTTTTCCCGCTGACAAGCACGTTGGTGACAAGGATCGGCTGCGTCATCGTCGCGCCGTTGAGCTTCTTACTCCATTTGAGTTTGAGATTACCGACGTTCGAGGGGTTGAGCGTTGTCTCGCTGGGATTGGAATTCGTGCGTTCGACGTCATAGCCATAGCGCACCCAACTCGTTTTCGACGATGTTCGTGCGAGGGGCCGCGCGAGCACGCCGTGCGGCGAAAGGTTCACCGTTGGCATAGCCGACGCACTGCCGATGGTGCCGGCGAGGCAGAGCGTGACGATTGGAGCGGTGTGGCGCATGGGCTTCCTCCTCGTGTGCGCAGAGGACGACGCTTATCGGTCTTGCTCGGCCGTTCCCGCGACGAAAAGGACGTGTGACGCCGGTCGCCCAACGCCCAAGCATGCTCTCGTTCCAGCCACTCTGG
Organism: Vulcanimicrobiota bacterium; assembly: GCA_019241305.1. Taxonomy (GTDB): domain Bacteria; phylum Vulcanimicrobiota; class Vulcanimicrobiia; order Vulcanimicrobiales; family Vulcanimicrobiaceae; genus JAFAXE01. The sequence goes on from JAFAXE010000041.1 coordinate 6,162, forward strand.
ATGGCGCTGCTTGGAATTGGCGGCGTCGCGCTGTTGTCGGGCGCTGCCCCGCCCGTCGCATCTGCTCGCGGTCCCCACTCCGTGGGCGGAGTGCTGCGGGGGCGTCCGCCGTACGCCGCCTCCGCGCAAATTCAACACGTCGTCATCATCTTCCAAGAGAACCGCAGCTTCGACGACATGTTCTACAATTTTCCGGGCGCGGATACGGCAACCGGCGGCTACAACTCGCACGGTCAATTTGTGCCGCTCGCTTCCATTCCGCTCGAAGCTGGTTATGACATCGATCACACTTCGGGCGCCTTCTTTACCGCCTGTGACGGAACCGGAAGCATCCCAGGCACGAACTGCAAGATGGACGGCTTCGATCTGGAGTATTCGCAGAGCCACAATTCCAACTCGCAGTACGGTTACGTGCCCGCGAATGAATCGAAGCCCTACTTCAACATGGCGTCGCAGTACGTGCTGGGCGATCGCGTCTTTACCTCGCATCTGGACGCGAGCTTCATCTCGCATCAGTACATCATCGCTGCCCAAGCGAACCATCACGTCGATTTGCCGCAAGGCGCCTGGGGTTGCGACGGTGGTCCAAGTGACCAAATTGCTACGCTGAAAAACAACCGCCAGTACGGTCCGTATAAGCCGGTCTGCCAGAACTATCAGACTCTTGGGGACGAGATCACGCGAGCGCACCTGTCGTGGCGCATGTATGCCCAAGCCCTCGGACAAGATTCAGGCGACATTTGGTCGTCGTACCAGGTGATCCACCATATCCGCTACACCAAGCAGTGGAAGCTGCACGTGATTTCGCCGTCTGCGCAGATTTTGAGTGACGTGCAAAGCGGGACGCTCGCGAACGTCACCTGGGTGATGCCGAGTCGCGCCAACTCCGATCATCCGGACGCAGGCAGCAATA
>JAFAXE010000177.1 GCA_019241305.1 Vulcanimicrobiota bacterium
CTGCGGGAAAGTGGTGCGGTCCCCGTCGATCCGAACGCGGCGGCGATGCAGGAGGAGGTGCCATTCGGCGCCCCGCCGGGGGATGCGGCGCGGCGCGGGGAGGAATAGGCGGCGGCCGGAGAGCGCGCGGCGGTAGTGCTCGCTCGATGCGCGGCGCAACTGGCGGAGGCTGATAAAACCGCGGTGCGGGACGCACCAGCGTTGGCCTCGCAGGCAATGGGTGCACGACGTGCGTTTGCGGCGCAACGGCTCGCACGACGTGCGGACGCGGCGGAGCAGCCTGCCGTCTTTGCGTGATGCGGGGTGCGTGCACTGTAACGCGCGGTGCATGCGTTGTAACGCGCGGCCGAGGTACCGTAGGCGCTCTGGGCGTGTTGCGACGAGGCGCCGGCGCCGCCTCCAACACTGCACGACCGCCGCGCTGCATCACCTCACGCAGCGGCTGCCATTCCGGCCCGGTTCGATGTGCCGAGAGGGTCCCCGAGTAGAGATACACGTTTCCTGTTCCGCTCGCCGCATTCACGAGCGGTCCGCCTCCGCCGAGCGCGGCCTGCTGTTCGCCGTCACGGCCGTTGACGTGCGTGCCCGCATCGAGCGCGGTGAAGACGTGTCCTCTCGCGGCATGCGCGGCGAGTTGCGCGTTTCCCGAAACACCGAGTGCGACGTTTCCGGTTTGCGTTTCGAAGCGCGCCAAACCGGGCTCGAAGGAACCGCGATCGTAAACGATCGAGCCTTTGATGCTCGAGACTTCGATTTGCTTGGCACGCGAGTTCGCAAAAATCACGTCGCCGGTTCCGGACCGAACGCGAACGCGCTTGAACGCGGAATCGTCGACCGAGATAGGGCCCCGCAAGACTTGGACGTAGCCGTCGCCGCCAACATTGTTCAGTCGGACACTTCCGTTACGAACGCGTGCGATGAACGTGCCGTCGCGGTAGTCTTGGAGCGACACGTTTCCCCGTCCCATTTGGACGGTGACCAGCGAGGCATCTTTGGGAACGTCGACGGTCACGTTGGCGTCGCGCGCACGGACGGCGACGACGTCGTGCTTTCCTGGCCCAACCGTGGAAACGGCGAACGACTCTTCCGGAAGCGCGACCTCCCCGATCTTGCCGGCGAGAATCGGCAAGGTGCTCGGCGCACCGCTCGCCTCGACGGTAAAGCGGCGAAGGGTGACGCCGGACGCATCGTCGACTTGCACCGTCGGTCGATCCCAGCTACGGACGTTGACCGAGCCGCTGCCGAGGACGATGCGCACGATGGACCCGGTGCCCAGTCCTTCCAGCGACTGACCCATCGTCTGCGCCTTGGCAAGCAGCGGCAGGGACAGCAGTGCGACCCCTGCTCCCCACGTCGCCACCACCTTCGCGCCGGCTCGGCGCTTCGCCGTATGCACTACTCTGAGCGTACCGGCTCGGGGCCAGAGGGTCATTGACGAGAGATAAAGGCTTGCTCGGGCGGCGCTTCCGACGCGGAGGCGGCCCGCGTGGCGATCCTCGGTAGCGTTACCTGGAAGGCCGTTCCACCCCCCGCTCGCCTGGTAGCCTGGACCGTCCCTTCATGGACGCGAGCAATGCTGCGCACGATGGCGAGACCCAATCCCGTCCCCTCGACCGCCCGCGAGCGAGACCTATCCGTCCGATAAAAACGGTCGAAGATGCGCGCCAGCGATTCCTCTTCGATGCCGACGCCAGTGTCGGAAACGTGCACGACGGCTTCGTCTGCGGTCGCTGCAAGGTTGACCTCGACCTCCCCGCGCTCGGTAAACTTGATTCCGTTCTCAATCAAATTACTAAAGAGTTGCCGTAACAGGTTTGCATTACCCAGCACGCAAGGCCCCGGGTGGAGGTCTCCGCTCAGGCGCAGTACAAGCGACTTCTCCGCGGCGCGCGATGCTGACGAGCGGACCGCCTCACTCAGGACCTCGGAGAGCCGGACCGGTTCTAGAGGAATACGCTCGCCGGATTCCGCTTTGGCCAGCGTCAACAGTCCGTTCACCATGCGCGCGAGAGCGGCACTCTCTTCGACGATTGCGCGGAGGCTATCGGTGCGCACGTGAGGGTCGCGATCACCCCAACGTTCCAGCATCTGTGCGTTCGCATTGATGATGGTCAGGGGTGTCTTGAGTTCGTGAGAGGCGTCGGAGATGAACTGCCGTTCGCGCGCGAAGGCCTCTTCCAGACGTGCCAGCATGGCATCGAACGTCGCCGCGAGCCTGCCCACCTCGTCGGTGCGGTCCGTCCAGGCAAGCCGTCGGTTCAGTTGATCCGACCCGATCTCGCCGATGGCCTCCGTGAGTTCACCGATCGGCCTGATCGCGGAAGACGATAAGAAGATCGAGGCCGCAATCACCGCCGCCACGGCGAACAGGAAGACGAAGAGCAAGAGGTCTCGCGTGCGGCGCAGTGTCTCGTTGAAGACGTCGAGGCGCTCTCCCACCTTGACGATGATGGGCGTCGCACCACCAACTTTTACGCGTTCATCGCGCACGTAGATATCGCCGAGCGCATTTTTTTCGACGCTGTAGGTCACGCCGAAACGCTGGTCAGAGGGACGGCGCGCAAAGCTGACGCCACCCATGTTCTGTGACTTCCCGATCGGGTATCCTTGAGCGTTGTCGATCTCGACGTAGGTCGTCGGCGAGGACCAGTGCTCGAGGTTTCCCGGCAGCGCGAGCTGCTCGTCAACGGGGAACGCCTCGCCGATTGCGACCAGCGGCCCCGACCGGGAAACGATGGAGGCGATATCGCGTCCGATCTGATCGATCCGAGCCCGTGCTTGGTCGAACAGGATCGTGCGCAGCTGGAAAAACAGCACGATCGAAACGAGCCCGATCACGCAGAGGAGGAGCAGCGTGTACCACGTTGCGATCCGCCACCGCAACGAGTGCATCGTGAAAGACTAGTCCTTTAACGTGTAGCCGACGCCGCGCACCGTCTGGATGAGCTTGTCGTCGAAACCCTCGTCGATCTTGCCTCGCAGATAGCGGATATAGACGTCGATCAGGTTGGAGTCGCCAAGGAAATCACTGCCCCACACGCCGTTGAACAGTTCGTCTCGCGTATGGACTTTGTTGCGATGGAGCAAGAGGTATTCGAGAAGCGCGTACTCCTTTGCGGTGAGCGAAATCTGCTTGCCGGCTCGCTCGACCTCGTGCCGGTCGCGATCCATCACGAGGTCCTTCGCGGTCAGCACGTTGGGATGAGGGTGACGCTCGCGTAAGCGGGCGCGGACTCGCGCCAGCAGTTCTTCGATCGCGAACGGTTTGGTGAGGTAGTCATCTGCGCCGACGTCCAATCCGCTGACTCGGTCTTGGACGCGGTCTTTCGCCGTCAGCATGATGATCGGCACGCGGCTTTTCATCCGGATGCGCCGGCAGACTTCGACGCCGTCCATCTTCGGCAGCATCAGATCGAGAACGACGAGGTCCGGTTCTTTCAGGGCACGTTCCAGACCGGCGAGCCCATCGAAGGCGACATCGACCACGTATCCCTCGTGTTCGAGTTCGAGCTTGAGGACGCGTGAGATTTGCCGGTCGTCTTCGATCACGAGGACGCGAAACGCACGCTCCGCTACGCCATCGCCCGTCACGGGATTCCCAAAAGATTGCGTGTCGCGGTCGCTCGTCACGACATCGCGATCCGGCTCGCGCGGCGCGTCGGGATGTTGCCTAAGGTTAAGCAGAGCGCCGCGCCCATTCCAACGGCGAGCCACGTCAGCGTGCTCGGACTCGTGATGAACCGTCCGAGGGCTACGAGTCCTGCGGAGATCCAAGGGCCTGACGCGACGGGGCTGGCTATCAGCAGCAATGAGAGCCACGTCCCGAGGGCCAGGATAATTCCAACGCCGAGCATCTCCCAGCGCGTCAAGATGGGAGCCGGCCGAACCGCGACGGCCGAGAGAATCGCTGCGCGAAGCCCCTCCGGGACCGGCTCGAGCGGGAGCGCCAGGATCGCTCGGTCGAGGGCGGTGTCGTCGTCGTAGTTCACGGGGTCTCCTCGCTTTCGGCGACTCTGCCTGCGGGCGCTCTTGTCAAGGCCTTGCGGAGCAGCTCTTTCGCGCGGAACAGGTGCGTCTTCACGGTACCCATTGGAAGGCCGAGGACCTTCGCGATCTCGTCGTATTGCCGGCCTTGGAGATGGTAGAGCGTGATCACCGTTCGGTACTTTTCGGGAAGTTGGTCAATGGCTTCGCGGAGCCGGTCTGCCTCGTCATGCGCTTCCGCGATCGCGGCGGGGCCGGCGGCGTCGTCTGCGCGATCCGGCAGCTCCGCATCGCTATAACGCTTGCGGCGAGCCAGACGGTCGCAACAGGCGTGATAGGCGATCGAAAAGATCCATGTCGAGAACTTTGCACCCACCGCGAATGTGCGGAGGCTCCGAAACGCTTTGAAAAACGCCTCTTGCGTGGCGTCTTTCGCCTCTTCGGCGTCGCGCATCGTCCGTAAACAGAGGTTGTATACCGCGCGATCGTACCGCTCCACCAATGTGCCGAAGGCCTCCGTGTGGCCGGCGAGCGTAGCGCGAACCAGATCGCCGTCGGTTGGCTCCGGCGCCGGCGTGGAGGTCACGCGCGGTCGCGCTTCAAGGAGTGCCGCCGCCACGTTTCCACGTACGGCGTGTGCACCCGTGAGGTTTCGGAAGCCCTCGCCGAAACACGCCGGGGTCCCAGGCGTATCTGTGGCATGAGCATCATCGAGGGGTCCGAAGCAATGCGGGTGCGCTTTCCGCGCATCGAGCGGAGGCTTCCCCCCGCCACTCATGCGACGACTTTTCCAGGCTGGGGCCCAAGGATTTAAAGAGCGATGGATGATCTTGTTGCGCTGCTCGCAGTATTCTGCATCTTCGGTTTGCCAGTATTCGGATGGATCGCCGTTCGCACGTTGCAGCACCGTGAACGCATGGAAATGATCCGCCACGGTGTCGTGCCGCCGGCAGGAAATTGGAAAGACTGGAAAGGCGGCGCCGGGATTGCACCGCAGGCGGTCCCACCGCGCCTTAACGTTCCTGATGACGAAGCTCAACGCACGCTCAAGAAGGGCATCGTCGTCACGTTCATCGGTCTGGCGCTAACGTTCGGACTTGCCTGTATCGGCTTCTTGATTGACCCACCGCACTTCGTTCTTGGCCCATGGCTGCTCGGCGGACTCATCCCGCTGTTTGTGGGGCTCGCGCAAGTCGTGACGGCGCTTCTGTTTGGCGCGACGTTCCCAGGCGTCACATCGAGCGCGCGCTATAGCTTGGGACCGCAGCAACAGGCGCCATCCTCAGCGCCGCCGCCAACCTTTGAAGGCGCATACACCTATCGGCCCGACCCGAACACGCAGGAATTGGGGCGATCAGCTCCGCCTGACCGCCGGTAACGACACAAGGGGGCAAAAAGAATCGGGACGCCACTGGCGTCCCGATTTATCGTTACGAAGACGGATGACTATTTGCAGCAGACCAGCGCCATGGCCCACCCAGTTTGGGTCTTGGTGCGCACGAGATAGCCGTCCGGAGTGCGGTCGTAAACCTGGAAGCCCGCTCGAAGCGCGTCGGCTAAAGATTTGAAGACCATCAGACCTGCCATGTGCGTCCCTCCTTTCCTCTCGTCGAATTATGCCCTTACCCTATTAACGGCGTACGCCCGGAAATGTTCTAGGCTGTTACCAGAAAACCGTTAGAAGGGAACGAAAGCGGCGTTAAAATCGCTCGCCCCCGCGCCATGCAGCCTGGGCGGAATTGTGAACGCCTGGGGGAAACCCAAAAACTATGCCCCTGGCCCAGACGGCTTCTTCGGTTCACGCCGCCGTCGTCGTGGACCGGCGGGAGCCGGCGCCAGGCATTGTGGTGTTGGGACTCCGTGTTCCGTCGCTCGAGGAGAGCGTGCGTCCTGGGCAATTTGCGATGGTCGCGATGCCGTCGGGTGAGCAGGCCGCGGTCGCGCTTGCAATATATGAGGCCGGGGCGCAGCACCTTTCCTTGATGATCGTCGTCGTGGGAACGCGAACTGCGGCGCTTGCCAACCTTGCCATCGGAGAGCGCATCGAAATGCTGGCACCGCTTGGCAACGGCTTCGAAGCGGAGACATTAGGCGACGACGTCGCGCTGGTGGCAGGCGGCGTCGGAATTGCCTCGCTCCTGTTGCTTGCCGCCGCGGTCGTGCGGCGTGGTGCGCGCGCATGCTTGTATTACGGCGCACGCGCGGCAGGGGCACTCGTGGAGAGCGACCGTTTTGCGCGGCTCGGTATCGAGGTATCGAACGCAACCGACGACGGCTCGCGTGGGTACCGCGGTTTCGTGACCGAACTTTTTGCGGCGGAGGGACGACGTCACAGCGGAATCGCGGGCTGCGGTCCGACTCCCATGTTGCGGCGACTTGCCGAAGTCGCATCGCAACGGCGTATCCCCGCACAACTGTCGCTGGAAGAACCGTTTGGGTGCGGAGTCGGCGCATGTTGGGGATGCGTCATTCCACATGCCGCTGACGAAAACGGAGCGCCACAGAATCTCATTGGTGCAACGCGCAACCTTCCGAGCCTCGCGGTGGGACACCGGCGCACAACGCAACGGAAAGACGAACGCTTTACGTATGTGCGCGTCTGCCGCGAAGGGCCCGTCTTTTGGTCGGAGGAGTTACGTTGGTAAACGGCGCCGTGCGCGTCGACCCGACGGAGCCGGATCTTTCCGTGCGCATCGGCCGCCTCGAGTTGCGATATCCGACCTTGATGGGCAGCGGCTGTTACGGTTCGGGAGAAGAGTACGCGCCGTTCATCGATCTCTCGCTCTTGGGCGGAGTGGTCCTCAAAAGCGTGACCCGGCTCCCGCGTCTTGGCAACGACCCGCCGCGGCTCGCCGCCGTGCCAAGCGGGATGCTCAACGCAATTGGACTGCAGAACCCTGGAATCGATGCCTACCTCGAGCGCGACGTTGCCAAGTTCGCAGACCGTCCGTGCGCCGTCATTGGCAGCGTCGCGGGCTTCAGCGTCGACGATTACGCGTACGTGACGAAACGTTTAGCTGCACGCGACGAGATCGATGCGGTCGAGTTGAACATCTCGTGTCCGAACGTCGGCACGGAAGGTGAAACGTTCGCCTGTGATCCGGAGTTGGCGGAGGCCGCGACGCGGGCGGCTCGCGCCGTGACCGGCAAGACCCTCATCGTCAAGCTTTCGCCCAACGTGACGGATATCGCCAGGATCGCGCGCATCGCTGAAGACGCGGGCGCCGATGCACTGGCGGTCATCAACACCGTCCGCGGGATGGCTATCGACGTGGAGCGGCAGCGCCCACGTCTGGGCAACGGAAGCGGCGGCCTTTCGGGAGCGGCGATTCGGCCCATTGCCGTTCTGGCGGTATACGAAGTCGCGCAGGCCGTTCGCATTCCGATCGTTGGCCAAGGTGGAATCGAAACGGCGCGGGACGCGCTGGAATTTTTTTTAGCGGGCGCCTCTGCAGTCGGCATCGGCACCGGAAACTTCACCGACGCACAAGCGCCGGTGAAGGTCGTCGCCGGCGTGCGCGATTATTTGATTGCGCGAGGGAAGACGCGCCTTCGCGATATTGTTGGCGCCGCGAATCCCGCGTTTGCCGGAGTGCGCGCATGACGCCTGCCACCCGCGTCACGTCCCCCAGGCTCATCGTCGCACTCGATGCCGCCGAGTACACAGAGGCGGAATCGCTCGTGGAGCGGCTCGCTCCGCTCGGCGTCATGTTCAAGGTTGGTCTCGAAGCGCTGTTCGGCTACGGTGAACGGATTCGCGCTCGCCTCGAGCATACGCCCGGCGGCTACTTCATCGACGCGAAGCTGCACGACATTCCGCGAACCGTCGGCGCTGCGGTGCGCACGCTGGTCCATCCTGGCGTACGGATTATCAACGTGCACGCGCTCGGCGGTGCGGCGATGATGGAAGCAGCGGTCCAGGCGGCAGCGACACGTGCCGAGGAGCTCGAGATCGAAGCGCCGGAGATTTTCGCCGTCACCATCCTGACGAGTATCGCTCCCGAAGACTTGCGCGAGCTTGGACTCTCGGGAGGCCCAGGAGAAAACGCGATCCGGCTGGCCGCACTCGCCCGCGATGCACGTTGCGCGGGCGTCATTTGCGGCGCGCATGAAGTCGCAGAACTCAAAAGTTTCTTCGGGACGGAATTCGCGACGCTGGTGCCTGGGATCCGCCCCGCGGGAGCGGCGCACGACGATCAAAAGCGAGCCGCGACGCCGCGCGATGCCGCGCAAGCCGGGGCCGACTATTTGGTTGTCGGCCGTCCCATCACGCGCGCCGCGGATCCGTTCGAGGCAGCACAATCCATCCTCGCGGAGATGCGTACGTGAGCAGCGACGCGTTGCGTTCGACGCTCGCCTCGAGTGGCGCGCTTCTCGAAGGGCACTTTCGGCTCTCGTCAGGACGCCACAGCGACCGCTTCGTTCAGAAGTTCCGGCTTCTGGAAGATCCGCGGCTGCTCGAACCATTCGCGCGCGAACTGGCGCTTCGGCTCAGTCCGTACGAGCCGGAGATTGTGGTAAGCG
>JAFAXE010000060.1 GCA_019241305.1 Vulcanimicrobiota bacterium
GCCCGGCTCGATGACGTTGACGGTAATACCACGGTGCGCTTCTTCAACGGCTAACGTCCGCGCAAATGCTACCAGGCCCGCTTTGGCGGCGGCATAGAACGACATCCCTTTGGCGGGGATCGTCGCATGCGAGCCTTCCATTCCGAAAAAGATCAACCGCCCGAACTCCCGCGCCCGCATCCCCGGAAGCGCCGCCATCGCAACCTCTACGGTACTACGGAGATTCGTCTCCACGAGCGCGTCATAATCCGCCAGCGTGGAGCGTTCGAACCGCCGATAGAGCATGGGACCCACGGTGTGCACCAGCACATCGAGGCGCCCGAGCTGCGCTTCGACGGTGTTCACCACGTGTTGTCCCGCCCCGCGCTCCGCGAAATCCGCCGGAACCACGAGCGTTTGGTCCCCGTGCACGCCGAGCGCCTCCAGTGTGGTTTGCGGACTCGTGCCGGTTGGACGATACGTAAAGGCAACGCGATAGCCGTCCGACGCCAGCGTGCGCACGATCCCTTTTCCCAAGCCGCCCGCACCGGCGGTGACCAGGACGACGCGTGCGAACGACGATGTCATCTCGCTGCAGTTGCGCTGCCGCGGTGCCTTTTTCCCATGCGCGACGAGCGCGGCGCCCGAAGACGCCGCGCTTCGCACACGATCACCGGGATTTAGCCGGCGTTCAGGGTCAGCTTGACTTGTGCGCTTTCTTTCGTCACGGGATCCGTGGACGTCACCGTCAAGCCGATTCGTCCACCGGAGACCGCATTGATACTTACCTGCTGCGAGAAGTAGCCGTTTGAATCGGCAACGGTATCGCCGACGTACGTCCCCGTCGTAAAGGTAAAGGGACCAGCCGGCGCGAGTGCGCCCGCCTCCAGATGCACGCGAGCGTTCGGCACGCTGTGACCGGAGACCGTGAAGTTTCTTCCGACCGTATCGCCGTTCTGCGGCCGATCGAGCGTAATGGTGTTCGTCGGTCCTCTGCTGCCCGAATTGAACCTCCACACCCTCGTGAAAGACGCTCCGTCGCGATCCTTGCCGCTCACCTCGACGCGGTGCCGTCCACTTTGTAGCGGTGAGGGCGGCGCGTAGACGATACCGGTTTCGGAGCGCGTCGACTGACTCGTCACATCCAGGCCATCGAGCACGATGCGTACCGTGTTGGGATCGACGCGGCGATTGAAGTCGGCCGCGATCGTGGGGCGCACGCTCTGCACGTACGCGTCGTCGGGAGGCTGCACGTTGCGCAGCCGCACCTCGCTCGCCGCCGGCGCTGCGGTGGGTGGCGGTGGCGCCGGCGCACCGTGATACGACGGCACGATGGCAACGACGGCGTTGGCCGCATCCCAATTCACCGTTGCGCCCAGCGATTGGGCGATGAAGCGGAGCGGCACATACGTGCTCGCACCGATGATGAACGGCGCAACGTCGATCGTTTGTGTTTGGCCGGCGACCGTTGCTTGGGTCGAACCGATACGTAACAGAATGGTCCTGCCGTCGCTGCCGGTCGCGGTGATGGTGCCGCTTTGATACACGACGGTCGCGCCGAGGCGTTCGAAGATGCCGCGAAGCGGCACGAAGACGCGACCATTGCGTTCCACCGGCGGCGGATTGAGCGCGACGGTGTTGCCGTTGATGGTGACCGAAAGCGCCAGCGCGCCGGTCGGAAATACGAGGGCTACGAGGAGGAACGTGGCCAGCGCCAACGCTCCAGTGCGGCGCCCGAACGAAAACGATGATGGCATAGAACTCCTCCGTCCCACACGCGGGATGGAAGAGTTCTTACCCCAGAAGTGACGCTCGCTAGACCGCCGGCGTGGGCGTCCCGAGCGGCGCGTGCGGGACGTGCGAAGGACCCTCGTCGTCGGGTTCCATCGCTTCTTCCCGCACCGCGCGACGGTCCTCGATACGCTGCAGCACTCCCACGATCGCGCAATACACCACCGGGACGAGAAAGAGCGTCAGGATCAGCGAGCTGAGCAGTCCGCCGATAAGGACGGTTCCCATCGAGCGCCGGAATTCCGCGCCTTCCGCGAGGCCGAGTGCGAGCGGTAGCATCCCGAACACCATCGCCATGGTGGTCATGAGAATCGGTCGCAAGCGGACGCCGGCCGCGGCACGCATCGCTTCGACGCCCCGCAAGCCGCGATGGCGCATCGTGTTCGCGTAGTCGACCAGCAGAATCCCGTTCTTGGCGACAAGGCCGAACAACATGATGATGCCGATCATCGAGAACAGGTTCAGCGTTTGATTCGCCACGCAGAGTCCGACGAGCGCACCGACGATGGCAACCGGTACTGAAAACATGATGACGAATGGCGTCAAAAACGAGCCGTAGAGGATGACCATCAACATGTAGACGAGCGCAAAGGACGTGACGAGCGCGATGCCCATGCTCGTCATCGTCTCTTGGAAGAACTGCGTGTCGCCTTGCGGCGTTAACGCGACGCCCGACGGCAAGTTCCCCGGCGTGTGAATCCAGCGGTCGATCTTGGTGCTGACGTCACCCAGCCGAGTTCCAAATTGGGAATCGACCCCGGCGGTGACGCGGACGACGCGTTGCTTGTCGAGTCGCTCGATCTTCATCGGCGCACGACCCATTTGGAACGTGGCAACGTCGGCGAGGCGGTACATCGACCCATCGGTCCCGCGCACTCTCACGTTCTCGACGTCCGCTAAACGGTTACGCCACGCCGCAGGCAGCTGCACACGAACGTCGACAAGGCCCGTTTCCGTCCGCACTTTCGTGGCGACCGCGCCGCCGATGGCGATCCGTGCCGCCGTCGCCGCGTCGCCGGGGTTCACGCCCAGCATGGTTGCACGAGCGCGATCGATGGTGATGTTGAGCCGGTCACCCTCTCCTTCCGCACCGGTTTGCACGTTGACCGTGCCGGGAATCGAGCGGATAAAGGTTGCAAGCTTATCGGCTGCACCTTGAATCTGGCTCTCCGGCCCCGACATCGTATAGAAGATCGGATCGCCGTTGCCGTTATCGCCGGCAACGGTGAAGACCGCGCCGGGCGCGAGATCTTTCAGCTTGCGAATGTCCTCGATCGCACGGTTCGTTTCGCCACGTCGCTTTTTGTCCATCGAAGCATGCAGCCGTGCGACGTTGCCGCCGATCGTCGAGCCCCACCCCGCCGGCTTGGAACCGGTACGCGTGTAGGTCGACGCGATTCCGTCGATTGCCAGAATGTGGCGCTCGAGGTTGTCGACCGCGGCCTGTGTTTTATACAGAGGAGTCCCGACCGGATAGGTGAGCGTCATCCCGATGTCGCCGGTTTGCGAATCGGGAATAAACTCAGAACGGATCGAACGGTCCAGTGCGGAGACGGCAAACAACGCGAGGCTGAGCGCAACGCAAATGCCTGCGGCTGCAAAGGACACGCGAGCGTGAGCGACCGGTAGACGGGACGCAAGGCGCTGCGAGCGCGCAAACAGATGCCGCGCCGGCAACCAGAGCAGGGTCGCGCCGGCGATCGCGAGATCCAGAACCGCGACACCTTGGGGCGATGCAACGAGCGCGAGACCGTTCAGCACCAATAGCGCACACATCGCCCCGGTGAACCAGCGATGGCGCAGCGCCCAAGGAAGTCCGCGGTCGCGATACCACGCGGTGAGCGCGTCGAAACCATTTTGAAACCAGGCGAGGTACCGCGGCGGCGCGGTGCTTCGGCGGCGCACGGACCAGCGCGCCGCCAGCATCGGCGTGAGCGTAAAGGAAACGAAGAGCGAGAAGAGCGTCGCCACGACGACGACGATCCCGAACTCCTTCATGAACTTGCCGACGATCCCAGACAAGAAGGCGATGGGCAAGAACACGACGACGTCGACCAGCGTGATCGCAACGGCCGCGCCGCCGATCTCGCTGCGTCCGTTCACCGCGGCGTCGCGCGGTGGTTCTCCCATATCGCGGTGCCGCGTGATATTTTCCAGCACGACGATGGAGTCGTCGACGAGTATCCCGATGGTCAGCGAAAGCCCCATGAGCGAGACGATGTCGAGCGTGAAGCCGAAGAGCTTCATCGCGACGAAGGTCGCCAACAGCGACGACGGAATCGCGACCATCACCACCACCGCGTTCCGCCAGGCGTGCAGAAAGAGCATGAGCACGAGCGCGGTCAACAGGATGCCCTCAAGCAGGCTCTGCAGGACGCCGTTGAGGGAGGCTTGCGTGTACTCGGCCGGCGCATCGGTCTCTGTGAACTGTACCGTCGGGTACTTCGCCTCGATGGTTTTCAGCTGCTCACGCGCAATCTTCGTCGACGTGATCTCGTCGGCGGTGATGACGCGGTTGAGATCAAGCTCGAGTATTTGGCGCCCTTTATACTTGGAGATGACGCGGCGTTCGAGGTGCCCGTCGCTTACGGAGGCGACATCGCCGATCCGCAAACCCGTGGGACGGCTCGGGCCGGTCGCGTTCTGCACGGGGACCATGAGGGGGATGAGCGCCATATCGGGGGCCTGTTGAATTTCCGAGTGAACGGAGACGTCCGTCTCGTTCGTCGGCGAGTCCAGGCGACCGCCGGGAAGATTCGCGTTATTTTGCGCAAGCGCCCCAAAGACGTCGGCGAGCGTTGCGCCGGTCCCGATGAGTCGCGCCGGATCCGGGTTCACGTGAAACTCACGCGTGTACTCGCCGCTCACGTCGACGCTTTGCACGTTCGGAATGTGGCGAAGCTCCGGAACGATGCGGTCGTGGGCGAGGTCGGAGAGCGCCGTCGGCGCGAGCGTCTTGGACGTCAGCACGAGTGACAGAATCGGCGCCTGTTGCGAGCCGGCGCTCTTGTCGACAACCGGCGGATCGAGGTCGGTCGGCATGTAGACGCGAGCCGTGTCGACGCGGCGCTGCACGTCGATGGCGGCGTAGTCGATGTTGGTGTCCAACTTGAACTGGACGACCACGACGGCTCGGCCTTCTTGCGCTGTGGCCGTCATCTTATCGAGGTTGTCGATTCCGTCGATCTGATCTTCGATCGGCTTGATGACGAGCCGCTCCATCTCCGACGGCGACGCGCCCGGATAGTTGGCCTCGACGAGGACGATTGGGAACGTGACGTTGGGATTGAGCGCACGGCCGAGCCGCATGTACGAGAAGCCGCCGAACACGGCAAGCGCGATGAACAGCATGGATACGATAATCGGGCGATTGATCGAAAATCGGGTCAACCACATATCATCCGCCAGTACGCCTTGCGGCGTAGATTGTTTCGCCGGTGGCATGTCTGGGAGGCCGATGCTGATTCTCCAGGCAAGGCAAACGGGGTAGCGGAGGATTGCCCGAACGACCGCCTTTGTGATCACGCGGACCCTACACTCGTTGTGCGTCGCCTTCGTGTTGGGTGGCGTCGTTTTTTGTGCCGCTTGCGGCGGCGGTGGAGGTTCCTCAGGAGGCCCTCCGCCGAACAATCCGACCCCGACGCCGACGCCCGTTCCCACATTCACGCAGGGTCCTACTCCGCCACCGCAGTGCGCCGCGTCTCAGCCCAATCCGGTCACCGTTCCGATGGTTCTAGCGACGCCGCTGCTCTTTCCGGCCGCCTCCGACGGTTCGGGTGACTGCGGCCAGATCGTGTTCCCATCCGGCAGCTCCCCTGTCGGCGGGAACTCCGTGACCTTACAGACTGCGCTGCAACAGCCGGGGGGTTATCCCGGTACGATTCCGCCGGGGCCCGGAAATTATGGAGTAGGGGCGACCGCCGTTGAACCGTGGCTCACGTACAGCGTCGCGCAAACCTTGAACACCAACGGACAAAATCCGAGAGTGCAAGTCATTTGTCCGCCGTGTCAGCAAAACGCGTTTTACTACATCGCGATCTTCGATCTGACGAGTCCAAGTCAACCCATCGTGACGTTCCCGGCGCCGTTTACCGCACTTCCACCGACCTCCGTCGGCCGCCGTCCAGTGAACAGCGGTCGGCAATTCTCTCACGTACGCCTTTTCTCACCGCGTTCGCTTCTCCATCGCGACGATTTGGTTGGAGGCCACCACTACTATCTCGGCACGTTCAGCCAACCCGACGACGGAAACATCGTCATCGGAAGCGGATCGTTTAACCCGACGCCTGCTCCAATGCCGTTGCCGCCAGCCGACGGGTTCTCCGGAACTGCGTCATACGGTCCGTTTACCGGCGGGACGATACCCGTCACGCTGATCAGCGGCAACGTCGACTTTACCGGCGGCTACATTCCGCCGCTCCAGACGTTCGGCGTCCCTATTTTCTACGAAGACTTCTTCCTCTTATCGGGCTCGTCCGCGATTACGTTTGGAAACACGAGTGCGAACGGTACGCTGCTGTCGAGTTCAATCTTAGGAGGGGCGCTCTACGACGCGTACTGGTACGACTGGACCAACGTCACGCCGAGCCAGCCAGCGATCTTGTTGCTGCACACCTCGGCGATCACCGCCAGCCCCGGCTCCCTCTCCTTTCCCACACTCTTCGCAAGCGGCTTCACGTTCCAAGGGGAGCACCACATCATGGCGGAGTTCGTCAAGGACTGACGCGCGCTCGCCACGGTTATGCTGATGGCGGCGAAAGGATCGTAGGCACGCTATCGCACTGTTCCAGCCGATCTGAACTGCCGATGTTCTAAGGGACCTCCCGCGGTCACAGAAGGAGGGCACGCTATGGTCAACGTTCGCAAGGCAGTGACCGGCATCACCGCCGCCGCCCTGATTGGCGGTCTTCCAGCCTTCGCCGACGGAGCCACGAGGGTGTCCACAGAGTCCGTTCCTTCATCGCGAAACGCGGCGTTGCCGAAAACGTCCATTGTACGACGAGCCGCGACTCTTTCCGGCATTCGCGTATCGGGCAACCATCTCGTCGACGGCAATCAAAACGTCGTTCACTTGCAAGGCGTCAATCGCTCGGGTACGGAGTACGCCTGCATCCAAGGCTGGGGGATCTTCGACGGCCCCAGCGACGCGAAATCCGTTGCGGCCATCGCCTCGTGGAACTCCAATATCGTCCGCGTCCTCCTCAACGAAGATTGCTGGCTGGATATCAACGGGGTCAAGCAGCAGTATGCGGGGGCAAACTATCAGAGCGCGATCGTGAACTATGTCAATCTGCTACACAGCTACGGAATGTACGCCGAGGTCTCGCTGATGTTTGGCGCGCCGGGGAACAATCAGGCGACGTACCAGCCTCCTGCCCCCGACGAAGACCACGCTCCGGCGATGTGGTCGAGCATGGCCGCTACGTTCAAGTCGGATCCCAACGTGATCTTGGCGCCCTGGGGCGAAACGACCGTCGACTGGACCTGCTTCATGAAGACGGGCTGCGACAACGAGGCGCAGTGGGGCAGCCAGTATTACTTGACGGCGCCGATGCAACAAGCGGTCAACGTGATGCGCGCCAACGGCTATAACGGCGTGATCTCCATTCCGTGCATCGACTACGCCAACATGTGCGCCAAGTACGACGGTTCTTCGTGGCTGAAATCACATCCCAGCGATCCCGCCAACGAGCTCATCGCCGAGGCGCACGTTTACGGCAAGAACACGTGCGACACGGTGGCGTGCTTCAATTCCACGATGAAGCCCTTGACCCAGCAGTTCCCGCTGATCTTTGGTGAGACCGGCGAGACATACGATGCATCGAACTGTAGCGCGAAATACATCGCGACGTTTTTGAACTGGGCGGATGTGCACGGCGTGGGTTATGAAGCCTGGACGTGGGACACGTGGGGCGGTTGCGGCGTGTTGATCAAGGACTACAACGGCACTCCGGCTTCAGCATGGGCTCGCTGGGTGCGAAACCACTACCTCGGCAAGCGCTAAAGCGTTTCGTGCCGGCACCGTGGTGCGCGAGACTGGACTCGAACCAGCACGCCCTTGCGAGCGCTAGCCCCTCAAGCTAGTGCGTCTACCAATTCCGCCACTCGCGCACGGGGGCCGTTAGGCATTGTCGCGCCGCCCCCCAAACCCTTGCAAGCAGCGGGGGAGTAACGGCGCCGGTCGAGTTCGAAGAGGGCCGCGTGCCACAGAAGACGCTCGTCTCGATCATCATGCTGGGCTTCGCGGCGGTCGCGTTCGCCGTCGGCCTCGGTGCTTGTTCCGGGTCGAGCGGAAATCCCACAATAGCCGCGCCTACGACGACGATGACGCCGAGTCCAACGCCCACGCTCGTCATCACACCGTCGTCGATCACCTTCCCGCCGGGGAATCGAACGCCTCAGCAGGTCAATATCATTGCGCCTAATCCCAGCGACGTCAGCATCGCGGTCGTAAAAGACAGCTGCACCCCCAACCATATCGCAAAGGAAGGGCCGGCCACTCCACCGCCCTCACCCTCGCCAACCCCGACGCCGCAGACATATACCATCACGCCTGACGTAAACAACGGCACGTGCGCGTTCACGTTCCAGGATAACATCAGCTTGGCGCTTGGCAGGCTCATCGTAACGAATCAAAGCGGCGCCGCGCGCCTGCGCTAAAGCTTAGCGCATATTCGGGTCGAGGGCGTCGCGTAGACCGTCGCCGAGATAGTTCACGCTCAGCACGGTGATGAGGATGCAGAGGCCGGGAAAGATTGCGACCCACGGCGCGATCGACATATTCGCCTCGGCGTTGGCGAGCATGTTGCCCCAGGACGCGGTCGGCGGCTGAATCCCAAACCCGAGAAACGAGAGCGTCGATTCCAGCACGATGACGTTCGCGACGTCCAGCGTTCCTTGAACGATGATCGGCGCGACGGCGTTCGGCAACAGGTGCCTGAAAATGATGCGGCCATCTTTGTTTCCGAGTGCGCGTGCCGCTTCGGCGAACTCCTTCTCCCGCAGCGAAAGGAACGAGCCGCGTACGAGTCGCGCGGTGCCGGGCCACGACGTGGCGCCGATGATGACGACGATGACCCCGAAACTGAGCGCCGCTTTATTGGACGTCGCCGAGACGATCGCCGTGAGGACGAGCAGCAACGGGAGCAGCGGAATCGATAAGAACACGTCGGTGAGCCGCATGATCCAGTAGTCGACGTAACCGCCGTAATAGCCTGAGATCGCACCCAGCGTGGTTCCGATGACGATCTCCATCAGCACCGCAAAAATGGCGACCGTCAGCGAGATCTGCGCGCCGAACATGAGCCGCGAAAGCAAGTCGCGGCCGTTCTCGTCCGTTCCGAGGAGATGCCCGGCGACGTTGGGCGCGAGCGGATAGCCTTGCCAATGGACTTGATCGATGTAGTTGGGGTCGGCCGGCGCGAGAAACTTCGCGAACACCGCAATCAATGCGATGACGCACAGCACGATGGCACCCGCGATCGCCAGCTTGTGGCGGCGGAAGCGCTTCCAAACGCCGTGGCGTTCGATGTGGACTTCATCTTCGGCAGTGGTGACCGGGAGAGCACCCGGGACGGCAGTGGTCGCCATTAGTCGTATTTCACCCGCGGATCGAGCCACGCGTATGCCACGTCGGCTAAGAGGTTAAAGAGCACGACGAGAAACGAGATCAGAACCAGATATCCCATCAACAACGCAAAATCGAACTGCCCGAGCGCGTTGATGAACAAGCGGCCCATACCGGGCCACGCAAAAATCGTCTCGGTGACCACCGCGCCGGCAACCAGCGCCGGAGCCGACAGCGCCACGATCGTCACGACCGGAATCAAGGCGTTCTTTAGCCCATGCCGCAGGATCACCGTCAGCGGCGAGAGTCCCTTCGCGGTGGCGGTCCGCATGTAATCCGTTTTGATGACCTCGAGCATCGAGCTCCGCGTGAAGCGGCTCCAGGTCGCGATGTTGAGAAAACTCAAGACCAACATTGGTAACAGCAGATGCTGCACCCGGTCCCCCAAATCGAACGTATCGCTGGAACTAATGCCGGCCGAGGGCAAGGCGAAATGGTATCCAAACGCGGTGACGCCATATACCGCAAAGGCCAACTGGACCATCAAGGCGAGCCAAAACACCGGCATCGACTGTCCGAAAAAGGCAAACGTCGTGATGAGGTAGTCCTGAATGGAGTACGGTTTGACGGCGGCAAAGATACCGAACGCGACCCCGATCAAGAGCGAAAACCCAATCGAG
The DNA here is from genome assembly GCA_019241305.1 of Vulcanimicrobiota bacterium. Lineage (GTDB taxonomy): Bacteria > Vulcanimicrobiota > Vulcanimicrobiia > Vulcanimicrobiales > Vulcanimicrobiaceae > JAFAXE01. Next base: position 10,018 of record JAFAXE010000060.1, read on the forward strand.
GTACCCATTAGCAGCAGCGTGGCGGGAAGGCGTTCCAAAATGGCCTGCACGACCGGTTCCGAATTCGACATCGAATAGCCGAGGTCGCCCCGCAAGACGTTCCCGAGCCAACTCAAGTACTGCACGTAGAGCGGCCGGTCCAGGCCCAGATTGTGTTTCAGGCGAGCAATGTCCGCTGCGGTGATGTGCGGGTTTTGCAAATACGGCGTCAGCGGCCCGCCGGGCGCTTTCGAGAGAATGAAAAACAGGATGGCCGAAATCAGAAACAGCAGCGGAATCGCTTGGATGCTTCTGCGTATGACGTAATTGAACACCGGCGGCCCTCCTGGTCCCCTGCAGTCGCGGCCTCGTTACGGGTGCGCTTCGGTGGATTCCTGTGAGCGCACGGGAGTTAGACGGTCGCCGACTGCCCTAAACCGAGCAACGCACGTGCCTGGTCCGGCGTTGCCACGCGTCTTCCGAGTTCTCCGGCAAGGCGGCTTATCCGCGCGACCAGTTCATCGTTTCGGGCAAGGCGACCGCGCGAGTAATAGATGTTGTCCTCCAGGCCGACGCGGACGTGTCCACCCATCGCGATCGCAACCACCGCCATCGGGAGTTGTGCCCGTCCAATGCCCGCGACCGACCAGGTGCAGCCAGGCGGTAATTCGCGCACGAGCGCCGCAAGGTGGTCGACCGTCGCGTCGAGTCCGCCTGGTACGCCAAGCACGAAATCGGCGTGTTGCGGAAAGGTCAAGAGCCCTTCCCGTTCTAGGCGCCGCGCGTTCGAAAGATGTCCCCAATCGAAGATCTCGAGTTCCGGCCGCACGCCGAACTGCTGCATCTTGGCCAGGATGCCACGCATGATCGGAAAGCTGTTTTCGAATACCTCATCGCCGAAGTTCACCGTACCGCAGGTCAGCGTCCCCATCTCCGGACGCAAGGCGAGTGGCCCCGCCCGCTCCTCCGCGGTCATGCCGATCGCCCCGCCTGTGGTGAACTGCACGATGAGGTTACTTGCAGCACGAATCGCCCGGTACGCGGCATCGAAGCGCGCGACGTCGCTCGTATTCGTGCCGTCGTCGTTGCGGCAGTGCACGTGAATGATCGAGGCACCCGCCTCTTGGCAGCGCGCCGCCGTTTCGCCGAGCGCCGCGGGCGTGATGGGTAAGTGAGGCGTATCGTCCGGCTTCAACTCCGCGCCGCAGGCGGCAACCGTAATGATAAGCGGCTCCATAACCATGGGACGCTTCGCGCTCGCTAGACCGCGCGCATGCAGAAACCCGGATGCCGTGCCGCTACGGGTCTCTATGGCGGTAGAGGGTCGCGCCGTCCTCTGAAGCGATCGCGGCATAGCTGCCCACGTGCAACAGTTCTTGCAAGCGAGGACGGTAGATCGTACGCCACGCTGCGCCGTCGTAGCGTTCGTCGAAGAGTAAGTACTGCGGTTCGGAGTCAGGCGAGAAACCGATCTGTGCGCGTGGGTCGAATCCGAGGTGCGAGTACACCTCATCGTAGGTCGCTACCGGCGCGCCCCGCGGAACGCGAGCGACGAGCGCGTCGAGCGCAGCGTCGTGCGCCGTTCGCGCGCGCAAGTAGTGTCCCCAGTGTGTCGGGCTTGCGACGATCAGGTTGAGCGCAGAGAGCGCCAGAGCGACGCGGGTTACCGGCAACGCGAACGTTGGACGTTCCCGCACCAGCCGTGCAACGCCGAAGACGAACGCGGCGAGCATCTCGCCGATCCAAATCCCGGCATAGTGTTGGCCCATCGTGTAGGTAATCGACCAACGCGACGCCAGCACTTCGACGAGTCCCGGCACGACGAGCAAAAACGCGGGCGTCAAGAGCGGGACGAAGGCGAGCGGAACGAGCGCTTCCAGTAAAAAGGTTACTCGCCCGATCACGATCGCCGCGCCATGCGGCGTATCGAACGCATGACCGGCAAAGTAGTCGAGCGCAAACCACGGACCGTGTCCACCGGCGAGCGGGCGAATCACCGCGAAATAGGCGACGAAAACGAGCGCGGCCGCCGCGGCGCTCCCCACGCCGAAACGACAACCCAGCGCGTCGCGTTCTCGCCCACGCCACACCGCGTAACCAATGCCCAGCGAAAAAATGACGAGCGCTTCATCTTCCTTGATCGCGAGTGCCAACAAAACCAGGAGTGCGGCGAGTCGGAAGCGGCGCGCATCGACGGCCCAGATGAGCCACGCGATCGCCGCCGGCGCGAGGCCGTTTTCGTGAAAGTCCGTAAACGTCACGCCGACGAGCGGCGGGTACACGAGCGCAAGAATCGCGACGAGGGTGGCGAGGCGCGCCTCCATGCGCGGACGAGCCAGCAAGAATACCGCCGGCCCGACGAGCGCGCCACCGAGCGCCTGCAGCGCGATGAGCACGACGGGTGAGCGAAACGCGAGAAGCAGTGGCGAAAAGACGAAGAGCAGTGGTGAAAAGTGATGCAGGAAATGGCTACCGCCCTCCGGCGTGTCACCAAACCCCGAAAGCGGCGTCGCGATCGTTTGAACGAATTCCCCGAGGTCGGCCCCTGAGTGAAACGTGATGTAGCGATCGATCCCAAGCAACGTCATCACGAGCGAAAACAGCGCGGAGGCGATCCAGATCGTGCGCACGCGTCTTGCTACAGAACAGCTCGGGCGCGCGCGATCAGCGCTGGATCCAATCCGAGCACCTCCGCCAGCGCCAGCGCGTCGGCATGCAACGGCTCGTCGGCCGCGACCCGGTGCACGCGGTAATCCATCACCTCGGCAATGCGCTCGATCGCCGCGTCCAAATCGACCGCTTCCGTCGAACGCCGCGGCGGTTCACGCAATCCGACAACCGCAAAGTGTGGTGCGCCCGCATCTTCCGCGATCCGCGAAAAGTGCGTCGCGACGAGCGCGATGACGCCCGTAGCACGTAACCATTCTACGAGCGCAACGAGCAAGGCACGGCCTTCACGGGGCGAGGTCGTCCGTGCGAACTCATCGACGAGGACGAGCGCCCGTTCGGGGGCACGGCTCAGAACGTCGCGCAGTTGCGTCACCTCGAGTCCGAACGATGACAAGAGCGCTGTCCGCTCCGCTTCCGTTCCTATCCCAATCCACGCGTAGTCGTCGAAGAGGCTAACGCGTGCCGACGCAGCGGGGACCGGAACGCCGAGCGCGACGCAACAGGCAACGAACCCAACGGTCCGAAGCGCCGCCGTCTTACCGCCCATATTGGGGCCGGTCAGGACGCCTACACTGTCGAGTGTCAAAGAGAGCGGCGCGTACCGATGCCCACGGGATTCGAGCGAGCGCTCCAGCGGCAAGAAGCGTGCATCGACAAACTGTACGCACGGCACCTCGGCGACTTCCGGCGCACAGGTACGGTAGCGTTGTGCGAATCGAACGCGGGCGACGAACGCGTCCACTGCACCGAGTTTCTCGGCCGCGTCTTCGAGGATGGGCGCGACTGCGCGGACCGCCGCAGAGAGACGCGCACGCACCGCCTCCTCGCGTTCGGCGACGCGCTGTTCGGCCGCGTTCAGCAACGTAAAAACCGTGCGCGCCGGCTCATCGAGTGCCACCTCGCAGAGCCAATAGGTCGGTGCTTCACGGAGCACGCGAATCTCCGCGGGGAGCGGCGCCGGTGCACGCTCGCGCATCAAAACGAACTCACCATCCCGCACATCCTCCAGACCTGCGTAAACCGCGATGCGTTCACGCAGCCGGGTGCGCTCCGCATCGAAGCGGGCATGCAAAGCAACGGCCGCCGCGCGTGCCGCGCTCAACTCCGGATCGAAGGCGTCGGAAAGGTAAAAGCCGCGTTGCGGCGTGCGACCGTCCCGCAAGGTGAGCGCGAGCGCTTGCGGCCACGGCGGCATGGCGATGCCGGCAAGTGCAGCATTCGTCATGAGGTTGCGGACGCGCTCGAGACCGTCGACGAATCGGGAGAGTTCGAAGAGATCGGCATCGGTGAGCGTTGCATCGCCAAGGACGCGTGCCAACGCCATACCAGGGTCGGGACAGGCCAAAACGGCCTCGCACAGTTGGGCAAGGGTTTCGGGCGGGACGTCTTCCGCCGCGGCGTACACGCGGGCGATCGCTTCACGGGCTTGCGCTTCATCACCCAAAACAAAGACGTGTTCGCGTTCGCGGGCTCGCCGCCCGAAGTCGCCGGCCGGCGCGATTTCCTGCTCCAGCCAGTCGGCGCCGATTTCAGCCGCGCAGGCCGCGCTCCAGGGCGCCGTCACGCCGCGGCACCTGCATACACGTCGTAACAGGGAAGTCGCACCGCACCCGCGACCGTGCGCAAAAACTCGCGTGGCTCGAAGCTCCGCGAAGGCGCCGCCGGACAAACGGTGCACGCGACGGCATGGAGCGAGCGTTCGCAGCGCAGATCGAGGCCCCGCGCGACGCCGGCAACTGAGCGGCCTGCCGCGACGATCCGCGTGGCGTCGCGAACCACGATCTGGCGGCGTTCGCCTGCACGGAGAAATTGCGTCACCATGCTGGCCGTCAGCGCGCCGTCGAGTTCCAGCGCCGCGCGGCTTTCATCGACGACCGGTAGACGCAAACACTCGGAGAGGGCTTGTGCTTCACGCGCGGCGCTCTGCGGTGTCGCGCCACTTGCGGCCCCCGTCGCGATGACGATGGCGTCCTCGCTGCGCACCGCGGCGATTCGATCGATCGCTCCGTCGACAAGAACCGTGACGGCACCGTGAGCGAATAACCGTTGGATCATGCGCCGCAGCGCGGCCGCGCTCGGCGGCCCCGCAATTTCGAAAAAGCCGGCGGTCCGCACTCGTGCGACCACAATCGGTCCGAGCGCGCTGTCTTCCCCCGGCATCTCGAGAATTTCCGTGGCCGGATGAGCCGGTAACAGGGCTCGCGCGGTAACGAAGAACGCCCCAGCCCGCAAGAAGACGCGCGGCTTTGCCGTTCCTTCGAGCACGTCCAGCGACTCGCCATCGTGTCCAATCGAACACAGGCCAAACGCCTCTGCGCGACGTTCCAGCGCCTCGGCCATCGCGGTGACCGTCACCGTCTTGCCCACGTTTTTTGCCGTCCCGACCACCACGATCGAACGCTTCGCTATCGCGCGGGCGTGCGCGATCAAAGCCTCGCCAACGTGCATCAGCCATCCTTTCAGCGGACCAGCGCGTCGCTCCGGTCAGCAGATTTCCGGCGGTAGAGGTGGATGCCGTCAACGACAAAGACACGTTCGTAAGCCGAGCGCCCAGCCTGCAATTGTGGAAGCATGCGGATGACCCAGTACGAATCAGCATCGCCGCCGTCGATAAGGGCGTATGCCGGCGCGTGGCGCAGTCCCAACGAAGCGTTCGGGTCGAGACCAAGGTGGGCGAACAACTCGTCGTGCGTTCCAACCTCGAGTTGCGCGGGAAACCGGCGGAGCACTGCATCTAACTCCGCATCGTGCGGTGAACGAAGCGCGAGGTAGCGCGACCAGTGGGTCGGACTGAAGAACACGAGATTCAAGAAACAGACGACGAGCGACGCGCGCACGAGCCCAACGGCGAGCCTAGGACGAAGCCGATAAACGCGCGCGACGCCGAGTGCGAAGGCCGCGAGCACATACCCGATCCAGACGGCAGCGTAGTGCTGACCCATCGTGTACGTGACCGGGTCGTGTGAGAGAAGCAATTCGGCGAAGCCGGGAACGGCGAGCCATAAGACGGGCGAGAGAAAGCATGCAAAACACAGTGGCACGAACGCTTCCAGCAAGTACGTCAACCGCGTGAACGCCTCGTGGCCAAGCGAATGTGCCGGCGCCCCCGTCGCTACGTAAAAATGGAGCGGTTCCCAAGGATGAGCGCCGCCGGCGAGTGGCCGCACGACCGCGAAGTAGGAAACAAAAACAGCGACGGAGGCAAGCAGCGCACACGCCGAAAAGCGAACGGCGCGACGCTGGCTGCGCTGCGTGAAGTACACCATTCCGGCTGCGCTCAGCACGGCCAGAATGACCGCTTGATCCTCCTTGGTCGCGAGGAGCACCGCGAAGAACAGCGTGGCGAATCCGAAACGGCGCTCATCGAGGGACCACAAGAACCACAGCGTGGCAGGCACGACAAAAGCGTTCTCGTGGAAATCGGAAAAGGCGACGCCGGCGAGCGGCGGATACAGCAGTACAACGATCGCTGCCAACAGCGCCAGCTGCTCCGGAAGGCGGCGCCGCGCGATGAGGTACAGGGCCGGCGCCGCCACCGCCGTCGCGCACGACTGCACGACAAGTAAAACGGCGGGAGATTTGCTGAGCCACAGCAGAGGCGCCAGCGCGAATAAGATCGGTGAAAAATGGAACAGGAAATGGCTACCGCCCTCGACCGTGTTCGAAAACCCGTGCAGCGACGAGCCAATCGTCTGCGCGAACAGTCCCAGGTCAGCTCCGGAATGATAGGTGAAAAAACGGTCGAGGTCGAGCACGGCATAGACGAGCGCGTACGCGCCGGCGACGATCCAGACACGCTGCAGTCCGCTCACCCAGCCAGGTATTTTTCTGCCGCGAAGCCGAGGCCGGTGAGCACCAGAACAATGCCGGCCCAAAGCCCGGCCGTCTCCTCCGCACGACGACCGAGAACGCCACCGAACGTGAGTCCCAACGTCGTCGACGTCACGGAGGCAAACGCAATCGCTACGAGCGACACAATCAGCGGCGCGCCGATATACAGAATGGAAAACCCGATCCCAAGCGAGTCGAGGCTGAGCGAGAGCGCTGCAACGAACAACCCCCAGCCGCGCGAAAGATCGAAACCGGATTCCGTCTCGCGGACGGTCTCGACGATCATGTAGAGACCGACCGCCACGAGCGCACCGAAACCGAGATACCCCGCGGCCGAACCAAGGACGCGACCGGCCGCAGCGCCGATCCCTGCCCCGAGGAGCGTCATTGCGACTTCGGACGTGGCAAAGGCAGCGCCGATCCGGAATTTCGCAGCCGTGTCGGCGCCCCTCATCCCCACGCCGATACCGACGGCAAAGACGTCGAGCGCAAGTGATACCGCGACCAGTGCGACGCGCCATATCGCGTCCAAGTGCATCGCGCCGAGTTACGACAGAGCGGCGGCGTCTCCGTTCCGCCACGCAAGCGGAGGCCGCGTTTCCTACCCGTCGAACGGCGCCGAGATGGCGGTTATCGATCGGGTTCTGGCACCCGATTCTCCCTTTACCCGGCGTTTTTTCTTCCTCGCAAAACGTTTCGTTGCCGGAGATACCGTCGAATCTGCACTTGCTGCGGTCCGGCAACTCAACAGCGACGGCTTGACGGCGACGCTGGACTATCTTGGCGAAGACGTTCAGCTGCACCGAGAAGCGCAGCGCACGCGCGACGTTTATCTCGAGCTGCTTGCCGCAATCGGCGACTCGGGCCTACGAACCAACGTTTCGGTGAAGCTGACTGCGCTGGGGCTCCTCATCAGCGAACCGCTGGCCGCGCAGAATTTGACGGAGATCGTGCAGCGCGCCGCACCGCTCGCCGACCCTTTCGTTCGCATCGATATGGAAGGCTCCGCGCTCACCGATGCGACCCTGCGCGTTTTCGAGCGCGTATATAACACCGAACGCAACGTCGGGCCGGTATTGCAGGCGTACCTCTTCCGAACTCCGGCCGACGTCGAACGAACGATCGCACTCGGCGCGCGGGTGCGTCTGTGCAAGGGCGCCTACAACGAGCCTCCGCAGATCGCCTACCGCGACATGGCGACGATTCGGCGAGAATACTTGCGGCTCGCCGAAGCACTCCTCTCGCGCGGACAGTATCCTGGCATTGCCACGCACGACGAACGGTTGATCACAGCCGTGAAGACCTATGCGCGCGAGCAGCATATCGGGCCGGAGCGTTTCGAATTTCAGATGTTGTACGGTGTGCGTCCCCATCGTCAACGTTCCTTGGTGGACGAAGGCTACAACGTCCGCGTCTATGTACCGTTTGGGACGCACTGGGCCGGCTATTTCTATCGGCGGATCGTCGAGCGCAAAGAGAATGCGCTGTTCGCGCTCGGCTCGCTGGTTCGCCGCTAGAACGTTTTAGTCGTCCGAGATCCGTTCGGCCCGGACGATCGTGTCCGATTCGACGAGATGGGCCAGGACCGAAAACCCGCTTTCGACTTCGCCGAAGACAGTGAAATCGCGGTCGAGATGGAGCTGCGGTGACAGGGTAATATAAAACTGGGAGCCGGCGGAGTCGCGCTTCGGCGTATTCGTCTTTTCATCGTAATCGAGACCCATCGAGATCACGCCGGCGCGTTGCTCGATCGGATTCTCTTCTGCGCCGATGGTGTACCCAGCGTCGCCGTTTCCGGTGTTCGTTCGATCGCCCGTCTGCACCACGAAATCGGGGACGATGCGGAACCAACGAATACCGTCGAAGAAGCCGTTGTCCGTGAGCCCGAGAAAGCTCGCAACCGTAAATGGCGCCCACTCGGGATACAGCCGGACCACCACGGTCCCTTTGCTGGTGGTGAGGCGTACGCGTGGATGCGGTCCGGGCATGGGACCGTTCATGAGCGCCGCGCTCGTTGGTGCGAGCGCCGGGTTCTCGAGGACATCCTCGACGGTCGGGGCTTTTGGTTTGGGAGCGGCGGACGGGCGCGGCAACGCCAAACTGCTGGCGGAGGGCGCCGGCACGATCGGCGGCAGGTGCAAACCGTTTTGGAGCGCGGCGAGATGTTGCGTCGGAGCTTTGCCGCCGAGCCGTCGCAACGCCTCACTCGCTTCTTCTTGAACGCGCCACGACCGGTCACGCAACAGCGGTCGGACGAGCGAAACGGTACTGCGATCCTTGCGCCTTCCCAAGCCACGGACGGCCTCGAGCCGTACGATGTCGTTCCCATCGTGCAGCCCTGCCGCGAAAAAACTGCGGGCCGTGAGTGTCGGATACGCGCGCGCAAGCGTCCACATGATGTGCCAGCGAACCGCATCGTCCCGCTCGCGTGCGAATGCGCGCTGGAGCGCAGAAGCAACGCGTTGCGCGACGGGCTGGGTGCGGAAAACGTCGAGATTGGCTGCCGCATGCCCTCGCACGATTGCATCTCCATCGTGCTCAGTCACGTGGAGCAGATCGTTTTCTGCTCCTAAAGCGCCACGCGAATCGGCCGTCCCGATTCGTCCGATGGCGTCGACCGCTGCGTAGCGCACGGCACTGGCGTTGTCGGTCTTCGCCAGCTGGCGCAGATCGGACAGCGACGCGGCGTCGGCTAACAAACCGAGCGCGTACGCCGCCATCGCGCGCATCGTCGCATCTTCGGCGTGCAAACGCTCGCGCAACGGCGCAAGTCCCGCTCGATCTTTGGTCCGTCCGATTGCGAGCGCGCTCCGCGCCCCAAGCGGTGAGGCTGCCGCAAGCCGAGCCGGAAGATCGTCGAGAGAACGGCTCCGTTCTGCGGACAGGATGTCCTGGAGCGGCGCGGGAGCGAGGGCGGCGAGGAGGAGCGCGCCGGCGGCGGCCACCACGCGCTGCGCAGCTGAAGTCTTCACCAAAATTGAACCAACTTTCCGGCTGACGGTTACGTTACTTAGTGGCAGGCGTCGTCTGCCCAGCCCTCCGAGGCGGAGCGAGCGCGGCGTATTTCACACGACGAAGAGGTTACCAGGCGAGGATGTCCACACCCAAGCGCAAACCCGGCGGAGGCATGACGGTCCGCGAAGCCGGTCAAAAAGGCGGCGAGACCGTGAAGCGCAAGTACGGCCCTGAATTTTACGAGAACATCGGGCGGAAGGGCGGCGAAGCGACGAAGCTGGCGCACGGCCACGAGTTCTACGAGCAGATCGGTAAGAAGGGCGGCAAGAAGGGCGGCGAGGCGACTCGAGACCGCTACGGGCCTGGATTCTACGAAGAGATCGGGCAGAAGGGCGGTCAGAAGGTCAAGCAGCTCATCGAAGAGGGTAAGAAAGCCGCCGCGGCTGCTCGAGACACGGAGATTCGCGAGAAGCGCGCCTCCTAAGCCATGCCGAGCTCTCGTGCGATGGCGCCGGCATTCGTCGGCGCCTTCGCCATTGCCGCATCGTTGCTCGCCCCAGCGCGAGCCCTCCCACCGCCCGCGGCTCCTGGTACCGCGACGCCGTCGCCGAGTCCGGCGCCCAGCACGGGCGCGTATCTGCCGGTCGGTTCTCCGATTGACCTCGTCCTAGACGAGCCCGTCGATTCGCATAAGACCGCGGCCGGGACGGTCGTCCACATGCATCTCAAAGACGCGCTTCGTGTTGGAGGCGTGGAAGTCGCGCAGGCGGGATTGCGCGGAACCCTGCGGGTCGTCATGACCCGGCCGGCGCTTTCGGGGGACCAAGACGGCGCCGTCGAGTTACAGGTCGATCCGCTACCACTCCCCGGACGCGGTACGCTGCCGCTCTACCTGACACGGTCCTTCGTAACCGTCGAGATGACGGCGGGCCAACAATCGACGCGCGACCTTCTCGATTCAGCCGAAGACGTGCTGATTCCAGGGCACGTCATCTATCACGCGCTGCGTAAGGGGCACGAGTTGACACTCGCGCGCGGGACGACGCTCCGGGCTCGAACCGGAGCATCGATCGACGCGAGCCGCGCGCCGACCGTGGTTATCGCCACGCCGGCCCCCGTACAACTCAATACGGACGTCCCGCACTCGGACTTCACGCCCATTCCCCTGTACACGCTGCCAACGCCGCCGCCGCGCCAGCCTGCGCCGCGCGCATCCGCAGCGCCGCCTACCTCCGCCCCAACGCCCCGCTAGCAGCAGGCCTCTGGAGGCGTAGGGGCCCTCTTGACGTTTTATACTGTGTGCCGTATAGTGTGTAAAGCATAGCCTTTGTCGCATAGTAGACGCCACACAGTCAGGAGAGACACGCCGATGAGCCGCATCGATCACGCAGCAAAAGCCCGCGAGGAGCGCCGCACCGTTATCCCGATCCGCCGCGACGTCGGCCTCTTTCACGGATGGGGTCAACGGCTCTGACGGCGATCGCGCTCACGCCGGAGCTCTTTGAAAACCTCCGGCTGGAGTTGCGGCGCGGGTGCCTCGTCCTCGCGGTCCTCGCACATCTTCGCACCGAGCTCTACGGCTACACCTTGCGCACCGCATTGTCGGACGAAGGGCTCGACATCGATCAAGGGACCCTCTACCCGCTGCTCAGGCGGCTCGAGAACCAAGGGCTTCTGCAAAGCGAGTGGCGCGAGGAAAACAAACGGAAGAAACGCTTCTACCGGCTTTCGCCGGCCGGAGGCGCGATGCTCGAGAGCTTGCTCTTAGAATGGCGGCGGATGAGCGCGTCGCTCGATATGATGTTGCAGGAGAGCAAAACGTCATGATCACGCAGGATACGAACGATCTCATCGCGCGCTATCTCAGCGCTTTCGAAAGCTATCTTCCGGCGGCGCAACGCGCCGACATCGCCGCGGAATTGAAAGAGAGCATCGAATCGCAGATGGAGGAGCGCGAGGCGGAGCTCGGACGCACGTTGACGAGCATCGAAGTCGGTGAGGTTCTCCGCACGTACGGTCCGCCCATCATTGCCGCAAGCCGCTATTGGAAACAGCAACAGCTGATCGGTCCACGATGGCTTCCGTATTACTGGCAAACGCTGCGCACCGTTCTTTGGGGCCTCCTCGTGTTCAACGTGGTGGCGCTCTTCGCCGGCTTTGCGACCAACGGCAATGCGCTCCAGGCCTTCGTCCGTGTATGGGGCTTGGCGTTGGGAAGCCTGAGCGCCGCTGTCGGTATCGTCACCATTGTGTTCGCGCTGATGGAGCGATTCGGGAGTCGCACCACGCCAGGACGCGAGTGGAATCCCAGCACGCTCCCACAACTCAGCGAAGGGGGACCGGTTTCACAGGCGACGTCTGCCACCGAGCTCATCGTCAACGCCGTCATCGTATTGTGGCTGATGAACGTGGCGTACGTGCGAGACCTGTTTGCGTCGCTGGTCCTCGGCCCCGCGGCCAGCAAACTCCATACGCTGCCATTCGGCCTCGCTCCGGTGTGGAAATGGGGGATCGTTGCGCTGCTCTTGGCGTCACTGTTTAACGCCATCGTCAACGCCACGAATCTCGTACGGCCGGATTGGACGCGGTTGCGCGCCGCCTACCTCACCGCCGCAAACGCCGTCTTGCTCATTGTCGCGCTGCTGATCTTGCGAACGCGGCCCCTCGTGGTCGCAACGAACGCCCGTATGGTCCAGCATCCACATACCTTGGAGCTCGCCAATGCGGTGATGCAGTGGTCCCTCGTGCTGGCCGCACTGGTGTGCCTGTGGGGCGTCGTGTGCTATGGCCGTAAGCTCTACCGGCTCTCTCACCATCGCGCGCTTCGGGCCGCAATGGTGACCGCGTAGACGCCACTGCGGGGAGGAGACCGGAGTCTCGCTGAAACGACGAGCGATGATGTTCCGCACACTTCTCCCCTGCGCGATGCTTCTCGCCCTCGCGAGCGCCGTCGCCCCCACCATTGCTCAAGAGTCGGCGAAGCCCGTGCCGACGCCCAATGCGGCTGAAGCGAAGTTCGTCGCGCAGATCCAGGCCGACCTGAACAAACGCTTTCCGACCACTGCCGCCGCCGAGCGGGCCGGCTACATTCGCTTCACCGACGAAGACAGCACAGGTTCGATCTCGTACGCGAACCGTCAATGGGACAGCAAAGATCCAGCGCACCCGAGTCAACTTTGGTACGATGCAAAAGGCCGCTTGATCGGGGCTGACTACTCAGTGCTGCGCACCAGTTCGAGCGATTCAGCGCCACATTTGTGGGGCATCGATCCGTCGCGCTGGGGGACGTTTCGAGCCCACATCCACTACGGGCTGTGGGGGCCAAACGGAACGGTGAAGTACGGTGGCATGAGCGTCGCAAAGTATCAAGCCGCCGGCGGAGATCCCCAGCATCCCGATGCCGCCGGCCTGGTCAAAGCCGGCGTCGCCAAGAGCGCGAACGACGTGCGTTTCACGTTCGAGTTTCCGGCAATCTGGGACCTTCAGGTTTGGGTGTTACCGAATCCCAACGGAGCGTTCGCCGAGCGTAACCCCAACGTGACGCCGAGCTCCAGCGCCAAAGGCATGTCGATGTAACGTCGATGGACTGCGGTCCTTCGAATGCCCGTCCTTCGACTGCGCGCCTGCGGCGCGGAGCCTGTGCTGAGCGAAGTCGAAGCGCTTAGGATGACACTAGTACCTTTCATAGTGTTTTTGTGCAGTTGTTCAAAACTGTGGCTCTCGAGGCGGCTATGGAAGCCACAACACAACGCTGTCATCCTCAGCGGAGCGACACGGAGTGAGCGAAGCGAACGAAGTGAAGCGAAGTCGAAGGACGCACTCCAGGGGCGGGCTTTAGCTACAGCGCGTTTCGATCGTGTCGGCGATACCGGCAGCCGACGATTCCGCATCGCCGATGCGATCACGCAACTCATCGATGCGGACGTATTTTTTGACGTCGAGCATGTCGGGCGGCATCTTCGAGCGGTCCTCGTCGTAGGAACCGGGGAGGTGGCTGTCGGCCGCTGAACGCGGCTGAGAATCGTACTCCATCAGCGCGCGCACGACGCCGGAGGCATCGGTCGCGATCTGTTTCTGCCGGTCCAGCACGCGCTGGAGCTGTTTCGCCAACTCGTGGTTATCCTTGGCCTGCTGAGGATCGCTCGTGAGCGACGACGCGTTGCGGAGCGCATCGATCTCGGCTTGCGCGGCAGGAATCGCGCGCAGCAGTTGATCCGAGTACGCGGCGAGCTTCTTCCGTTCGTCGATGCGCTTGAGATCGCCGCCCATCTCGTCGAACGTTCGCGTGATGTCGCTGTACGTGTAGTCGACGAGGCCGATCGAAGCATCGTGTTCCAACAGCGCGTGGGCGCTCGCATTGAAGTGATGCACGAAAGCGGCGCAATATGGCGATCGCGCCCGTACGCGCCCGATTTCCTTCAGCTCGGCACGCGGCGTGGGAACGGGTGATGGCGTCGCCACCGGCGCCGCCGATACGCTCACCGTCGCAGAGACGGCAAGCACCCCAAGTATTGAAAAAACCGCAAGGCGCATCAAAAACGTACTCCAAGGAGTTGAGAAGCGCCGGACAATTTGTTGCGAGCACCGGTGAGGGCGCGTCGTGCTATTCACTTGACCAGTAGTCTTTAAGCGCTTTGCCGCGGGAGGGGTGGCGGAGCTTGCGAAGTGCCTTCGCTTCGATTTGACGGATCCGCTCCCGCGTGACGCCGAACTCCTGGCCGACTTCCTCGAGCGTCCGCTGATGGCCGTCCTGGAGTCCGAAGCGCAGTTCGAGCACTTTTCGCTCGCGCTCGGTGAGGTTCTTGAGGACGTCGGCCATCTTTTCTTTGAGCAGCATGACCGAAGCGGCCTCAGCCGGCGCAACGGCTTCTTGATCCTCGATGAAGTCGCCGAGATGCGAATCTTCCTCTTCACCGATCGGCGTCTCGAGCGAAATCGGCTCTTGCGAGATTTTGATGACCTCGCGGACTTTTTCGGGGGTGAGTCCCATCTCGGTCGCGATCTCTTCGGCGGTCGGCTCACGCCCGAACTCTTGAAGGAGTTGGCGAGAGATTTTGATCAGCCGGTTGATCGTCTCCACCATGTGAACCGGAATGCGGATCGTGCGCGCCTGATCGGCGAGCGCGCGGGTGATCGCCTGACGGATCCACCACGTCGCGTACGTCGAGAACTTGTAACCCTTGCGGTAGTCGAACTTTTCGACGGCGCGAATCAGGCCCAAATTCCCTTCTTGAATGAGATCGAGGAACAGCATGCCGCGGCCAACGTACTTCTTCGCGATCGACACGACGAGCCGCAAATTCGCTTCCGTGAGCTGACGCTTGGCCAGCAAACCGGCCTCGATGATCTCGTTGCGCGCGCTGCCGTTCTTCTGTGCTTCGAGTTCACCGGATTCGATCGCCATCGCCAAGTTGCGCTCGTCTTCCATCGACAGCAGCGGTACTCGGCCGATCTCCTTGAGGTACATCCGCACGGGATCATCGAGGGATAGCCCCGCAGGAAGCGCATCGTCGTCACCCTCGGCGGCGGGCTTTTCGTCCTTTTGGTCATCGATAATCTCGATCCCGATGCCCGTGATCTCTTCGAAGAGGTCATCAATGCGGTCGGGACTGACCTCTTCGACATTGTCGAAGACGGCATTGATCTCTTCGTACGTCAACGAGCCACGCTTTTTTCCGCGCTCGATGAGTTTCTTGATGGCTTCGTCGAGGGACGTCGCCGGTGTCTCGGCGACTGGAGCCGCCGTCTTCTTGCGCGCCATGAGTTCCGTTGTCACCTCCTTTCCGGTTCTAACCCGATTTCGTTCCAATGCGCCGCCGCGCGGTGCGGTCAAGCTTTTCGACAAGATAGGCGTATTCGTCTCTTTCGTTTTGCGGTATGGCCTGCCCGGCCCCTTGGAGCGCACCGATGCGGTCGCTCAGAAACTTCATCCGAACGCGATCCGCACGCTCGGCCAACATCTCCACGATGCGGTCGAGATGCAAGCGCCGCTCCGCAGAGTCACGAAACTGCGCGAGCGCAGCCCGCTCCCCTGCTTGTAACCCAATCGCGGTCTCTTTCGCTGCAGGTTGCTCGTTGAGCACCGCAAGAACGTCGGAGGAGCGCTCCAAGTTCCCCGCATTCCGCACCAGCGCCGCATAGAGTTCCCGATAGCGCTCGCCTTGGAACCGCTCGACCGGAATGCGGTCCCGGTACTCTGCCACGAGCGCCGGCTCTTCCAACAACACCGTCAAAAGGTCGCGCTCGATCGTCGGAAGTTCCGCAGGAGCTGCGTACCGTGTAAAGGGAGCACCGGCGCGGAACGGTTCGGGCGCTTGGCTGCTACGCGCCGCCGCACGGAGATCGTCGGCCGATAAGCGCAGCCGGTCCGCAACGTATTGACGCCAACGGTCCCACTCCTCGCGTGGCGTCGAACGGACCAGCCGTTCGGCCTCGCGGGCGACCGCCGCCGGTCCGGTACCGTCCGATTGCAGTCGCTCGATGCGCCGGTCGAGCGAAAACTGAATCCACGGCAATGCGCCTTCGAGGGCGTGTTGGAACGCATCGCGCCCAACTTCACGGACGAAGGCATCTGGATCGGTCCCAGGCGCAAGCGCGACGATTCGCACGCCATAGCCACTGAAGCCCGCCGCAACCAGCGTCTCGATGGATTTTGCCGTCGCCGCCGAGCCGGCCGCATCAGCATCGAAACACACGAAAACCTGTCCCGCATACTTCTGTAACTCCGCGGCTTGCTCGGCGGTGAGCGACGTGCCGAGCGACGCAACGGCGTTTTCAAAGCCTGCCTGATGCAATGCGATGCAATCGAGATAACCTTCGACGACGATAAGCGCACCGGCTTTGGCGGCCGCACGGCGCGCGCGATCCAACGCAAAAAGCCCGCGTCCCTTGGTATAGACGGGGGTCGTGCTGGTGTTGAGATACTTTGGTTCCGCGCCGCCGAGCGAGCGGCCACCGAACGCGATCACTTCACCGGTGATGCCATGCGTCGGAATCATCAACCGCTCTCGGTAAAAATCGTAGAAGCCGCGCTGTCCGCGGCGGATCAGGCCGGCGCGCACTGCGATTTCCGCCTCGACACCTTCCCGCTGCAGCTCCGTAACGAGTGCATCCCATGACGCGGGGGCGTAACCGAGCATAAACGAACGAATCGTTTCCCCGTCGAGACCGCGGCCCTCGCAATACGTTCGAGCCTCCGCGCCCTCCGGTGAAAGCACCAGGAGACGATGGAAAAAAGCGGCGGCGATGGCGTTGGCCGCATAGATGCTTTCGCGTTCGCTGCGAGCGCGTGAAGCGGCCGGGCTCCACGGTTGCAGCTCGACGCCGGCGCGCTTGGCCAAGGCCTGCAAGGCGTCGATAAACGTGACGTTTTCGACGCGCTCGTAAAACGTGAAGACGTCGCCGCCCACGCCGCACCCAAAGCATTTGAAGAACCCACGGTCGGGATGCACGTGGAACGACGGAGTCCGCTCGGCGTGAAAGGGGCACAGGCCGATGAGGTCGTTGCCGCGTTTGCGCAAGGCGACGTAGTCGCCCACGAGCGCGCCGATGTCGGTTCGCGCGAGGACTTCGCGTTTCGCCCGATCGTCCATGTACCGACCGACGCTTCCGCGAGGGCTCTGTGCACTCCGCCAGAAGCGGGCGTTGCATCCGAAAGCCGAATGAAGCGCGTACGGCGTGAGTAAGCGCATCTTCGATCCGGTCCACCACTTCGTCGAACTCGAGCGCGGCGAGGTTGCGTTGTTCGACACGGCGCCGATGCAGCGGCTGCGGCGTTTGCGCCAGCTCGGTCTCGCCTATCTCGCCTTTCCCGGCGCAGAACACACGCGCTTCGGGCACGCGCTGGGAGCACTGGCAATGGGCGATCGCGCCCTCTCGTCGCTCCAAAGACAGAGTGACGGGATCCTCGGCGACGAGCCCGCATTTCAGGCGCAGCGACGGTTGCTGCGTGCGAGCTTACTGTTGCACGACGTTGGGCATGGCCCGTTCAGCCATGCCTGCGAGGCGGTGCTGGGCCGGTCGCACGAGGACCGCACTCGCGAAATTCTGGGATTAGCGCCAGTACGTCGCGCGATCGAAAACCTGGACGTCGATCCGGACGCCGTCGCGGCGCTCATCGTCGGTGATGGAACCTCCGCCGCGCCTGTCCTACGGGAACTCGTCAGCGGCCCTAACCTCGACGCCGACCGCATGGATTACCTGTTACGCGACGCGTACTTCACCGGGATCGCCGGCGGCCGCTACGATGCGGAACAACTCATCGCGTCGCTTCGTGCCTTCGAACGCGGCGGAACGTTGTCTTTGGGCGTTGACGTCCGCGGAATCGTGGCACTCGAGTCGTTCGTCCTCGCGCGTTACATGATGTTCGCAACCGTCTACTTTCACCATACTA
>JAFAXE010000166.1 GCA_019241305.1 Vulcanimicrobiota bacterium
TCTCGCCCTTTTTCGCCACTGCGTTCCCGGCGCCGCCGCATCACGCAGATTTGTGCGACATGGAACAGCCCGGATATTTGTTGGCGCTCCTACCGCATCACAACGCTTGCTGGACCGGAAAAAGACACGGGTTGTCAAAGACCATGCAGAGTGCGGCGGCGAGTTCGAGCGCAACCAGCAGCGTTGTTCGCGGCTCTATTCCCACGGAAGGCTCCGTGATCGTGATTCGTCGGGAGTACCGCTGCGCGAAGCGATTGATAAACGATCACGGATGATATAATGAGCCGACGATCGGATTCGAACCGATGGCCCGCACTTTACAAAAGTGCCGCTCTGACCAACTGAGCTACGTCGGCTCGGGATGAAGCAAGGTAAGCTGATTCCCCTGGAAGACTTCAACGAGCCGGCGAGCGTTTTCCTGTCGTACCTGAACCTTCTTGCCACGCAGATGAGGATGCCTGTCCGGTCTGCCATTACCGCGGTTCAGCGCCTTGAATGTCGGCGTCAACGCGTGGCAGTTCGGACACAGTAGTGTCAGATTCTCAACATTCGTGTTTCTCCAATCCCCATCGATATGTTCGATCTCAACCATGACTTGGCCCGTGCGAACGTTTCGATCCGCCCAACCACACCGACTGCACCGCTCACCAAACCGCTCTGCGAGATAGCGCCTAATGAAGCGCATGGTGTACATGCTTGCGGGATACATCCCTCGTTCTAAAAGATAGACCCGTTGGCGGTGCCTGTCCGCTTGCTGACATCGATTGGAGCAATACTTCGCCACCGGGCGGTTTGCGCGGCGGCCACAGCCGGCAGCGCAGTAAGCGCGGAACTTCTTCGGATTCATGCTTCTATGCTACAGAAGACATGTTGCAAAAATATTACGGTGACGTTGAAACCGTTCTGTGTTTGCACTCCAGCGCCATGGAAACGACGTCTCTTCTTCTTCTAAGATCTGCGAGCACGTCGTCCGCTGCCGTAGGCTGCCCGCGTTGCTATCAATATGACCGTTTCGTTGCCGTTTTTGTCAAGCACGATGCGTTCGCCACGATGCGCCGGCTGGCGTAGCGTTCAACGGTATCGCTCGCGCGGCCGCGCTTCGGCGAGCGGCGCGATCACAGTGGAATCTCAAAGGCGGCGCCTTCATCATACGTGGAGCGCAGCGTCGTTGTTCCGAACAATCCCACAGAGGGAACGGGCGTTAACCCTCCCTGTGGGGTCTCACCGTCAGCGTTACCGCGGAAGCGATACAACACGTTCTCCGTATATCCGGAACGAGACGGGACGAGTGCAAAGACGACGCCGCAACCGTACCAGTCTTGCGGTTCACATTGGCGGCCGCCGCCTTCGGTCGTTCCGTAGAGCGTCCCGCTGTGACCCACAAGGAGCGGCGCCGATGGGTACTTACCGCTGTATCCATCGAATCTGAAGATCACGTTCTCCACCCAACCGGAACCGCCAGTCTGAGCGAGTTTAAACACGGTGCCGCAACCGAAGGCGCTGCACCGTCGCGACACGATGCCACCAAAATATGTGGTTCCATACAGCGCGCCTGCCGCGTCGATCGCGAGGCCGGAGTACGGCGTCGCTCCATCGGGAGAGCCATGGAACTCGTGAATGATTTGTGGGGAGTACGTACCGTGCTGCCGGAGCAGTTCAAAGACCGTGCCAATGCAACAGCCTGGGTTGGTCGCGGTCCCGTAAATGTTACCCTTTCGGTCGAGCACGACGCCGCCGAACGGCGTCGCGCCGGCTTGATTCCCTTGCAAACGATACAAGACGCGATCCTGAGGGATCGGACCGCTTAGATCCAGCGAAAAAACTGTCCCACATCCGTGCTGACAAGCGCCTCCGCCGCCCGCACTCGTCGTTCCGAACAGCAATCCGCCGCCACTCAAGGTCACGCCCGCGGAGGGCCAAGCGCCATCGCTGCCGCCCACGAACGCGTACACGGTACTCTTCGCATAAGCCCCGTGACCGAGGGGCGTCAGCCTGAAGACTGTCCCGCAGCCGCCGATGCACGCTGTTGAGCCGCCGCCACCCGTGGTCCCGTACAGCACCCCATGTTGGTCCTGCGCAAGGCTTCCGGCGGGGCTCTCTCCATCGTTGCCGCCTTGGAAATTATAGAGAACGGTCAACACGCCGCCGTTCTTGTCCAATGACAGTTTGTACACCGTACCGCAACGATACCAACTGCATGGCGCGATACCACCGGTGCTCACTCCATAAAACACTGCGTGCCCCGCAAAGAAGAGCGGTCCTGACGGAGCGCCGACTCCCATGCCGTCCGGAAACGCTGCAACGGTTCGTTCACGGAATTGCGCTACCGCACGATGGGGAAACGGCGGCGCGACGAAGCTCGACAGCACAACCGCAAAGGCGACGCTTAGCGCTTTCATAGCGGTACCTCGTGGAACGAGCGGGAGCAGCCGCCGAAAACCTGCGGCGTTGCTGCTTGCTGCGATATCACTTCGCGACTTCGGCACGCTCAGGCCTGCGGAAAGCGCCCGCGCTCCCGCAGCGGTACGTGAAGGCTCGCCCGCATCACGCATGACAATGAAGGGTGCGCTCCAGCTGAAAGGAACGACCCGCACCGCGTATGCTTTACCGCCGAGTCGCCGCTCAGAGCGGCGTAAACCACTACATCCTCGTCTTCGACCCCGGTGACGAAGCCATCGCGGAGCTCACGCGCTTCGCGAAAGAGACGGGTGTGACGGCAGCATCGTTTACCGGGATTGGTGGTTGCCAACGTCTCACCGTCAGCACCTTCTCCTGGGAAGAAAAGCGTTACGTGCCGATCGACATCGAAGAGCAGGTGGAACTCACGTCCCTCATTGGGGACATCGCTATCTTGGATGGCGCCCCCAGCATACACGCCCACATCGTCGTCGCGAAGTCCGACGGATCAGCGCGCGGTGGCCACTTGCTGAACGCGATCGTCCGTCCGACCTTGGAGGTTGCCGTTACCGAATATCCGGTCCACCTCCACAAACGGCTTCGTGCCGGCATCCCCATTCCAACGATCGACGTCGTGAACAGCACGGTGCGCGACTGAGGGGCGCAAAAAGAAACGCCGCCCGGCAGAACCGGGCGGCGCAGATTACGATGCTCTGACGTACTCCTCGGGGCGTCGCCTGTCAGACGAGGTCCGCGCCCCTACGGCCCTTCAAGGTAATTCGATTTCGGCGAGGTTCTTCTCGATCTTTCGCTTCACGCGCTGCAACGCGTTATCGATCGACTTCACGTGCCGGTTCAGGTCACGCGCCATCTCTTGGTAGCTTTTCCCCTCCAAGTACGACAACAGCACCTGCGACTCGAGGTCGGACAGATTCTCTTGAATCCGCTCCTTGATATCCTCGGACACCTCTTGGTTGATGACCAGCTCTTCCGGGTCGGAGGTTTTCTGCGACGCCATCACATCGAGCAGCGTGCGCTCGCTGTCCTCGTCGTAGATCGGCTTGTTGAGCGAAATGTACTGGTTCAGCGGAATGTGCTTTTGCCGCGTCGCCGTCTTGATCGCGGTAATGATCTGCCGGGTGATGCACAGTTCCGCGAAGGCGCGGAAACTCGACAGTTTGTCGGCTTTGAAGTCGCGAACCGCCTTGTAGAGGCCGATCATCCCCTCCTGGATGATGTCCTCCCGATCGGCGCCGATGAGAAAATAGCTCTTCGCTTTGATCCTGACGAAGTTCTTGTACTTGTTGAGTAGGAACTCCATCGCCAGGTTGTCGCCTGCCTTGGCGGACGACACGAGGTCTTCATCGGGCCGGTCGTGGTAGTCGAGGACTTCTGGCGCGGTCTGCGTCAGGCCCATGTGTTTGCGTTGTTACTCCGTTCGATGTCGACGTGGCGAAATCGCGGGCCGGAGCCCGTCGAGCCGGCCACATCCCGATGTAGTATAGGAGCCTCCTTCTAGAGCGTCAAGGAAGAATCGGTCGCTCCCTACGGGCTCGAGCGGCTTGCTCGGCTGGGCAAAAGCGGCGTTGGGACGGACCTTAGAAAATCTACGGATCAGAAGCGCCTTGCGAGGTTTTGCTTTCAAACTCGCATGTTTGCGCCAGGCCGCGCAGAAGCAGGGCCGATGGCCATCACGCTGGCCCAGCTGCACACGTTTTGGCGGCTCTCGGAGCTCGGCAACTTCACGCGCACCGCGGAAGAGCTCCACCTCACCCAGCCGGCGGTCGCCCTCCAAGTGCGCGCGCTGCAAGAACACTTCGCGGTCCCGCTGGTCGACATCGTTCGCCGCCGTCCCGTCCTGACCGACGCCGGCCGATTTCTTGCCCAGCGCGCCCGGGCCGTTCTCGACGACGTCGGGCAACTCGAGCGAGAGATGCAAGAGTTCACCGCTGCCCGCACCGGCCGGCTTCAGCTTGGCGCAACGCTCACGATCGGCAACTACGCGCTCGCTCCGTTGCTGGCCGCGTTCAAGGCGGAACACCCGCAGGCCAACGTCAACGTGCACATCGCCAACGCCTTTCGGCTGGCCTCGTACCTCAAAAGCGGGCGCGTGGCCGTCGCGCTCGCCGTCGGTCAAATCGAAGACCCCGCGTTCAACGTCATCCCGTTCGCCGAGGATCGCCTAGTGTTGGTCGTTCCGGCGCAGGGCCATCGCCTCTCGAAACGGCGTACGATCCGTGCCAACGAACTCGAGAGCGAGGTCTTCGTCGCGCGTGAGGCCGGCTCAGCAACGCGCATCATCGCCGAACGAGAACTCGCGGCGAAGGGCGTTCACGTCACGACACAGATGGTCGTTCCAAGTCTGGAAGGCGTCTCACGCGCGGTCGAAGCGGGGCTCGGCATCGCAATCCTGTCGTGGCTCGTCGTCGAGCGGGCCGTCCAAGAAGGCCGCCTCAACGTCGTCGAGATCAAAGACCTCGATCTGCGACGTACCTTCAAGATCGTGAGCCTCAAGGAACGCACGCTCTCCCCGATGGCTGCGGACTTCGTACGGTTCTTGCAAGAGTCGGCGGTGCATCAGTTCAACCGCCGCGCGCGCCCACGCGCGCTTGCGTCACCGGCACCGATCGCCGACAGCGGCTAAGTTTTCGGTTGTACGCGGCGCAAAGATCAACGTCGCGCGCGTTGACGGCGCAATTCGAACAACAGCACTCCGGCGGCCACCGAGGCGTTCAGCGACGACGTCTGGCCGTAGAGCGGGATGCGTAGCAGAAAATCACATTCCTTGCGCACGAGCGGCGAGATGCCGCTCGATTCGGCGCCGATGACGAGCGCCAAATCGGTCGATCCGAGGTCCGCCTCGGTATACGCCTGCGCGTCCTCGTCCGCGGTGGTCCCGGCTACCCATACCCCGGCCTTTTTGAGAACGCGAAGCGCGCCGGCGACGTTGGCCACGCGCGCAATCGGCAGATGGCTCGTCGCCCCGGCGGCGGCCTTGCGCACCGTCGCATTCACCCCCGCGGCGCGGCGCTCGGGAATCACGACCGCGGTCGCACCGGCGCACTCCGCGGAGCGGATGATCGCGCCCGCATTGTGCGGATCGGTCAGGTGATCGAGGACGACGTATAGCGCCAGCGTTTCGCCGGTGCGGAGCGCGACGGCTTCATCGAGTGAGATGTATTCGAACGGCGCGCCAAATGCGATGACGCTTTGGTGAGCGCGATAGGGAAACTGCGAGAAAAACGTTCGGCTCTCGAAGCGAACCGTAACGCCGAGATCGCGAGCCTGCGCCAACAGACGCCGCAGCGCGGGATCGCGCTTACGGTCGTCGCCGACGTGCAGGCGTCGCACCGGCTCTCCACCGTCGAGCGCCTCTTCAACGGCATGCACGCCGTACATGACGTCATCCAAGTCGAGCGCGGGAGAACGGCGTCGCGGCCGCGCCGGGCCGAGGCGGCGTTCAGGCTTCGGCACAAGTTTGAGCGCGTACTAGTGGGAGAGGCTCCATGTGGCGCCCTCCTTCGTATCGACCAGCGTGATCCCCACGGCTGCAAGGGCACGGCGCAAGTCGTCGGCGCTTGCAAAGTCGCGCCGGGCTTTCGCGGCCGCCCGCGCTAAGATCGTGCGCTCCACGGCCTCTCGCGGTGCGCAGCCGTTGAGGGAAACCGCCGGTTCGACAAGCGGGCGCAATTGCGCGACGAGCTCGCCCGGCAGTTCCGGGTCCTGGGGTCCCGAAAGCGCAAACGGCTTTCCTGCTACGTCCAAGGATCGCGCTGAGAGAACCGTGGGAGGCCGCCGGGGCAATGTCCTTTCGTTCGGCGAGACGCCCAGCACGCTCATCGCCTCGTGCAAAAAGGCCGCCGCCTCGCTCGCAGCGCCGGCAGCGATGAGGTCGCGCGCGGAGCCAGCCAAATCGAACAAGACGGATACGGCGCCCGCGGTATTCATGTCGTCCTCGAGCGCGGCGACGAAACGTTCGCGGTATGCCTTGACACTCCCGGCCGGCCTCGAATCATCGTCAGACGGCGGCGTTTCACGCAGCGCGTCGTACGCGTCGTACATCCTTCCGAGGGCTACCGTCGCGCCCGCAATCGCATCCTCGCGAAAGTTCATCGGCTTGCGGTATCCCGTCATCAAGAACAACCAACGAATCGCCTGTGCATCGTGCCGATCGAGCAACGCCGAGAGCGGCTCGAAGTTCCCCAGCGACTTCGACATCTTACGGCCGTCGAACTCAAGCAGCCCCCCGTGCACCCAAAAGTTTGCCATCGGGGGATGTTCCATCAACGGCTCGCTTTGCGCGATCTCGTTTTCATGGTGCGGAAAAATGAGATCCAAACCGCCGCCGTGCACGTCAAACGGTACGCCGAGCAATGCGTCGGACATCGCGGAGCACTCGATGTGCCAGCCAGGACGCCCGGCGCCCCAAGGCGCAGGCCATTCGGGCTCGCCTGGCTTTGCGAACTTCCACAGCGCGAAATCCAGCGGATCCTGCTTGCCCTCTCCCGGTTCGATCCGCGCGCCGATCATCAACTCCTCGAGGTTGCGATGAGCCAGTGCTCCATAGCGCGGAAACGCTTTGACGCGGTAGTACACGGCGTCGGGCGCAACATAGGCGAAGCCGCGGCGTATGAGCTCCTCGATCATCGCAACGATTGGCGTGATGTACCCGGTGGCACGCGGCTCGACGTCCGGCTCCAGCACGTGCATCCGGCGCATCGACGCTTTGAACGAACCAAAGTAGCGATTCACGACCTCACGCCAGCTAACGCCTTCGGCCTGCGCGGTTGCGATGCTGCGGTCATCGATGTCGGTGACGTTTTGTACGAACGTGACCCGCATGCCACGAAAAATCAAGAAGCGGCGCAGGACGTCGAAAAACAGAAATGATCGGGCGTGGCCCAAATGCGCATCCGCCGAAGGCGTAAGCCCGCAGACATACATGCGCACCTGCTGGCGATCGAGCGGCTCGAGCTCCTCGACGGAACGCGTGCGCGTGTTATAGAGCCGCATGCTGGGCTCCCTCGATCTCGGCGAGCCTCCGTTCCAACGCCTCAAGACGTTTACTCAAACGCGCGACCAAGGCGGCTTGAGGATCCGGCATCTCGAGCGGAGGCCGAACCGACGCGACGGGTTTGCCATCTTGCAACACGACGCGGCCGGGGATTCCGACGACGGTGGAATTCGCGGGGACGTCTTTCACCACCACGGAGCCTGCGCCGATTTTCGAACCGCGCCCGATCGTGATCGCGCCAAGAACGATCGCATCCGCGCCGACCACGACGTCATCTTCCAGCGTGGGATGCCGCTTGATCCGTTCCAAGCTCGTCCCACCGAGCGTGACTCCCTGGTTGAGCGTCACGCGATCTCCGAGCTGCGCCGTCTCCCCGATGACGACGCCCATCCCATGATCGATGAAGCAGCCTTTGCCGATCCGCGCACCTGGATGAATCTCGATGCCGGTCAGAAAGCGCACGATCTGCGAAAGAAAACGCGGAACGAGCGGAACTCGGGCGAGAAAAAGCGGGTGGATCAAACGATGCGCAACGAGCGCATGGAAGCCCGGATAGTTCAAGGCGACGTCGAAAACGCCGCGCGCCGCAGGATCGCGCTCGACCGGCCTGCGCAGATCGGCCAACACCGCTGCGAAGAATCCTTTCATCCTGCGCCGCGGACACTCGCTACGGCGTATGCGGCGATTCCGGTCCCATCGCCGGTGTAGCCCATACCATCGCTGGTCTTCGCCTTGACGCTCACCGCCCCAACGTCGAGGCCGAGTGCACTCGCAACGCGGCGCTGCATCGCGCCGAGGTGCGCAGAAAGCCTCGGCCGTTCCACGACGACGGTCGCATCGACGTTCGCCGGCTCGTATCCGGCTCGTCTCACCAGCGCAGCCGTTTGCTCGAGGAGGTCGAGCGAATCCGCCCCAGCGTAGCGCGGATCGTCCGAGGGAAAATGCCGGCCAAGATCGCCGAGCGCGCAAGCTCCCAAAAGCGCATCGGCGACTGCGTGCGCGAGCGCATCGCCGTCGGAGTGACCGAGGGGACCGCGTTCATACTCGATGTGGACCCCGCCAAGGATGAAGGGTCGCCCTTCGGCGAGCCGATGCGCGTCGAAACCATGGCCGCAGCGCAACGTCACGACGGCGTGGAGCGTGGCGCATAATGTCCGTGATGCGCGGTAAACACCGCGTCCTCGCCGGCGATCGCGGCGAACCGATCACCGAACCCGCGGAGGTCCTCCGCCGGAACGTACGCGCGCACCACGATCGCGTCGGGAAGGTCGCGGTCGATTGCGTCGACGCGTCCGCGACGCGCTTCGAATTCGCGGGCCACGAGTTCGACGGCGCCGGCATCGACGAAGGCCTCGACAACCAGAATCTCTTCTTCTTCGATTGGCGGCAGCGTTCGCGTCGCAAGCAGTTCTTCTGCGCGATCCCGATCGGCTGCGACGGTCACCTTGAAGTTTTCATTGGAGCTCGGCACGACGACGACGTCATAACCCGCTCGTTCCAGCAGCGTTGCATCATCGGTCGCCGTGAGGCCCGATCGTTCCGCATCGGCGTGAGCCCTGCGCAAATCCGTAGCAAGGGCGAATTGGGGCGTCTGCGCGGTCCATAAGGCGTCGCGATCGAGCGTCCGAGTCACGCGCCCATCCGCGTCGACGACTTTGACGGTGTCGACGATCGGCGCTGCCAGCAGCGAAGCGACGGCGCTGCGAACGACCCGCATCCCGGCGCGAACGTCCCGCGCTGCGACGAGCGGACGAGCCCCATCGTGCACGAGCGCCCCAATGCAGCGTGGCGCAAGTGCTGCGATTCCCGCCCGGACGCTGTCTTGCCGCGTTGCACCGCCTGCAACGACGTGCGCGGAGAGGCGTGGTGCGTATGTTTGCGCCACCTGGCGCATCGCCGGGATGTGCTCAGGTTCCGTGACGATGACCAAATCGACGATCTCCGGCATCGCTCCGAAGGTTCCGACGGACCACGCCGCCATCGGGCGGCCCGCGATCTCAACCAACTGCTTTGGACGACCGAACCGCTCTCCACGTCCAGCCGCCACCACGATGGCTCCCCAGCGCATGCCTTTTCGTGCCCTACGTCCCTACCTGCGAGCGCTTCAGTTTGGCAAAGATCATGCGCCCGGCAACGGTTTGAAGCACGCTGGTCACCTGCACGTCGGTTTCTTCGCCGATGAGGCGGCGGCCGTTCTCCACCACAATCATGGTGCCGTCTTCCAAATATCCGACACCTTGATGCGCTTCTTTGCCGTCGCGCACGATCGCGACGTGCAATTCCTCGCCCGGAAGGACGACCGGCTTTACCGCGTCGGCAAGCTCGTTGACGTTGAGGACCGTGACGCCCTCGACTTGCGCCACGCGATTGAGATTGTAGTCGTTCGTCACGAGTTTGGCGCCGCGCTCGCGCGCGAGCCGCACCAGTTTCGCGTCGACGGCACCTAAGTCGTCGTAGTCCTGGTCCGCGATGTCGATGGCCGTCAACTCTTGGAGTTTGGCCAACAACTCGAGGCCACGCCGCCCGCGTGCGCGTTTCATGCCATCCATTGAATCGGCGATCAACTGGAGCTCCCGTAAGACAAAGCGCGGAACGATGATCGGACCTTCGAGAAAGCCGGTCTCGACGATTTCCAACACGCGTCCATCGACAATCACGGACGTGTCGATGATTTTCGGAATGGCCTCCTCTGAGGCGGGCCCACCGCCGAGCCGCAACAGGGTTCCCAGGCGCCGTTTCGCGCCGACCCGCGCACCGAGATACGCCGCAAAAAGGCTCACGAGAATGTACAACAGGATCCCAAGGTAGCCGCCGACGACACTCGTCACAGAGAGAAACTCGAACAAGATGTTCTTGGCGAGGAAGGCGATCACCAAGCCGACGATGAGTCCGATTGCGCCGCCCGCCAGCTCCGCTGGAGAGAGCCGCTCGATCGCGGCTTCAACTTCGTTCAGTTCGACTTCGAACAGCGCTTGCGCGAGCGGCGCGACGAAAACTCCAAGGACCGCGCCGAGCACCGGGACGATAATCGTGAGAACGATTTGCCACGTCTGACTCGCCACATGCAGCGAGAGCATGTGCAAGAAGGCCTCGCGCCCCAACAGGAAGCCGCTGATCGCGAAGATCGCGGCAAAGAGTGCCCGCAGCAGGGTCGTTCCGAAACCGCGCATCAGCCCGTCATAAGGAAAGCGCCGCACACGTCGTTGGCCAGAAACCGGCCGCGCTGTGTGAGCGCCACGTGGGTGGGAGTCATGCGGACCAGGCCCGCCAAGGATAGGTCGCTCAGGACGGAACTAAACATCACCTCAAACGCAATATTGTACCGTTCCGCAAAAGACGCAAAATCTACCCCTTCGGCCGTGCGGAGAGCCAACATCGCCGCCTCGCCGACCTGCCGCGCTCCGTCCAGGTGTTCCGATTCTGCGGGGATCGGGCCGCCTTTCAGCGCAGCCGCCTCATAGGCGGCCCGGTCCCGGGTGGTCGTGCGGCGCTCGCCGGAAAGGTAGGACGTCGCCCCGACGCCGACCCCAAGGTAGTCGCCATTCCTCCAATAGTTCGCGTTGTGCCGGCAGCGAAAACCGGGACGGGCAAAGTTGCTGATCTCGTAGTGCTCGAAACCCGCAGAGGTCAGCACGTCGATGGCGATGGCATACAATTCGGCTTGTGCGTCGGAGTCGGCAAAAGCGCGCGGGTCGTGGGCCTGCCAGCGTGCGTACGGCGTTCCGTCCTCGATCGTTAGCCCGTACGTCGAAATATGTTGGGCACCGAGACCGAGCGCCGTCTCGAGCGATGTACGCCACGTTTGTGGCGTCTGATGGGGCACGCCGAACATCAGGTCGAGCGACACGTTCGCAAAGCCCGCGTCTCGCGCACATCGCACTGCAGCGCCGGCATCGCCAGGCACGTGGCGGCGTCCCAACACGCGGAGTTCGGACGCGATGAACGATTGCACCCCGATCGACACGCGATTCAAACCTGCTGCACGGTATTGCTCGAAACCAGCGAGCAGTCCGCGATCGGGGTTCATCTCGATGGTGGCTTCCGCGTCGTCGCGGAGGGCGAAGATCGCGCGCGCTTCCTCGACGAGCGTCGCAATCTCATGCGGTGCGTACGTGTTCGGCGTCCCTCCGCCAAGATACAGGGTCGTTGCGGTAAAGGGCGGTGCGCTCCGCATTTCGGCGCGAAGCGCGGCGAGGTAACGCGTCGCTGCACCGGCGTTCATACGCCACTTCGCAAAGTCGCAGTACGGACAAAGATACGGGCAAAACGGGAGATGGAGGTACAGGCCGCCGCCCACGAGGTTATCCGGCAATCGAAAAGATGCCGACGGCCCCTGCGCCGGCGTGAACGGCGATCGTTGGTCCGGCCTCTGCGATGGTCAGCATCGCCGGCTCGGCCGAGAGGCGGCTGCGTAGGCGCTCGCGCACGGAAACGGCGAGATCGGGCGCGTGGCTGTGCATGACAACGATACGCGCGCGTTCCACGTCGCCAATCGTGCGCAGCGTCGACTCGATCATCGTTTGCTGTGCGCGCTCGAACGTGCGGACGCGGGCTTCCTCCTCGACCTCGCCCCGGTCGAGCCGTAACACCGGAACGATCCGCAGCATCGTGCCGATTGCTGCGCGCGCCTTTCCGATGCGGCCGGTGCGCACCGCGTGGGAGAGGTCAGGCAGCGCGGCATATCCGTGCTGCGCCCGCCGGTCGGCGTGCAGCGCCGTAAGAACGTCGTCGATTTCCGCGCCGTCACGCGCAAGTTCGGCGGCATGGATCGCTTGCATCCCGAGACCAGCGGTAGCGGTGAGTGAATCGACGAGTTCGATGCGGCCGAGCCCAATGTTACCGGCTGCCGCACGCGCTGCGTTGATCGTGCCGGAAAGCTTCTCGGAAATGAAAATCCCGACGACGACGCCGCCTACGCTGAGCTCCTCCCGAAACGCGGCGTCGAACATGGCGGCGGTGGGCTGCGTCGTGGTCGGCAGCTCATGCTCCGTGCGCAACAGCTCATAAAATCGCTCGCGCGTCAGATCGACGCCGTCGCGATAGCGCTGCTCGCCGAAGTTGACGAAGAGCGGCACGACGGTGATGCCGAGCTCCGCCGCGAGCTCGGGCCGCAAATCGGAGGTGCTGTCGGTCACGACTCGGACGGCTTGCCGGCTCAAGGTTGTGGTACGCGTTCCGGCTCCCTCGAAACGAGCTCCGCAATGCGTCCCACGACGTCTTCCCGCACCTCTGCGACCGCAGCCCGAATCGCGCTGCGAATCGCGTGCCGGCTCGCCCTGCCGTGCGCGACAATGCAATTACCGCGCAAACCGAGCAGCGGCGCACCACCGTAGTTTTCATAGTTCAGCCGGGCGGCGACGCGGCGAAGCGCAGGACGCATCAAGATTGCGCCGAGCTTCGTCGCCAGGTTGCCACGTTTGATTTCGTGCACGACGATCTCGAGAATCGTCATCGCTGCGCCTTCGGAAAGCTTGAGCATGACGTTTCCCACGAAACCGTCGGTCACGATCACGTCGGCGACGTTCGCAAAGACGTCTTTACCCTCGACGTTTCCGACGAAGGTTACCGGTGCCGAGTCCAGTACGCGAGCTGCCTCGATCGTCTGCGCGTTTCCCTTCACGCGTTCTTCACCGACTGAAATAATGGCGACGCGGGGCCGGGGAATATCGAGAACCGCCTTGGCATAGGCGCTCCCCATGACGCCGAACTGCGCTATCCACTCGGGCCGGCAGTCCACGTTCGCGCCGGAGTCGAGGACGACGACGGGACCGTCCTTCCCCGGAAAGACGACCGCGATCGCGGGCCGCGCGATCCCGGTGATCGTGCGTAGCCGCACCAGCGCAAGCGCAAGAAACGCGCCACTGTTTCCGGCGGAGACGACCGCGTCCGCCTCGCCGTCGCGAACCATGTTGATCGCGATGCCAAGACTGGTATCGTCTGCGTTGCGCAGTGCCTGCGACGGCGTCGCGTCCATGGCGATGGATCGGGGTGCATGCACGACGTGGACGCCATCGCTTCCAGTTTCGAGGAGCTTGGAGATGCGCGGTTTATCGCCCACCAGGATCATCCGTCCGAGCCCATCGTTTGCTGCGAGCACTGCACCGGCCACGACCTCGCCGGGGGCGTGATCGCCGCCCATGGCATCGATCGCAATGCGTACGGGGTTAGAGTTCACGGGAGATCACGTATTCGTTGGCCGGTTGACCACCGTAATACCATTCGACGCTCGCCGCCGGGAAGGTTGCGGAAAGCGTCTGGGCCATCGCGTGAGCATCCCGCTCCTTCTGAGCGCCACCGTAGTAAAGCGTGAGCAACCCCCCTTCTGCGGCGCAGAGTTCGGTGGCCGCGAGCAGAACGGTGTCCGTGAGCGTCTCGCCTCGCAGCAATCGGCCGTTGAGCGCAGCCGCCGGCGCACCGCGGCGTAGCAGCGCGCGATCGAGCAAGGTATCGCGGCCGGCGAAAAAGACCGTGGCCACCGCAACCGCAACGCGCTGCAACAGTTCTTCGGCGCTCGGCGCATGCTCTGCGCCGCCGAGTGCGAGCAACGCGGCAAGCCCACTCGGGACGTCACGGGTTGGAACGACGATGACGTCGCGTTGTGAGAGGGCAGCGGCTTCTCGAGCGGCAAAGACAACGTCGGCATCGTTGACGAGCAGCATCACCACCGAAGCCAAGCACGCGTTCACCGCAACGACGAGTTCTTTAACGCTCGGATTGTTCGGGGAAGCGACGACCACGTCCGCACCCAATTCGCGCGCAATCCTTGCGAAGCCATCGCCCTGCACGACCGCCACGACGCCGAACGGCTTCTTCGGTGCATCGACGACGAGCAAATGGTGCTGCAACGCCATGTCTTCGACCTTGTCGCGCGCGACGCGACCCACCCGTCGCACCATCGCGAACACGGCTTGTGGTTCGGCCGCGTGCACGTGCACTTTAAAGGTTGGCGCGCTTCCGGCAACGATCAGGGATTCGCCGCACGGCTCAAGAAGATCGCGCAAGGCGTGCGCGTCGACCGTCGCGTCCTCGAGGACGAATTCGGTACAAAAGCGGTGTTGGGTAATCGTCTGTCGCGCTGAAAAGGTACGACGTCGCTGGGGACGCCGTGGGAACGCGGTGGCGCGCGTCGTGGCCTCGGGCAAAAAACGCAGAATGCCTTCCAAGAAATACACGATCCCGGCACCGCCGGAATCGACGACTCCGGCTTCGCGCAACGCCGGGAGCTGGTCAGGAGTCCGTTCGAGTGCGTCGGCAGCAGCCCGCACGATCTCCCCCGCAACTCGGACGAGATCCGTTTCCCTTTGCGCGCTCGAAAGGGCCGCTTCCGCGGCCGCTCCGGCCACCGTGATCATCGTCCCCTCAACGGGGTTTTGAAGGGCCGAGCGCGCGCTTCCAACAGCTTCGCGCATCGCGAGCGCAAGGTCCAAGCTGTCGACCTTCGGCCGATGCCGCACGTTGTGGGCGAATCCACGGAGCATTTGCGAAAAGATCACTCCCGAGTTGCCACGCGCCCCAAGCAAGCTGCCCGCTGCGGCCGCCGCCGCGACACTGGAGAGCGGTTCACCACGCTTACGCACCACCTCCGTCAGCGCCGCGCGCGCGGTGTGGTACATGTTCGAGCCGGTGTCGCCGTCAGGGACAGGAAAGACGTTTAAGTCGTTGAGGACGGCCCGGTATTTCCGCAAAAAATAGGTGCCCGCGGCGACGAAGCGCTCGAAAGTCCGCCCGTCGAGCGCAGTGACATCCACGGGCAGCAGCGTTACAAAGGCCGCAGCACGACTCCTTGCCAGCACCTCCGGCCGCGTGCTACCATCCGTGGGTTGTTTTGGAGGTTCGAAGAGGCACGGAGATGGCGAAACGATGTGACGTTTGCGGGAAGGGACCGATGGCCGGCAATAACGTCAGCCACGCCATGAACACGACGAAACGCCGCTGGCTCCCCAACCTCCAACCCGTTCGGGTCGACGACCGCGGAGTGCATCGCACCCTCCGCGTCTGCACGGCGTGCATCCGGTCCCATCGCGTGAAGCGAGCGAGCTAAGCGTTCACGCCGCGCCGTTTGACCTGACTTCTGCCCCCGCCGCGGGTTAGCTCCTGAGGTGATCCCAGCCGCGCGCCTGCAGCG
>JAFAXE010000091.1 GCA_019241305.1 Vulcanimicrobiota bacterium
AGTATCTCAAGCGGATGGTGGACTGCGACTTCCCACGGATCTACATCGCGAACCCGGCGGGACTGGAACTCCTCACGGTCATGGCATACCGCTACGAGAACGCGGACCGAAACCGCAACCCGGACGCTCGCTATAAGCCGGCTCCGCAAATCCTGCGCCTCGGGTATCTGCTGCGCCTGATCAAAGAAATCTACCACATGCCCGGGCAGCAAATCGTCGTCGTCATGACCGAAAAAATCAAGCAGCACTTCGTCACAGGCCAGATCCCGCCGAAGGACGGACATCTGGGCGCATTGACAATGTGGCTTTCCGCGCCGCCTGGCTCGACGACAACGCACGCCGACGCCGACCGCTGGGCACTTGAGCAACCAGCGGCGGCGATGCTCACGCGCGACGGCGACGAATTCGTGGAGCACCGCTTGCATCGTATCCGCAAGGCGAAGTCCGCCGCGGAAAAGCTCCGCTGCAAAACCGAGATCGAAGCGGTCCAACGAGCCGGCGTGGCGGCCGAATGGCGGGTGCTCGAAGCCGCGCACGCCGCATTCTGGGGCCGAGCCCTACAACACAGAAGCTACGCCGATCTGACTTCCGAAAACGTTTCATGGTTGAAGTACCGCCTCGACAACTACGTGTTGAGGGGACGCCGCGCGATCTCCATGTCGAAGCGTTACGAACTGCACGAATACCACGCGAGCCTGCATCGCGCAGAACTCCTCGCAAACGACAACATGCGGTTCGAACAAGAGCGCGCAAGCGGCAATGCGTTCGTCGCCAGCATCTCGGCCGTGCGCACGACGCCGCGAGGGATCAACCCGAAGGATCACCGCATCGAACTGGAGATCCAGCACCAGCCGAAGATTCGGCTGCGCAAGGGCCAGCACGTCCAAATCATCGGAGGCAAATACGGCGGCGAGATCCGGGAGTTCGCCCGTACGCCGAGCGGCTACCGCGCCAGCGTCAGAATCACCGACGGGATAAAGTCCGTAACGCTCGGCGGACCATACCGTTGGGGAGAGCGGTCCTCCGCCGAGCCGTCGTTCAACATGGCGTACTACAGCAAAATCAAGAGCGTTCTAGGATTGCCCTGATTATGGAAGATGAAATTCTCCGCGCCTATGCTAACGGGGCGGACCGCATACTTGTAGACAGTCCGCCGGGCGCGGGCAAGACGTACCTCGTCGAGCAAACCTCCGCGAAGTCCATAGCCAATCATGGCTGGCGCGTCGGCGTCGGCACCAACACGCGCAACCAGCGCGATGACTTCGCAGTACGTTTTCACCAGCGGTTCCCAAAGATTGCGATCCAGGTCTCGCTCGCCAGCAAAGAGGCGCCGTCCCAGCGCCTCATCGCAAACAATGTCCCGACGATAAACAGCTTCAACAGCCTGAACAGAGGCCCGGGAGTCATCGTTTCCACCGTACACCGCCACTTTTACAGTGTCGATCACATCCCGAACGGCGCGACGTCCCTCTACGATTTGATGGTCGCCGACGAAGCGTACCAGATTCAGTACCGGAACGGAGGTTTGCCACTCGACGCGCTCGGCAGACGCCGGTTGATGGTCGGAGACCCGGGGCAGATTTCGCCGTTCACCGAGCTGGACACCGAGATTTTCGAGTCCGCGCACGACCGCGTGCTCGCGCCGCTTCCCGAAGAAGTCCTCCGCAACGGATCGCCTGTCTACCGACTTGCACTCGATCTGTCCCGGCGTCTTGCGCCTGATACCGTGCGCATTATCCAGCCGTCGCTCTATCCGAACCTCCCGTTTACCGCAACATCGACCGATGCGGAGCGCCGCATCGCGTTCGCCGCCGCGGGTGCGAAGAAGGACGCAATAGACCACGCGTTTGACGCCATCGCGGCGGGCGCATCGATCGTGGCCATCCAGCTGCCGGATCACGGCTTCGAAACCGAGGTTGACGACGAACTTTCAGACCTTTCCGTCGAGGTCGCGGAACGGATTCACTTCCGGCGCGTCCGGTGGCCCCACGAACGCCGGCAGATCGACATCAACAACGATGTCTTCTACATGGATTCGCACGTGAACTCCGTGACGCGTACTCAGGAACGTCTCAACGCACGAGCAATCACGCTGCGCGCTGATACTCCGAATGTCATCCAAGGCCAAGAAACGCTCATATCGATCGTGAAGCATCCGCTGAGTTCGATGCAGGAAGCCGACCCATTTCACCTCGATCCCGGCCGGTACTGCGTGATGCTCTCGCGTCACAAGCTCGCGTGCATTGTGCTGGTGCGCGGCGATGTGAACGACGTTCTCGACGATTACGAGCACGACGCGGGCGAACGTTTATTGGGACGGGACAACATGACTTTCAAAGGCTATGCGGCACATCGGCAGATTTGGAATGCACTGCTGGATCAAGACCGCGTCTTTACTCACCCGTAAGCGAGGGCGAGTGACTTCGAGCGCATTCTTCGGTTTGCCATGGGCCGACTTCGTGCGCGAATGGTTCCTGGAAAAGCGGCAACAGTATCTGAGGAACAAGGCGCGTCGTGGGTTGGAAGCGCTCAAGCGAAATCTGCCCGCACGCCTAGCTCGATAAGGTCCTCTTCCGCACCGTCACCATCGAACCGTTGATTCGTCATGGTCTGCAGATAGTGGATGCAGAAACGCTTACCGGGTTCGCGGACCTGCCCCGCCGCCTGTCCAACGAAGAGCCCGGCGCGTATCTTGAATTGCTCCTTGCCGCCACCCTCGTCTCGCTCGGATACCAACCGGATCTCGAGCCGTATGCGGACACCACGCTTGGTTCGAGCGGTAAACGAAACGACGCGGAGATTACCTTTGCCTACACGCGAGTCCACTTCAAGGCGACCTTCGCCAACCAATCTGACGAAGGCGCGCAGGCCCAGTCGCTGGGCCTGCAGATCGCCCCGGCGCTCCTCGAAGTCCAAGACTGTTGGCACGTACTCGTGCGGGCACGCAGCCGCTTGAGGCGGCGACGATCAATGGCCTCACTGAAGCGGTCACAACTGCGCTGCTCGATGTTCTCTGGAGATTCCCGACATAGGTTATGTCCGCAAGACAAACCGCGATGATCAGGGATGACAACGATGCTCCGCACTATGTGGGGGATGGTTCACTAGCCATCCCCATCTCAGCTTGTGAGGATGACGGACGGGCGTGACGGAGGTGGTCGTACACGCCGATGCCGTAATTGCTCGGCGTTCCATTAAGGGTCCGTAGTAGCGACGGCTCGTGCGCGCAGCTGTACGCATTCCAGGCCCAGGCGAGATAAGAAACGCTGTGCGCGTCGGCCCAGCGCATGTAACGGTCGACGAAGCGGTGCGCACAATCGAATTCGCCGATCTCGCCGCTGATGACGGGGACATGCTGCGCAACGGCCGCGACCGTATGGTTCCAACAGGCTGTTCCCTCGCAGCCGAGCCCGTCGTGGTAGGTATGAAAACCGGCGACGAATTGCCCTCGCGGGTCGCGTGGTTCATACTCGAGCCACCGAAAGAGATCGTTGGCGTAATCGATGCCATCGGAGATCGCCGGTTGCGTTGCGCCTGTTCGCCGAACCGCTTCGAGCAGGCTTTGCATCCCGGCAATACGATACGGTATCGAACAGCCGTTCCGCCAGCAAGCCCAGTCGATGTGCTTCGGTTCATTGTACAGGTCGAAGACGACCGCGGGATCGTCACGGAAACCCGTTGCGACCGATGACCAGAATGCCGGACCGTGATCTGCGTCCGCCATTTCGATTTCATGCAACGATCGCTCCTTGCCGGGTGCAGCGACGTGCAAGTTCAACAACACATAGATCCCCGCGCCGTGCAATTCTGCGACCCAGCGGTGGATAGCCGCGCGATAAACGGCCGCCGAGTACCGAAGAGGGAGTCCGTTGATGCCGAGCCAGCAATCCTCGTTGAGTGGAAGGCGCACCGCGTTAACGTGCCACGCCACCATGCCGTCGAGCGTTCGTTATCGGCAGGCACGTCCCACACGCGGCTGCCGTTGGTCGTGCACATATATTGCGCACCGGAGAAGTCGACACCGCGAAGCTGCAGTAGCTTTCCGTTGCCATCAATCAGTAGGTTGCCGGCAACATGGATGGAGAGGACCGCAGACCAACAGGCGCTCGACACAACGGGCTGCATAAGGAGCACCAAAATCGTGACGAGATAGCGTCTACGCACTCGTCTCGCTACTGTGGCGCGTCGCACGCACTTCGCGCGGATTCTACCAGGGCATTCGTACGCAAGAGTTGACGCCCGACGGCGATATCCGGCGCAGGAGCCCGGTCGCCGGAAAGCGGCGCAATCTCGCCCCGCGCGCGTTCGTAGGCTGCCCCCGTCCCAGCGCCCGAACGCAGCGGTCGCCGAAAGTCCGTCGCCGCGAGCGCGCCGAGCAACTCGCAAGCCAGAACCCCCTCTACGTTGTCGAGGATGGCATCGAGGGTGCGCGCAGAGGTCGTCCCCATGCTGACGTGATCTTCTTGGCCCGCCGAGGTCGGAATCGAATCGACGCTCGACGGAAAGGCGAGGCCTTTGCTTTCGCTTACCAGCGCGGCGGCAGTATATTGCACCAGCATCAATCCAGACTCGAGCCCGGGATTCTGCGCAAGAAAAAGGGGAAGGCCACGTTCCTCGCCGTTCAGCAAGAGATACAGACGGCGTTCGCTCATGCTGGCCAGTTCCGCCATCGCCGTTTTGAGAAAGTCGCAGACGAGCGCCACGGGCTGACCGTGGAAGTTTCCGCCGGTCAAAAACTCGTCACCCTCAGCGAAGATCAGGGGATTGTCGGTGACCGAATTTGCTTCGATGCGCACGACGCGCTCGACGTGCTCCGCAGCGTCGCGCACGGCGCCGTGGACGACCGGAATGCAACGGAAGGAATACGGGTCTTGCACACGTCCGCATTCCCGGTGCGACGTCATGATTTCCGAGCCGGCTAACAGCGCGCGCAAATTATCGGCGACACGCGCCTGGCCGGGATGGGGCCGCAGCGCATTGATCCGCTCATCGAAGACCTTGTCGGTCGCGAGAAACGCTTCCAACGACAGCGCGCCGATGACATCGGCGGCGGCCAAGAGCCGCCGAGCGCGCAAGACCGACAAGGCCGCAATCCCCGTCATGACTTCCGTCCCGTTGATCAGCGATAGACCTTCTTTGGCCTGTAAC
This sequence comes from Vulcanimicrobiota bacterium, assembly GCA_019241305.1. Lineage (GTDB taxonomy): Bacteria > Vulcanimicrobiota > Vulcanimicrobiia > Vulcanimicrobiales > Vulcanimicrobiaceae > JAFAXE01. The sequence continues at coordinate 5,149 of JAFAXE010000091.1, forward strand.
TGAATCGGACGCAACCCAGCGCGCCGGAGGGCCTCTGTGCTCGGTAAACGCTCACCGCGATACCACGCTTCACCCTCTCCAATCAGGGTCTGCGTCATGTGCGCTAGCGGCGCAAGATCGCCGCTTGCACCGACTGAGCCTTGAGCGGGCACAACAGGCGTGACGCCTTCATTGAGAATGTCGACCAGCAGATCGAGTGTCTCGAGACGGATCCCCGAATGGCCGGCCGCCAGCGAACTCACGCGCAGTACTCCTGCTGCTCGGACCATCGCCTCCGCCAACGGGGGTCCCGTTCCAGCGGCGTGGCTTCTCACGAGGTTGCGTTGCAGCGTCGTGGTGTCGGCGGCATCGATCACGACGTTGGCCATGCGCCCAAAGCCCGTCGTCACCCCATAGATGATAGAGCCCAGGTTGAACTGCCGCTCGACGGACTCACGCGCTGCCGCGACCCGCTCGCGAGCTTCGGCGCTGACCGCTACGCGCGCCCCGCCAACGGCAATCTCCTCGATTTCTTCAAGCTCGACGTGCTTACCATCGAGCTCGACCTGCGAAGTCAAGAGCATCCTATCTGAGAGCTTCGCCGGAGGGCCGGCGATTTACGCCTTGCGTGCTGCGGGAAGGACCGAAGCCTGGTAAAAAACGTCGGGGTGGAGTTCGAGGTACCGGGCCGGCTGCTCTTGACCGGCGGCGCGGGTTTCATCGGTAGCGCGCTCCTTTGGGAACTGAACCGGCGCGGGTTTGACAACGCCGTCGTCGTTGACGTCCTCGACCGCACGGAAAAGTGGAAAAACCTCGTGCCCCTCCGCTTCCACGACTACCTCGAGGCGGCGGCACTGTTGGAGCGGGTCGAGCGACAGCCGTCGTGGCTGGACGAGTTCAATCTCATTGTCCATTTGGGGGCTTGCTCCTCAACGACGGAAACGGACGCCGCGTACTTGATGCGCAACAACTACGGCTTCACAAAAATGCTTGCCGAGGCGGCGGTTTCACGCGGCATTCGTTTTGTGTACGCCTCGTCTGCGGCGACGTACGGCGCCCTCGAAGACGAGCTTTCCGAATCGCGCCCTCTTGCATCGCTGCGACCCCTCAACATGTACGCGTATTCGAAACATCTCTTCGATCTCTACGCTGAACGGACCGGTTTGATGCAACGTATCACCGGCTTGAAATACTTCAACGTCTTCGGCCCGAACGAGCAGCACAAAGGCGAGATGCGGAGCGTCGTCGCCAAAGCGTACGAGCAAATTCAGCGCGACGGAGTCGTGCGGCTGTTTCGCAGCTACCGCGACGATATTTCCGACGGCGAACAGCGCCGAGATTTTCTCTACGTCAAAGATGCGGTGCGCATGACGCTGTTCCTGGCGACAACGCCAACGGCCGTGGGATTATTCAACATCGGTTCGGGCACGGCACACACCTGGCGCCACCTCGCCGAGGCGCTGTTTTGTGCCGTCCGCAGAGAGCCGCGCATCGAGTATATCGACATGCCGATGGAGTTGCGGAACAAATATCAGTACCACACGGAAGCGAGGCTCGATCGACTGCGTGAGGCCGGCTATCGTGAAGCTTCCAGAACGCTCGAAGACGGCGTCGGCGACTATGTGGTACGTTATCTCTCGCGAAACGTACGACTCGACCCGAACGAAGCCTAAATCAGCGGCAGCGGCACCTCGCGGCCAAGGCCTAGCCGGTTTGGCGGACGCTATGCGTGGATTCGAAGACCCATGTGTCGGGTCCGGGAATGAACGCCGTCGTGCTGAGTGCGCCGTTCTTCAACGTGCCGGTCAGATGCAGTGGCTGCGCACCGCCGATATCGAGCCAAATTTTGTCACCCGTAAGACCGCCCGTCACGTCGCGGATTCCGCCATCCGTAGGAATGTAAAATCCGTTGACTACACCGTTCGGATAAACGCTCAGGTTCATCCGTCCATCGATCTCATACGGATGACGGTCGTTATACAGCCGCGTTTCCATGTGGAAGCGGGCGGGCTGCGAAGAGGCGTTGGAGACGGCCGCCGGCGCAGCCACGGGTGCAAGGAGCGTCGCCGTGCCAACCATGCTTGCTGCAAGTGTCGCGGCTCTCATGGAATTCTTCATGACATTCCTTTAATTGCCGTGCGGGCGTCAAACGTTGCGCCACAACGCCGTTTCTTCTCACTTTTTCATGTCATGACGGTACTCGTGTTTGGCTCGACACGCGGGAGGGACAAGCGGTCGAAACCTCTGCTAACCCCTGCAGCAGGGCG
>JAFAXE010000186.1 GCA_019241305.1 Vulcanimicrobiota bacterium
GCGCTGATACAAGATAAAGCTGTTACCCTCGGTATCCTCGGCGAACGCCATCTTGCAACTCGGAATGTCCGTGATTTCACCGTCCTGATCGAACTGCACGCCCTGACCCTTCAACTGTTCCACCGCCGTCGCGACGTCCGGCACCGCGAACATGACGCCCGCCGAGGGCGACCATTCCCCTGCATGGTACAAGCCGAACGCTTCGCCACCGGGGAATTCGAACTCAGTAAACATCCCCGGAACCTCGACCGTCGCTTTCAGTCCGAGGACCTCGCGATAGAATTTCGTCGCGCGCTCATGGTCTTTCGTCAGATAATACGTAGCATCGATTCCCGTAATCCCGACCGAACTCATCGTCGTTTCCTCCACAGAACGGCACGTCGCCTGATGCGGCGGTTGCCCAGCCGTCGTTCGCCGCATGGAGCAGCCTTCTTCCGCGGGTCCCGAGCTGCGGGCGCGCGAATGGCGGGCACCCCATGAGTTTCCCGGCGCAACCGGTCGCGCGCAAAAGCCAAATCGAACCCGGCACGGCGCAGCGCGTCGTCGTCGACGATGTGGAGATCCTGCTCTGTAACGTGGACGGCTCGCTCTATGCCATCGAAAACGTGTGCACGCATGACGGCGGCGCCCTCGACCAAGGCGAATTGGAAGGCGAACGCGTGATGTGCCCGCGGCATGGGGCGTATTTCGATGTGACCACGGGCGCGGCGCTCACGCTGCCCGCCATCCTCCCCGTGCGGTTGTTTCCCGTCCGCGAGGAGGGCGACGAGGTCTTCATCGACGTCTGACGCTTTACGCCCGGGGGCCGCCGATGGTACTATCGGCCAGTTATGACGGAGCCTGGAGGACGGCGGTAGTGTACGCCATCATTGAAGCCGACGGGAAGCAGTACCGCGTCGCCGAGGGCGATACGATCCGCTGCGACGCGGCAGGCCAGGAGCCGGGAAGCGAGATCTCTTTCGAACGCGTCGTACTGGCCAGCGGAGGCGGCGCTCACGTCGCGGTCGGCCGCCCGTTCGTCGAAGGTGCGCGAGTCGTCGGAACGGTCGTCCGTCACGGCAAAACGAAGAAGATTCTGGTCTTCAAGTACAAGCCGAAGAAGCGGGTCCGCAAGCTCGTGGGACACCGCCAGCGCTACGCCGACGTCAAGATCACGAGGATCGAACTTCCCGCCTAGCGTTCGTCTCGGCTCTGGTTAGCCACGTCAATGGTCAGCGTGACGACGCGGCGGGACAGCACAAAGCGGCTCTCGTCACTTTCGGCCTCAGGCCATTCCGGCTGGGCGCAGCACGGAGAAGACGTCGTGTGTGCCGCTGTCTCGGCAATCGTTCAGGCAGCGTGGCTCGGATTGCGCGAAGTCGCGCACGTCGCCGTCGATGCTCGCACGCGTGAGGGAACGCTCGATCTGCGATGGGACGCACAAACGGGCGGCGAGGCAACGCAGGCGATCGTCGAAACGGCAGAGATCGCGATCGAACATCTCGCACGGCAATATCCCGATCATGTACGGCTCGTGCGGGAGACCGACTCTCAAGCACCGTAGCGAGGGCCTTGCCATGACCGACAGCGACAGGCCCCCTATCCACAACGCCGCCGATGCGGACGATTACGGCGATCCCACAAACAGCGACGCAGCGCGCGCGCTGTTGGTCGGTGTCTTGGGAGGCCTTGCGAGCGCGGCAGGCTACCTCATCTACCGTCGCCTTCCCGATGAACACCGCGAGCGGTTAAGGAACCAAGTCCGCTCGCTCGTAGAAAGCCGCATCAACGAAATTCGTTCAAACCTGAAGGTGTAGACGGGCGGCTTCGGCCCGTTCAGATTTTTACAGCTGAGCCTTCGGCTCGGGGCCCTCGGATGCCGGCGCAGGCGGCGCTTCAAGGTGCGGCTGCGTTTCGTCCGACGGTTCGCTCGACTCGTGCCGTTCTGGCTCGTATTCGTCCGCCGCGCGTTCGAGTTCGCGAATGAACGCTTGAGACGTGTTCTGCATGTCGCGCATGACGTGGCCGAAGCGCTTTGCGACCTTCGGCAGTTGCTCGGGTCCAAAAAGAATCAACGCGAGGGCGCCGATGATCGCCATATCCGGGATCGACAGCACGACTTAACCCACTTCTAAAGCAAGCAGAAGGGAAACCCTCTTACCGCCCCCAACATAGCGTGCCCACCTTTGAGGCGCGCACCCTCTTCTCGCAAGGGCACCATCAAGCCGAGTGAAGATCATCTACACGCGGGGAAACCGTACGGAGACGCTTGCGTCCATCTCGACGCTGCGCCGAATCCTCAGCCGCTTCGTACGGCATCGCGTTTTCTATGAAGTGTCCTCGCGAAACAAGCGCGGTCACGAGTTCTTCTCGACGAAGAACACCTTCGTCGTCGGCTCCATCGAGGTCACGAGTCGCGACTACCTTTCCATCACGATTTTCGACGCGCATTGTTCAACGCACTCGGTCGAAATCCTCAATCCTGCGGCGATGCGCATTTACGACGAAACACCCGGGAAAGGATTCGCCGTTTCCTTTTTGAGCGGTGCTCCAGGCGACGTCGAATCGCGCTGTTACCTTCGCGATGAGGGCGAGGAAGGCGAAGATCTGCGTGCGCGCGGGGCGCTGGAACAAATCACGCTCCCGCAGTTGTTCGAATACGTCGATGAGATTAGGAACGCCGGCGCATCTCCAGCCGGAGGGCCTTCCGGAGCAACGGCGCCGCCTCGCTGGCACGTCCAACTCGTTTGAGCGCGACGCTGAAGTTGAGATAGGCCACGGCGTAGGATTCGTCGACGCGGATGGCCGCGCGATAATATTCCATGGCGGCTTCGGGCTCGCCGTCTTCGAGTAGCATATTTCCGACATTCACGAGCGCGGGCGCAAAATCGCCTGACGCGCCGAGCGCATCGCCAAACGCTGCTCGCGCCTGTTCCTTTTGGCCGAGCGCCATCAGCGCCACTCCTCGCTTGTTGTGAACGAAAGCGCGGCGCGCGCTCGGCACGGCGCCGCTCTCGAGCAAGGCGTCGAGTTGGGAAAGCGCCGCTTCGGGACGGCCTTCGTCGATCGGCAGCGCAGCGCGAGCAGCGGTGTCCAGCCGCCGACGCTTTCCTTTCAGCACGGCAAGCAGCTGCCGTACGTCGAACATGGCGTTCGTGTTCACCATCCAGGTCGTGACGCTCTTCCCCGAAATGTTCGAGCCGTTTTTCCGGTTGTCGATCGTGGGTCGCGCCAGCGACATGGGAGTGGTTCGCATCGAGCTTCATCCGTTGCGCGATGCACTGTTGCCGCAAGAGCGCGCCGACGATCGGCCCTACGGCGGAGGTCCGGGTATGGTACTGCGGATCGAGCCGATTGCGCGCATTCTCGATCGGCTCACCGCTGCCGCGCCACCGCAGGAACGCCGCGCCGTCGTCGTGACGACGCCCGCGGGACGTCGCTTTCGCCAAGCCGATGCTCGACGCTATGCCGGCCTCGACCGGCTCATCGTGGTGTGCGGCCGCTATGAAGGAATCGACGAGCGGCTCATGCCGCTGTACGAAGCCGAGGAAGTTTCCCTCGGCGATTTCATCGTGACGGGGGGCGAGATTGCGGCGGTCGCCGTGGTCGATGCAACCGTCCGGCTGCTCCCCGGCGCGATCCGCCCGGCGTCGCTCGAGGAGGAGTCCTTCAATGCAGGGGTCCTCGACGCACCAAGCTACACACGGCCTCCCTCGTTCCGCGGCCTCGACGTTCCGGAAGTCCTGCTCTCCGGCGACCATCAAAGAATTGCGGCGTGGCGCCACCGCGAATCCTTGGAACGCACCGCGGTACGCCGGCCCGATCTGCTTCCCGAGTCCTCCGGGGGCGAGCATACATGAATCCTTGATGGGCCCGAGGCCCCATGGTACAATCGGCGGGTTGTCCCATCGGCGCGCGGCGGACCTGTCACAAACGTCGCGCGCACTAGTATGCGGGGTAGGAAGCGCACAGTATGAACGTCATCGACCTGATCGAAAGGGAACAGGAGCGCTCGAACATTCCCGGCTTTCGCCCCGGAGATACCGTGAAGGTGTACTCGAGAGTCGTCGAGGGTGGTAAAGAGCGGGTGCAGATGTTCGAGGGCGTCGTCACCGTACGCAAAGGCGGCTCGTCCGGTGAAAGCATCACGGTTCGTCGCGTCGCCCACGGCGTGGGTGTGGAAAAGTCGTTTTTGTTGCACAGTCCGCGGATCGAACGAATCGAAGTTGCACGGCGCGGCATCGTGCGTCGCAGCCGATTGTACTATCTGAGCGAAAAGATCGGTAAGGGCGCTCGCATCAAGGAGAAAAAGGCTGTCCGCTAAGCCCGCCCATTCATGACGCCGCTCCAGCTCTTCGGCCTCATTTGTATCTTCGCCGTCGTGCGGCTTGCGCTCAGTTTACGTCCCGCACCGGTCACCGTTGCGGGACAAAGCGGTGAGGCGACCGACGGCGTTCCGGCAGCGGCGCCACAAGCCTCCGCCCTTACGGTCGTGCGCGAGTACCTCGACGCGTTCATCGTCGCCGGCCTGGTTGCGCTTTTCCTCATCACGTTCGTCGTGCGAACCTTTTTCATACCGTCGGGTTCCATGGAACCGACGCTGCAAGTGCACGACGTCCTGCTCGTGAACGAATTCGAGTACCGGCTCACCAAGCCCCACGACGGCGATATCGTCGTTTTTCCTCCACCCCTGCCGACGACGAACGACTTCATCAAACGACTTATTGCGGGGCCGGGAGAGACGTTGCGCGTGCACAACGGGATCGTGTACCGCAACGGGAAGGCCCTCTACGAGCCGTACATCGCGGAGAAGCCGAACTACGAGCTCGAAATCAGAAACTACGGGATTTACGTCGACGGCACTCCACTCGATCGCGACCTAGCGAACATTCCGCCGCCGAAGATGTGGAGTGCTCCGGATCGCATTCCGGCAAACTGTTATTTCATGATGGGCGACAACCGCAACAACTCGGAAGACTCGCACCTTTGGGGGTTCGCGCAAGTCAGCGGATCGTTCGCAAGCGGCCGCGAGAAGGGCAAACCGGCGCACTTTACGGGCCATGCCTTCCTGTTGTTCTGGCCGCCCAACCGCATTCGCATCCTGCACTAACCGAGCACTCCGGCAACTTCACGAGTCTCTCCCGTCGCGGGAGCGGACTACATGAACGCGAAGAAGGCGGCGTGGTTTCTCCAGCGGTGCGCTGGCGAAGAGGCGCCGGGGTCGCCTTTCAAGTCGCTCTCCTGCTCCTGTTCGGGTTCGCCTTCACCGTGCATCCTTCGCAGGTTTCCGGTTTCTCAATGGAGCCGCGCATTGATTCCGGCGAGTATGTCATCATCAACACGCTGGCATATCGTTTCAGCGGCCCTGGCCGGGGCGACATCATCGCGTTCCGCCACGAGCGTTCGGCGGAATCGGTCTACCTCAAGCGTGTCATCGGTATTCCGCGGGACCGCATCGCCATCGACAAGGGAATTGTCGTCCTGAACGGCCGGCCACTGCAGGAAGATTACGTACGTTTTCGCGACCGTCGAACCGCCAAAGCGGTCGTCGTTCCGCCCGGTGCATACTACGTCTTGGGCGACAATCGGGCGAACAGTGACGATTCTCGGGCGTGGGGATTCGTGCGGCGCGAGGATGTGATCGGTAAAGCGATGCTCGCCGTGTGGCCACCGCATCGTGCCGGTTCTTTGTAAAAGCACCCAAGGGCGAAGCGCAACCGAGCCGTGAAAGCGATCCAGTGGTATCCCGGCCACATGGCCGCCGCGATGCGGCGCTTGGAGAAGGATGTGCGGCTGAGCGACGTCGTCATCGAAGTCGTGGATGCACGGATCGTACGGAGCGGCCGTAATCCTGCGCTGGCGCGACTCGCCGGCACAAAACCGCGACTCGTGGTCTTGGAACGCGAAGATCTTGCGAATCCCCACGTGACGGCAGCGTGGCTCCGCGCGTTCGCCCAAAACGGCGAGCCGGCGGTCGCGATCAACGGCAAGTCAAAAGGAAGCACGCGCCGCCTCAAGGAGGCGTTGTTGCTGCTTGCGGCGGGAAAACGCCAAGCGCGTTCCATCGTGGTCGGGATTCCGAACGCCGGAAAGTCGACGGTGATCAACGCGCTCGCGGGGACGAACCTTGCGCGCGTGGAGAATCGCGCTGGGGTAACAAGGGCACCGCAGTGGTTTCGGGTCGAACCGAGGCTCGACGTGCTCGACACGGCGGGCATCCTCGTTCCCAAGATCGATACGCCGGACGCGCAGTGGAAGCTCGCGCTTTGCGGCGCGGTCCCGCGCGCGCGCTTCGATGCTGAAGAGATCATCGCGCCGTTCGTGCGATGGGCGCAGGAACACCGCATCGACGTCCCGGACCTTTCCGCGTTCGCTCGGGAACGAGGCTTCGTGCGACGTGGAAACACTTTGGACACGCACAACGCTGCCTGGTCGTATATCAAAGAGTTCAACGATGGAGCGTTTGGACGTATGACTCTGGAGCCCGCACCGTGACCGCAAAGGAACAGGCCGCGCACAAGCGTCGCCTCGCTCACCGTCGCGAACACCGTCGTCTTCTCCGCCTGCACCGCTTCGAGCGGGACGCTCACGAGCGCGGATTCATCCTCGTCGGCGGCATCGACGAAGTCGGACGGGGGCCACTTGCCGGGCCTGTCGTCGCGGCATGCGTCGTCGTCGACGGGCCACTCCTGCTGAGGGGCTTGGACGATTCCAAGCGCGTCCGCCCCGAGCTACGGACGACGCTCGCCGCACAGATCAAACAACGCGTGCGTGCTTGGGCGGTCGGAGAGGCCTCGGTCGATGAAATCAACCGGATCAATATTTACTGGGCAAGCGTATTGGCAATGGAACGGGCACTCGCTGCACTGCCGCTCTCTCCGGAGTATCTCTTGACCGATGCCGTACGCATCCGTTCTTTTGCCGGCGAGCAACTGCCGGTCGTGCACGGCGACGCACTGTGCGCGACGGTTGCGGCGGCGTCGATCATCGCCAAAGTTCATCGGGATGCGCTGCTCGTCGATCTGGGGAGCCGCTTCCCCGAATACGGTTTCGCGGAACACAAAGGCTACGCCACGCAGCAGCACATCGAAGCCCTGATGCGGCTCGGCCCGTGCACCGAACATCGGCACGCCTTTTGGCGCGTGCAAAGCGCCCTGAGCCTGTTCGACGCCACGGCGTGGGACGACGGCTTCGAAACGATGGCGTGAAATGTCAACGGGAACAGCTCCGAGCGCGCTCGGGAAATCTGCCGAGCACGCCGCGGCGCGATATCTCGTTGCACTGGGGATGCAGCTGCTTGCCCGCAACGTGCGCGGCCGCGGTGGGGAAATCGACATCGTTGCGAAGGATGGGGAAACGGTCGTTTTCATCGAGGTGAAGGCGCGCTCGAACCATCGCTTTGGCTCGGCAATCGCCAGCGTCGATGCGCGCAAGAAGCGCCGCATCCGCGCGATCGCGGAGGACTATCTCCAGATCGTCGCTCCGGACGCACGCGCGCGCTTTGACGTACTTACGGTGGAAGGGCAGCGCGTGACTCTGCACCGCAACGCTTTTCGGTGACAACGGCCCGCACCGCAGCGCAGGCGCGGCCCCAGCAGCCGACCTTACGGCGAGCCGTTACCGCGTGGGGTTCGTTTTCGTGGGGCTACTCCGATGTTGGTGCGGACATCTTCGTTGGACTTGGCCTCGTGCTCGGGGCGGCGGCCGGCGCCTCCAACATCGCGTTTTTGTTCGCCGGAATCGTCTACGTGTGCATCGGCCTGGCGTACACCGAATTGGCGGCGACCTATCCTGTCGCCGGCGGAGGACAGTACTTCGTCTTTCGCGGTCTCGGCGATATCTTTGGTTTCATCGCGGGCTGGGCGGTGTTACTCGACTTTACGATCGACATCGTCCTGTTTGCGTGGAGCTGCATCGACTACCTCAGCAAGTTGCCCGTGCTTCCGTTCCTGGCGTACACGTCGCACCCGTGGACGCATTTCCTCGTGGTCTTCGCGCTCATCGTGTGGCTTGCGGGACTGAATATCTGGGGAGTCCGCGAGAGCTCCGCTTTCAACGAACTCGTGAGCGCGCTTGACGTGGTGAGCGAAACGGCGATCCTTTTCTTCGGATTCCTCTTCGCGTTTCATCCGGATCTCTTGGTGCACACGATGACCGCGGCGTGGCCGAATACCTTCAACTTGATGAATGGCGTCTCGCTGGCGATCATTTCGTTCGTCGGCCTCGAGTCGATTTCACAGGCGGCGCAAGAGACGCAGCGTCCGGCGAGCATCATCCCGCGCACTTCCATCAGCCTCATCCTCACGATTCTGATCTTTGCGCTGTCGTATTCGAACTTGTCGCTCGGCATGCAGCCGTGGCACCCGATCCCGCCGGACGCGCATGGGCATCAACAAATGCTGTGGCATTTTCTGGGCAATGAAGAAAACAATGGCGCGGCGGTAGCGGTACTCGCCTCGTACGTGCCCTATTGGGGCGCCTTCGCCGCGCTGTACGTTCCGGTGCTCGGCGCGATCTTGTTGCTGATTTCCAGCAATTCGGGAGTCTTCGGCAGCTCGCGCATTGCCTACGCGATGAGCCGCACGCAACTGCTCCCGAGCATCTTTCAGCGCGTTAGCCCGACACGGCGCACGCCGGTCGTTTCGATCGCCGCCTTCTGCGGCGTGGCCGTCGTGGAGCTGATCTTCGCCGCGCTTCCGAGCCTCTCGCCGGGGATGCACCACCTCTATGCTCGCCTTTTCCGTGGTGAGGACGGAATAACGTTCCTCGGCGACCTGTACGCTTTCGGAGCGGCGACGAGCTACTCGTTCGTCTTCATTGCGCTGATCGCGCTGCGCTTCAACGATGCACAGAGTCCGCGCCGGTTCAAGATGCCGATCAACATCCCGCTGACCTATCGCGGCCGGCCTGCTGAGTTTCCCGTCGTCGCCGTGATCGGATTCATCGGAATCGCCTCGATTTTGGTGTTCACCATGATCACGCACGAGATCGGCCGGATCGCCGGTCCATCGTGGATCATTCTCGGTCTCGTGGGCTATCTCGTTTACCGTCATCGCAAGGGTCTGCCGGTCTTCCGTTCGCAGCGACACGACTGGCGCAAGGCCCAGGTCCGCATCCTGCAAGAAGCAGGCGAACTTGAACTGATGGATGAGTACTTGCGCAACGTGAAGGCGGCCGAGCCGCCATCCGCAACACAGCGGGGGCTAGAACGGTGAGGCGACTGGTCCGCAGCCGTGCCTACGCCCGGACGCGAGCCGTAACGGGCGCGCTCTTCATCGCGCTCGGCGCAGCGATCGTCGTTCGCACGCTGCTCATGCTTGGACTCGATCTGCGGGAAATTCCCGCGCTCGTATTGGGGGCCGCGCTCATTGTGCTCGGCCTTCTTCGCGTCAGAGATTATGCGACGCTGCGAAGGACCGTACGGTGACGGTACACCCGGCCGGGCTGGCCATCGCCTTCTTCATCCTTGGCTCGGTGGTGGCCACCATCTATTGGATGCTCCATCCGCCCGCGACAGCAGCGGACCGCGCCGCAACGCGCACCGAAGAAGACGTCGAAGCGATGATCGGCAGCGTCATCATCGTCTTTTCCGAGGAAATTCATTCGGAACACATGTTGGCTCTCGCCGCACGCGTTGCCCGGCGTGAACGTGCTGAGCTGCGCGCGATCTACGTCGTCGAGGTTCCGCATACGCTTCCAGTGGACGCCGAGATGGAAAAGGAGCATCGCGCCGCCCTCGACGTGTTGGCGACCGCGGAAGCGATCGCGCGGAAGAACAACGTGGAGATCACGACGGAGGTGGTTCCCGCGCGACAAGTGTGGCAAGGCGTGCTCGATCTCGCGCGTAGGATCGATGCGCACCTCATCGTGTTGGGTTCCTACCGTGAAGGACGATACGCTGAAGCGCCGCTCGGCCGGAACATCGAGATGATCGCCGCGAAGGCGCCTTGCGACGTCCTCATCGGTGTGCAGGGACAATCCGGACGCGTGCTCTCCCAGACTCCGGACGGGACCGCCGTGCCCGCCCAAACGGCCGTACGCTAACTGGCGGCGATGCTGGGCTCCGTGTGCAAATGCCGCATGCTCGGCGCTGTGCCGGTGGCGATCCCATCCGTAGCGTGTCGGAATCGTTCGATGACGCGACTCCACGGTAGCGCCGCACCTTCAGACATCAACGACGTTCGTGTGTCGTGCTGCAAGCCTCGCTGCAGGACGCAGCGCAAACGATCCTGCGTTATTTGCTCTGTAAGCCCTGACTCATATCCGGCCTTACGCTGCGCCTCCTCAGACGCACCGAAGAAGAGCGCGGCGACTTCGAGATCGCCTTGGACGGCCAGCGCAAGCGCGGCGTGTGCTAGCGCAATGGCACAGATAAGCGGCATCGGGGCCACATCGGCGAACATATCGAGGACACCCCGCGCGGCGCGCAAGGCACCCGCGGTATCATTGGCCGCACCGAGATATCCCGCAAGGTTGGCCAGCAACATTGCATGCGTTTCACGGCCATAATCGGTGGGCGGACGATCTAAGACGTCGCGAACGCGGCCTATCGCCTGCGCAGTGCTGCCATAGCCGTGTTCGGCTTCTGCTCGCCACAGCTCCGCCGTCGCTTCAGCGTGGACATCTCCAATCGAGCGCCGGAGGTCGCATTCTTGGGCGAAGATTTCTGCAGCTCTGCGGTAGTTGCCGCGAAGAAACTCCGTCTTCCCGCGTGTTTTCAATAAGTACAACCTTCGTCCGACGCTCGGTTCCAGGCCAGCCAATGCCTCCGCTTCGTGCAAAGCCGCCGCGCTTTCACCGAAGTGCTTGACGAGCGCCATCGTGATCCCATACGTCATGAGGGTCCGAAAGAGCATGGTCGACTGATTCGCACGACGCGCCAGCTCGAGTGCTTGGCAGGACGCATGAGCCGCAAGTTGGACTCTGCCGGCATTGTACTGGAGTAACGAAAGGTTCTCGTACAAGGCCGCTTTGCCGGTAAAGTTGTCGTTTGGTACGACGGCGAGGAATTCTTCAACGAACGCGATGCCGTCTGCTGTGTGGCCGATTCCCGTCCAGCACCCTCCTATTGCGTCGAGGAGAGCAATACCCGATTGCAGCTCCTTTGTGGAGAGCGACCAGCGTAGTGCTGCACGGATGTTGTGCTGATCCGCCTGCAGCAGTGGGACGACCATTCCGACCTTACCGCTTTGCTGCGCTTCTGCTTGAGCGTGCTGCGCCATATCGCGGAAACAGATAAGGTGCCGGCTGGCGGTCACGGTAAATTCGCCGCTCTCCGTCAGCTTTTGAAGGGCGTAGGCGCGCTGCGTTTCGAGTAAGCGGTAGCGCGTTTCTTCAACGCTGAAGTCAGGCTGGACGAGCGATTTATCGACGAGCGCGGCGAGCAACTCGAGAGCGTGAATCTCGCCACCGCCACCTTCCAAGCACACGTGATGGGCAGCTTCGAGGCTGAACCCTCCAACGAAGACGGCGGAACGCCGAAAGAACGCTCGTTCCTGCTCGTCGAGCAACTCATAGCTCCAATCGAAAGCCGTTCGAAGCGCGCGGTGTCGAGGCAACGCATCCCTCGAGCCGCCCACGAGAACCGCAAAACGTTCGTTGAGACGCCGGCACAGATCGAAAACCGTCAGCGTGCGTATCCGAGCCGCCGCCAACTCGATCGCAAGGGCGATACCATCGAGGCGTCTGCAGATCTCCGCTACAATCGGAGCATTGGCATCGGTGAGCGCAAAACCGGCGCCCGTTTCGTACGCCTTTCGCACGAACAGCGCGACAGCATCGTACTGGAGCGCTTCATCCGTGGAAAGGGCCCGCACGTTCGCGTCCGGTGGCACCGACAGCGGGGGAAGCAGATACGTCAATTCACGTGCTAGCGCCAACCGTT
>JAFAXE010000064.1 GCA_019241305.1 Vulcanimicrobiota bacterium
GACCGACGCCTTCCAACGTGCAGGGTTCGCGGAGCGTATGCTGCTCCGTACCAGCGAAGGTCACGAGCCGTTTGGTGGCAGGCGGCGTTCCAACGCTTCCACGCGTGCCTCCAATTTGTCAAGGTGACGAATTCGAACCTGCAAGCGCAGTTCGTCGCGATGGGCTTGTGCGGGGCGGCCACTCACGAACGCACCGTCCGCCACGTCGGCCCAAATATGGGACGCACCCGCGATGCGCACGTTGGATCCGACGCGCACATGGCCTTTAAAGGCGCTTTGGCCGCCGACCATGACGAAGTCCCCGATGAGCGTTGTGCCGGCAAGCCCCGTCTGCGCAGCGAAGACGCAATTCCGGCCGATGCGGCAGTTATGGCCGATTTGCACGAGGTTGTCAATCTTCGTTCCTGCACCGATTTTGGTTGCGCCCGTCTGCGCACGGTCGATGCACGTATTTGCCCCAATCTCGACGCGGTCGCCGAGCTCGACGCTTCCGGCTTGGGGAATCTTGCGAAACTCTCCATCGATGACGACGTAACCAAAACCGTCGCTTCCCACGATCGCCCCCGGCTGCAGAACCACCTCGTCGCCGGCGATGCAGCGATCGAGCAACATCGAACGAGAACCGAACGTGCAGTCGCGTCCTACTCGCGCTCCAGCACCGATCACGACGCCGGCCTCGAGCACGGTCCCTGCACCGACAGACGCTCCTTCACCGATGACGACCAGCGGACCGATCACGACGTCAGGGGCGATGCGTGCGCTGGCATCGACGACGGCGGTGGGGTGCCGCACTGGTCCTTTGCGACGCGCCGGCTGCAGCTCTGCGAGTAACGCGGCCAGCGCCGCACGCGTCGATGGGACGAGCAGCAACGGTTTGCGCGCGGTATCGAGCCGCTCGGCGATCGCGCTTTCCGTCAAGATGGCGGCAGCGCGTGAAGCGAGCGCAGAGCGCAGATAGTGCTCGTCCGCGGCAAAAGTGAGCGAACCGTTATCGGCATCATCGACGGCGGCAACGTTTTGGATGACGGCCTCGCCATCTTTCGTCACGGTCCCACCGAGACGGCGCGCGATCTCGGCGAGGGTCCCGATCATGGTGTTGGGGTGGCGGTCTCGGTAATTTGAAGGATCTTCTCCACGTCCGGCGTGATGTCGACGCCGCCATAACCGACGAATTCGCGCGTCACGACGAGCTTGAGGTGGCGCTGCGCCGCAACTTGTTCGGCCGCCGAGCGCACGTCGGACGTCACTTCGTTCTGAAACCGTAAGAAGCGCTGCTGCAACGATGCTCGCTCTTTTGCTTTCGTCGCGTCTGAGACGCTCGACCGATCGATCGCGGACGCGTCGGCAGCAAGTTGATTTTGGTAGTTGAGAAACTTCGGCCAGTTGGCGGTAATGCGGCTCACGTTGACGGTGCCGATATCGGATGATCCGCCTCCGCCGTTGCAGCCGCTCAGTCCGAGCAGGACGACGGCCGCGACGAAGGGAGCGAGGTGCCTCACTCGTGGAGGCTTTCGAGGTCTTTGGCGGCGTCGTCCGTGAGATCCACGCCGTCAACCGGAACGATGATGTCGCCGAAGACGAGCCCGACGGATCGCCGCTCGGCGACGATTTTCACCTCGCGGTCGATCTGCGCGAGGATTTCGCTGTACAAGGCGTCGCGCTGCCGTTGGAGGGCGTCGATTTGCCTGCGGACGTCATCTTGTGCCGTCGCGTCGACGCCGTGCAACTCGGCAAAACGCCGGCTCAGATCGTCTTTCGTCTTGTAGAATGCCTTGACGGTTTGATCCGCATCGCGCTGAAATTCGCCTTGGTACTGTTTGTGCAGGGCCAGCAACTTTGCTTTCATGTCAGGCGAAAGCGTCGCCGCAGCGGCAGCGCCGGCCGGCGCAGCGGCAACTGGGCCGCCCAATTGATTCAGCAACTGCTGACGGGTTTGCGTGGCGCGCTCAGTGAGCTTCGCGTTCGTGCGCTGGTGGATGGACGAGGCCTCCTGGTTGAATTCCGTCGTCGTCTGAGTGTGTAACTGAGTCTGCAAAGCCGCGAGAGTTGCTTGATCGCGATTGCGCATCGCCGCCAGCGCATCCGCTTCTTTACGATCGAGGCTTTGGAGTTGGTCGGTGATAGCCTTGCGGCTCGCGTCGTCGAGCGGAAGGTTGGAGAGCTTGGTACGAAGGGCGAGGCGCTGCGGCGCGTCGTTGTTCGCCATCTGTAACGAAAAGGCTGATTCCTTTTCTCGGAGTTCCTCGGCCTTCGCGCGGTAGGTCCGGTCGGCCCGCTCACCCAGCGATTTGCGTAGCGCGTTCACCGCAGCCTGATCCTGAGCAATCGTCTCCTTGCGGTACACCTCCAAATTTGCCTGCGCCTGGTGTGCCACTTCACGGGCCTGTTCATTTGATGTGGTCTGGATTTGGCTCGCAATTGCTGCCGCGCCGGGAGGCGCCGGGCCATTCGAGGCGGCAAGCGCCGCTTTGATCGCTTCGTTTTCACGCGCCTGATACTCGGCCTGTTTCTCCTTCAGGAGCGTGCGGGTTCGCGACGCTGCATCGTCGAGCTCGCGTTGGAGCGCGGCCTGTTCGCGCTGGATGTTCGCTCCGGCCGATGCGACCTGCGTTCCACCGACGCTCTTAAGCTGCAGGGCCGCGATATCTTCGTCGTACTTCGCCAGTTGCGGATAGAGCGGATGCTTGGGGACCAAGTCCTTCATGCGGACGTATCCGATTCCGCCGGACGTTCCCGCGCTTTGCGACGCACCATGTCCCGCGCAGCCTGCCAGCGCGACGATCAGCGCCAAGGCCAATGCTTTGCCGGTACCGACGGTACTACTTAAGGCCGTTCGTGACATCCGTCGTGATGTCGGTGCCTCCGTAGATGCGGTTCACCTTATCGATCACGAGCACCAATGAACGCTTCTTCGCGACGTTCGCAATAACGCTGCGCGTTTGGTCCACCAGCGGATCGATGAGCTGATGCTTCTTGTCGGCGAGCGCCTTTTGCATGGCGTTATAAATCTGCTGGCGATCGGCATCGGTCTTCGCACTGCGCATCTTCGTCTGAGCATCGCGCTGCTGATCCGCTTGAAACTTGGCAAACTGGTCGTTCACCGACTTCAGTTTCGGGACCGCATCGATTTGGGTCTGATCCACATAACCGACGTTTGAGGGAGGGGGCGTGCTGACCGGGGGTACCGGTTCACCGATCCCGCTGAACAGATCGATGACCGGCTGGGTTATATCTTGACCGCCGACGATGATGATCTGCTTGTCCACGACGACCGACAGGTTACGGCTCGAAGCGACCGAGGCGATGGCCACCTGGGCGCGCGCGAACAACGGTCCAAGCACCGCGCGTTGCTTGGCCGCAAGGCGGCCTTGAAAATCCTGCGCGATGCGCTGTTGTTTGCTCTGGTCACGAACGCCCCGCATCTGCTGCGCAAACTGGCGGTCCAAGCCCGCCTTATAGTTGGCCAGCTGCCGATTTGCGTCGAGAAACGCTTTCATGCCGGCGAGCCTGGCCTGATCGACGTAGCCGACGTCGTTGACGTCGGTACCGGCGCCTTCGCTCGCTGGAGCCAGCATGGCGGCGACCGCGGCGAAGAACAGCCCGGCGGCCAGCCGCTTGGGAATTGCGAAAAATCGTCTATTCATACGGATTCATTAGAAGCTTTGACCGATCCCGAAGCTCGTGTGCGTACCCGTCGCACCTCGAGCAAAATCGAGCCGGATCGAGCGAAAGCCGAGCTGCGGGACGTCGAAGCGTAAGCCGATGCCGGCGTCGCCATGGTAGATCCAATTGTTGTAGTTCTGAACGAGGTTGCCGAAGGCGTCGAACTGCGGTTGCGCACCGCGAATTCGCAGGTTCCCGTAGTCTGCGAACGCCGCGACCCAAAAGTGCTTGTCCGACGTGACCGGAATGCGCAATTCCGACTGCAACAATAATTCCTCAGTGCCGTAGAAGACGGCGTTGTATCCTCTCAACTGCTGGTCGGAAAGCACGAACAACTTGTTGGCGGGGATCGCACCGGTCGTGGCGCCCAAGACCGCATGGAGCCCAACCGTCGCGTTGCGCAAAACAGGATAGAACTTTGCCGCATCCAGCGTGGTGATCGTGTACGTGAAGTCAGAGCCGAAGCTATGCGAGCTCACCTCTTCACTGAGCGACGTTTTGATGCCGACCCTCGGATTGAAGATGTCGTCGAGCGTGACGTCCTGCAAACCGAGAACGACGCTGTGCAGCCGGTAATTCTGGCCGTTCACGGTGTTCGCGATCGACGACGCGGTGATGCCGAGCGTGTTGCCGAACTGCGAAGGCCCGAACACCGACTGCTGGGGATTGATGAACGAGCCAGGGGTCGATCCGCTCACAAAGTACGGGGAAGGGACGGTCACGTCGTTGCCGAGCGACGCCACCGAAATACCGAGTGAGGCGGTAACATAGTCCGAAAGACGCCGGCCGCCCGAAAGCGAGATGCCCGACGACTTGGTCTTATAGTTCGAAACGAGGCCGTTCACCGGCGTTTGATTCGGAATGAGCGTCACGGGAATCGTGCCGCCTGGAGACGAGCTCGAT
Organism: Vulcanimicrobiota bacterium; assembly: GCA_019241305.1. Taxonomy (GTDB): domain Bacteria; phylum Vulcanimicrobiota; class Vulcanimicrobiia; order Vulcanimicrobiales; family Vulcanimicrobiaceae; genus JAFAXE01. Next base: position 4,567 of record JAFAXE010000064.1, read on the forward strand.
GTCGGGCTCGGCGTACCGATTACCGGCGGTTGAGAAAGCAGGGCACCGGAAACCGCGTACACGGGATACAGGTTCGTCTGCCCTTGCGTGTAGATCGTGCCGCCGAAGCTGTACTTCTGAGAACGCGGCGAGTTGCCGACGTACGGGATTGAAACCGAGGCGGATGCGGAGCCGAGGCGCGATCCCCGTTGCAAGTTGATGGACGCGCCGTTTCCGGTCCCATTGATGTTGTTCTGCGAGTACGAAAGCGTTCCAGTGAGTCCGGTCCCGGTAATACCGCCCGAATATCCCGCGCCGATCTGCGCCGTCCCGGTGCGCTGCTCCGTGACGTTCCAGTCGAGCGTGACTTCGGCCGGCCGTTTCGGATTGGGTCCCGGCTTGGGGTTCAGCTCAACCTTCGAGAAGAACCCCAGATTGTTGAGGCGCTCGTAGTCGCGTTTAAGCCCGCTCTGGGTCACGACCATGCCGGGCCGCATCCGCAACTGGCGCCGAATGACGATATCTTTCGTGATATCGTTTCCGGTAATCTCCACCGCTCCCACGCGCGCCACGTCGATGGTGTAGAGCACGTCGGCCGTGCCGTTCTTGAGATCGACGGAGCTGGGGTCGATGCCGCCCTCGAAACTTCCAACAGACAAGTCATACTTGTCGTACAGTTTCTTGATGAGTTCGCCGTCTTTGTCGCGCGCCGCCTCCGAGTACGCCATCCCTTTCTTGAGCGACAGCGAATTCTCGATGAGGGGCGGCGGTAGAATCGTGTCGCCCTTGACGATCACGTTGCGAACGGTGAGGCCTTCACGAACGTCGATGCGCAACAGGCCTGTCCGCGGATCGATGTTGAGATCGCGCACGTGAGTCGGCACTTGTCCGCCGTAACCCACCTTATCGTAGTACGAATTGATCTTGAGGACGTCTTGGTGAAATGTATTGGTATTCAGCACCTGGCCTGGCGCCGTATCCATCAAGGCCAGGAGCGTGTCGCTCGGCACGTGCTCGTTGCCGGTGAAGGCGATCCGTTGGATGACGGGATTCTCGATCACGCGATACGTGACGGAGACGCCGCCAGGGCGTTGCCGGATGAGCGGAGGGACCTGGTCTGCGAAAAAACCGAGGTCGTTGATGGCAGCGAGGTCTTGGCGGACCGTCGCCTCGTCAAAGGGCTGTCCGACCCGCGTTTTGATCACGGCCATGATCCGATCCGTCGGCACATGGACGTTTCCCGAGACAGAGACCGAGACGACTTTCGGCGCGCCTTGCGCGCGTACGCCGGCGGGCGAAACGACGCCCGCGACGATCGCGAGCAACGCAAGCACGACGAGGTGGCTACGCACGGTGCACAGACGGGACCACATTGGCCTGGTAACGCGCCTGCAAAAGTCCTTGTTTCTCACTGGCCCGCGGGCTCTTTGGCAGCGCGGCATGGTTCGCCCCCCTGCTCCGCGCCCCTGGGCCGTCTTTGTCACCAGAAGAAGCGCTGCAGTGAGAACGAGAACCCGCTCGTTCCCGTGATGGGCTGACTCAGCGTCTCGCGGCTGACGGCGCCAGTGACCGGAGAAGTGATGTAGCCGTAGACGTCGCCGATCGTTTCGTAAAAGGTGAATTGCGCTGCCGTCTCCGGCGTTGGGCGCAGCTCGAAACCAAACGTCTGGCGATACGGGTATCCGAAGGTCGTCCCATATACGGCATAAATGTTCTTCCCGAGCAACTTGCGCGCGCTGACTCCGACCGCACCGGTGTAGTCGAGCGTCACGTTAACGTCGGAAAGGCCGAGTGCACCGCCGAGCGAGCTCTCGAACGGCGAAAGCAGGTTTCTCGTGAACTGCGCGTTGAGCAAACTGAACGCGGTTTGACCGACGGTGATGCCGCCGGTCGCCGTGGTTCCTTGAAATGCGAGCGGGGCGAGTGTTCCGGGAGGCGGCGTGTTCGCAAAGAGCGTCGTGGCGCCGACCGCTGGAGCATTGAGGAGCAGTCCGAGAATTTGCTGCCGGTCGTATGGTGGATCTGAATCGAGCGCTATCGAGAGGTTCGTCACCGGACCTCGTACGCTCAGGGTGATATCGGCGCTGCCTGTGAGATTACGTTCGATGTTGGGATCGGGATTGATGACATGCGTCGTCGCGCGGGCGTCGAGTACCGGCACGATTCCCTCGCCTGGTAGGAAACTGACGCTCCCCTCGGCGATGCGAAAGACGCGGTTAAAGTACGTCAACGTTCCATCCGTTGCTTCGAAGCCGCCGGTGAGTTGCGGCGCAGCCAACGTCCCTCCGAGCGATACCGTCCCGGCTCCCCCGATATCGAGTACCGAGCTCCGCACGCGGACGTCTTTGCCGGCAGTAAAGCTGAGCGCCAACGCCGTGTTGGGAAGCCCAAACAACGTTCCCCCTGCCGTTTGCAGCGGGAATTCGGTCTGCGACCCGCCAGCCGAAGGGTTGTAAAGCGCCGAAAATGGGATGACCGCGTCTTGGAGGCTGACGTCGCCCTGTGCCCTGGAAAGCTGGCCCGGATCGTGTCGCAACGCCACCGTCCCATCGACGACGCCGCGCCCATAGGCGGGCATGTCAATGCGGGCTCGTGACAAGGCCGCGGTGAGATCGTAGGTCGACGCATCGGCAAGCCGGCCGAGATTCTGAACGTTGACCGAACCGACAACATTCACATGTCCGCCGCCGATATCCGCATGGAGCCGGTTGAGGTGCGCACTGGTCCCTTCGAAGCTGAGAGCGCCCGATACGTTGGTCAACGGATTGCGCTCCACCGTGCTCAATAAGAGCTCGCCTCTCGCCAGCGCAATCTCGCCAACCAAACGCGGATTTGTCACCGTCCCACGAATCGCAACCCTTCCGTCCAACGTCCCGCCGATGCGCGAGTCGGCGGGCATGAGCGGTGCGAAATCGGCGAGGTTGATCGCCTTCGGGGCGACCTCGAGCGTTACGGGCGCCTGTGGCGGCCCAAGCGTCAGCGGCGCGAGCCGCAGTGGGACCGAGCCCGCTAGGGCGAGCGTCCCCGAACGAAACGTGACCTCGGCGTCGCGCAACTCGACGTCGCGTCCGGAGACGGCGAATTCACCAAGTGCTCGCGGAATTGCGACGCCGTGGAGGGAGGCATTTTCAATATCGAAGCCGCCGTCGATCAAGGGATGCGCCGCCCTGCCACCGGCATGGACGTCGGCTTGAAAAGAACCATGAAGCGGCAGTGCATCGCCGCTCAGTTTTGCGACGACCGTTCCGATGTCGGGGCTCGACGCGTGAAGACGCATGTCGAGCGGCTGCTTTGCGCCGTACCCAAAGTAACCGCTACCGCGAACCGTAACCGTACCGACCTCGAGCTGCGCATCGGTGATGGTCGTCCGTGCCACTGACGAGACCGCCGCGATGGTCAGCCGGTCGATCGGCAGTTTTCCGTACGTGCCTCCCACGAGCGCGGCGTCACCCGTAAGCGCGAGTGCGGGATACCGTCCGCGCAGCGTTCCGTCGATGCTCAGCGTTCCGCCAACGGGCGCGGAATAGCCCAGAGCCGGAAGCCACGCACCCAAGTCGACGCCGGCGGCGCGGCCCTGAACGTTATAGTTCGACCGCACGAGCAGGGATCGCACGGAGCCCGTTGTCGGGAGATCGATCTTGCCGGTCGCCTGGAGCCGCCCGAGTCTTCCCGAAAAGCCGGTACGACCGCTTACGCGCGAACCGGTGCTTTGCCACGCCGCGGTCGCGTCACCGAAGTCAAAGTGCGCCAGACGCAGCCCGCTCATTGCGACGGCGCCCGACGTCGCCGCCAGGCCATGCCGCCGTTCGAACGTCATCGCGACCTTGCCCTTTCCGGCCAAGAAATCGCCCTCGTCGAAGAAGTCCTGAAAGTCCGTAAGGTCAGCATGCGGCGCTCGGGCGGCGAGCGTCAGACGGCGATGACGCTGAAACGTCCCAGAAAAAGCCGTGACGGTGGAGCCGACCGTCACCCGTCCATCATCGATGGCGAGTAGCGACGGCGCCGCAGAAACGACCCCTGAAAAACGGTCGATGAAGAGCCCATTGATCGTCGCTTCCGGCAAAACGACGCGTCCGGTGATCCGTGGTTCGACGCCGCTTCCACCGATGCGCAAGTCGGCATCGGCGCTGCCGTCGAGCGCATACGGGGCGCTCGCAAACGTCGTGGCGGCGTCGCCGAGGTCGGCGGCGCGAACGCGAATCTTGGCGTCGTAGCGCACCGCCCGCGTCCCGATGCCGCTCAGCAGACCACCGCCGGAACCGTACACGGTCGCCAGGCGCCCATCGACGCGGGCAAAGTCGAGCCGCGCTCCCGCCAAGCGCAGGTCGCCGTTCGCATCGACCGGGATGCGGTGATAGTGAGCGCGATCGACCACAGCTCCTCCGCTAAAGCTAAGCTGCCCCGTGTCGAGCGTCGCGGCCCCCAGTGCATCGATCGTACCGTCATCGAGCGGAAGGCCGAGGCCGCGGAGCTGACGTGCTGATGCGCCGGCTACCGCGAGCCCCAGAACGCCCCCCGGCGCGAGCCTCCCCGCCGCCGCCAGCGGAGCCGCTGCAACGGTCGCCTGCGCGTCGTACACCCGCACTCCGGACTTACCGACGAAAACCGTCCCCGCAAGCCGGTCGAGCGGCACGCCACGCAGAGCGCCGCCTTGCGTTTGTGCTGCCGTCGTCTGCACCAGCGTTCCACCGGGGCCAAACACTAGTGAGACGGGCGCCGCAACGCTGCCAATCGCGCCCAAGTGTCCCGTGAAGGGTTCGAGGCGCGCGAAGGTTCCGCGGTATTGGCCGCTCATCCCGACGAGGCCGCCGCCGAACGCGGCGGTACCGGAGAACGTCCCCCACGGACCCTCGGCTTGAACGCCGGCGAGTCGGGTGTCGGCGGGCGAGCCCAGGAGTCCGCCGCGCACCGCATCGATCCGCACACCGCCGATCCGTAGGCCGTTTCCTTCGATGCGGCCGGCCACTGCGAAGGCCGACGGCGGCCCCTCGCCACCAAGCGCGGCGTCGAAGACCCCCGAAAACTGGGGTGGGGCAACTTGCGGGAGTCCTGGCAAGGATGGCGGCGAGGTTGGAGCGACCATGGTAAAACGGCGAGCGTCAAGCCAAAACGCGCTGCGGCTGTTGGAACGATTGAGGATGAGTCCCCCGGCCGCAGAGGAGCCGTCGGCGCGGCTTGCGAGTACGGGGCCAAACTCGCCGTCTCCGCGCGCGTCGACGTGAAAAAATCCCGCAAGTGCGTCGCCGCCGCCGTTCGCGGTGACGATACCTCGCGTTGCGAACGCACCGTCCCGGCCACCCAGTAACCCGCTCACGTGCAGCGTCGCGTCCGGTATCGTTTGTGCCGCATAAGGAACGCTCGCTGCCGGGCCGTTGACGCCGACGTAGGCTTCCGCGTCGACGTGATCGCCAATGAGAAAGGCGCCACGCGCGTCGACGTTCAGAGCGCCGTAGCGTGCGGCAAACGGTACCATCAGTGCCGCGTTGCGGTAATAGGCAACCGTTCCGTCGAGATGCGCAATTGGGACAGCGCGGTAGGCCGCGTTTTCACTCAACAGCCGCGTGAGGATGAGCGGTTCGCCGACGGGGCCTTCGAACAAAAGGCGTAGTGCGACATCTCCGCTGAGCGGCTGATCTTGCGAAAAACGAAAAATAGCGCGCAGGCGCTCGAGTGGCGCTGCCGACACGACGCCCACATGCACACGCGGATCGGAGAAGTCGAAGAGTCCTCCCGCAATTGCGAGCCCAACGGCCCCAACCGAAGCAGAGAGGTGCGGCGCTTCCAATCCGTCATCGGTCACGTCGACGCGACCACCGAGATCATTGAGCGGATACTGCAGTGCGCCGACGCCCATCTGCACGGCTGCCAACCGCAATGTTCCGCTCAGGTGATACGGCGCGCTGCCAAGACGGTACAACAGGATGCTCACGTCTCGCGCCGCTCCACGCCGCAACGACGCGACGTGTCCGGAGATGAAGTAGTTTGCGAGTTCGCGTAGCGGAATTGCTGGACTTCTGATGCGGTATAAGGCGATGCCGCGCGGCGCATCGTCGACACCGGCCGCATCGATCGGAAAGTGCCTTCCCTCGGCTTGATAGTCCGCGTGCATCCTGTACGCCGTACGCGCCGCGGTATCGATGACGCCCCCGATCGTCACACCGTCGACCACAAAATTGCGCGAGACCGGATCCTGCCGGTACGGGTCCCGCAAAACGATCCGGCCATCGTGCACGCGAACGTGCAGGCGCAGCGGCGTCGTCGGTGCTTGTGCCTTCGCACGCTGCGCCGACGGTGCACCGCCGGGGATATCGAACGTGCCGTCCGCGCGGCGCCGCAGAATCAGCGCCGGTTCATCGAGTTCAACGTCCTCAAGACCGAAGCGGCGGCGTCCGCCCGGCAAAAGGTCGCGCTCGCTGTAGCGCACGGCGATGCGACGCGCGGAAAGGACCGTCGCGCCGTGCCGCTGGACGCGCACGCCGCGCAACTCGACGAAGTGGGTCCCGAATGAAAAGCTGTCGACCCGCGCGTTCGAGGCGGTAAGCGCGCTCAGCCCCGCGTCGACGGCGAACGCCGCGATGACGTGTCGGAAAATGACGAGAGAAAGCAGCACGACGACCGCGAGCACCGCGACCACCGTACCGATCCGGCGCCGTCTCCCCACGGTTGTTGTCAACGCCCTTTCTCTTCGTTATTTCTCTAAGGAACGCTTAAATGTCCAAATTCTTGGCGTTTCTCGCGTACTCTTGGATGAACTCCCGCCGGGGCTCGACTTTGTCGCCCATCAAGTCGGTGAAGATGCGCTCCGCCTCGACGCCGTCCTCGACGGTGACGCGCTTCAGCCGGCGTTTACCAACCTCCATCGTCGTTTCCGCGAGTTGATCGGCATCCATTTCGCCGAGACCCTTGTATTGTTGGACAATGAACTCTTTGGGATCGGCCTCGCCGATGATGTCCTGGAGTTCTGTCTCGGTATACGCGTACTGCGGCGTCTTCTTTCCGCGGCGCACGCCGTAGAGCGGAGGTTGGGCGATATAGATGTACCCCATCGAATCCCCGTCACCGAAGAGCGCGGGCATCTGCCGATAGAAAAACGTCAGGAGCAGCGTGCGGATGTGCGACCCATCCACATCAGCATCCGTCATGATGATGATCTTGTGATAGCGCAGCCGCGTCACATTGAACTCGTCGCCGAATCCGGTGCCAAGTGCCGTGATCATCGTGCGGATCTCTTCGTTGGAGAGCACCTTGTCGAGGCGCGCCTTTTCGACGTTGAGAATCTTGCCGCGCAGCGGCAGAATCGCTTGCGAACGGAAGTCGCGTCCCATCTTCGCGGTCCCGCCGGCCGAGTCGCCCTCCACTAAGAAGAGTTCGCTTTCGGCTGGGTTCGCATTGGTGCAATCGACGAGTTTGCCCGGAAGCCCGCTTCCGTCGAGCGCGCTCTTGCGGCGTGAAAGATCGCGCGCTTTCTTGGCCGCCTCGCGAGCACGCGCCGCCTGCATGCATTTCTCGACGATGGCTCGCGCGTGCTTCGGATTCTCTTCGAGAAAAAAGTCGAGCCGTTCGTTGACGAGTCCGTACACGATGGTGCGGACTCGAGCGTTGCCCAGCTTCGTCTTCGTCTGACCTTCGAACTGCGCTTCTTCCAACTTCACCGAGATGACGGCGGTGAGCCCCTCCATACAGTCGTCCGTAGAGAGACTGCCGTCCGACTCCTTGAGGAAGCCACGCTTTTTCGCGTATGCGTTGATGGCGTTTGCCACCGCGGTGCGGAAGCCGAGGAGGTGCATCCCGCCCTCGATCGTGTTGATGTTGTTGGCGTACGAGAAGACCTGTTCGCTATACGCGTCCGCCCATTGCAGTGCGCATTCGACGTCGACGCCTTCCCTGACGCCGTTCGTCGAGATGATGGGATGAAGCGGGTCCTTCTTCTCGTTGAGGTGCTCGACGAAGGAAATGATTCCGCCGTCGTACAGAAAGGCGCGCTCCTTCGGCTCGTCGCCACGCTCGTCGCGCAGCGTGATCGACAGACCGCGGTTCAGGAACGCCAGTTCACGCAAGCGTTTCTGCAGGATGTCCCAGTGAAACTCGGTGGTTTCGAAAACGGCACGGTCCGGAATGAACCACTGGTACGTTCCCGTGCCTTGGGCGCGGCCGACGACTTTGAGCTTCTGCGTCGTGAGGCCCCGCTCAAAGCAAATTTCGTACAGCTTGCCATCGCGCTTCACGCGCGTGATCATCCGCTCCGACAGGGCGTTCACGACGGAAATGCCGACGCCGTGCAAGCCGGCCGCGACCTTGTATCCGCCCTTCCCGAACTTCCCGCCGGCGTGCAGCATGGTCATGACCACCTCCACGGACGGCATGCGCTCGCCGGCATGCACCTCGATCGGAATCCCGCGCCCGTCGTCCTCGACCGAGCAGGATCCGTCCTTGCCGAGGATGACGGTGATTTTCTTGGCAAACCCGGCGAGCGCTTCATCTACGGCGTTGTCAACCGCCTCATAGACGAGTTGATGCAGCCCCCGCTCAGCCGTGTTACCAATGTACATGCCCGGGCGCTTGCGCACCGCTTCGAGGCCTTTGAGCACCTCGATTTGCTCGGCGTTATAATCGTTCATTCTGTATTGGAGTGTTTCGACGCGCGCTACGGAATATCGTGCTGCGAGAAACGGTCGAGCAGCGCCGCAAGTTCGTCGCCGAGCAGGTTTCGTACTACCGTCGGCGTCACGCGATCCGGCTCGAGACCCGACTGCAGCAGCACGTACGAGCTCGCAACCCGTCGCTCTAAGGTCGTGACACGCTTTGTCCATCGGCTCCGCGACAGGATCTCCCACCATCGCCCGAGCAGCGCGCGCCGGCAACGCTCGTATGCCTCCTGCTCGAGGCCGTCAACGAGCGACGCCATGCCAGCGTATCGCAACCATGGCGCGTCGTACATGAGCCGCTGCAACAGTGCGGTACGGCGTCCCTCGTCGGCGGTCGTACAGGGCCCGCAAAGGCCGGGTTCGTCGCGCGCGGCACCACACGCCTGACAATGGGAACGTGCTCGCTGCCGCTGCACGATACCCCACCGCAGCCGCTCCAGCGCATCGCGTGCAGTGGCGTCGTCGGGGAGCGGCTGAAGTGCTTCGGCAGGACGGTGAACCGCTCGAACTTCGCTCGCTCTGCGATGACGCCTCGGCGCAATGGTGCCGACCCGAAAGCGCAATCGCGCAACCGATTGCAGCTCGGGGAAGCGATGGAGTCCCTGCAGCACCTGATCGACGAGCAGTGAGAGCTGCTGGCTCCATGCTCCGGAACGCGTCATCACGACCAACGTGTCGCCGGCGACGCTGAGCAGTCGCGTATTTTCGGCGATCGCTTTCCCGACGATCGCGGGCCACGCGACCGCGGCTGCCGCAAGGGGATCGGTCCGTCCACCGCCTTTCGGCGACCACGAAGCAAGCGCAGACCGTAGCGGGCGCAAGCTCACCCGATACGGTTCAGCTCGGCAGCGACGACGCGATAGGTCGCCGCAGCGGCGATTTCCGGCGGTGCCGTCGTCGCCGTCACAAACGCTTGCTCGACGTCGGCGATGCCGGCGAGAAACGCGGACTGCCGCAACGAGTCGAGTTCGGAAAGGACGTCATCTAAGAGCAGCAACGGCGATTCGCCGGCATTCGCTGCAGAGACCCGGTACTCGGCGAGTTTGAGCGCGAGGACGGCGCTCCGCTGTTGACCCTGCGAACCGAAGATCGATAAGTCGCGGCCGGCGAGCCGTATCGTGACGTCATCGCGATGCGGTCCTGCGAGGACCCGTCGGCCACTTCGTTCCAGGGGACGCGCCGCCCTGAGCCGCAGCTCGAACGCCTCCGCCGGATCGGCGTCGCCTTCCGGGCCGAGATCGACGTTGGGCGCATAACGGACTTCGAGGGGACCATCGGAAGCCCAGGCAGCATAGGCGCGCTCCGCCTCGCTGCTCAGCACCGCAACGTAGCTCCGGCGGCCCGACATCAGCTCAGCGCCGCTACGCACGAGACGTTCGTCGTAAATGGCAAGCAAGTCGGAATCGACCGGCTCGGGCGCGCGCAAGAGGGCGCGCTTCTGTTCGACCGTCCGCGTATAGCTCGCCAGCGCCGGATAGTACGCCGGTCGCTCTTGCGACAGCGCGGCGTTCAAAAATGCCCGGCGCCGCGAAGGAGGACCAACGATCACATCGAGATCGCGGGGCGCGAACGTCACGACTTGCGCCCGACCCAGATAACGCGCATAGCGGACGGGGCCTCCATTGACCGTATACCGCTTGCGTACGTTGCCTGGGCCCCGCGCGATGGAACATGCCAATTGCAGCGTCCCAGCGCGCGAGCGCGCCCGCCCGGAAATCGTCGCAGCACCGGCATCGGCGCGAATGATGTCGCGGTCGTGCGTCGTTCGGAATGAGCGGCCCGTCCCGAGCATCGCCATTGCTTCCAGCAAATTGCTCTTACCTTGCGCGTTATCACCGATCAAAAGGTTGAGGCCGCGTACTGGAGTGAACTCCAGTTCAGCATAGTTGCGCACGTCGGTTAGGGCTAAGAGCTCCAACAGCACACGCGCGCCTGCGGTCGCGCGATTACTGCCGAAGCGGCATCAGCACGTAGAGTTGCGTCGTCCCGTCGAGCGCTTCGAGCGGCCGGATGGCGGCGGGTGAGAGCGGACCCAAGAACTCCAGCACTGCCTGCGGCGAGTCGATGTGGTTGAGAATCTCGGCGAGATATTTGGCGTTGAATGCGATCGTCAGATCGTCGCCCGTTTGTTGGACCTCGAGTTCTTCGTAGGCATTTCCTGCGACGTCGCTGCTCGCGGTAATGATCAATTGCTGATTCGCCACCGCCAATTTGACCATGTTGGCGCGGTCGCCCGCAACGAGCGACGCTCGGCGTAAGCCACCGATGAGCGTACCGGTGTTGACAGTCACCGAGCGGTCGAATTGCGCTGGGATCACTTGCGCGTAGTTCGGGTACTGGCCGTCCACGAGCCGCGCAATGATCGAGGTCGGACCTGCGGTAAAGGACAGCTGATTTTGCGCAGGGCCGAGCGCGCTGACCTCGACGACGTCACTGGAACCGAGGTTTCGTGCCACCTCGCTCAGGGCCCGCGAGGGAACGATGTATTTCGTCGCTGCTCCCTCGATGCCGCGGCTCAACTTCGTGTCCCACTTCGCAAGTCGATAGCCATCGGTCGCCACCATCGTGATGGAGTCGTTCGCAATCTCCAGCAACGTCCCCATGAGCACCGCACCGCGCGCTTCCTCGTTGGAAGCCGCGAAAACGACCGATCCCACCCCTTCCCGAAAGCGCTTTGCGTCGAGGGAAAACGTGGCGCCCCGTTGTGCGGACGGTAACGGCGGATATTCGTCCGGAGGGAGGGCATGGAAGTCGTAGTTGGAGCGCTCGAACTTGACGCTTGCCCGCGCCGGAGTACCGCTGAGTTCCATGATCCCCGGCGGCAAGTTTCCGAGATAGTCGCTGAAGAGTTTCGCCGGTACGGTGATGCTCCCGGCCTCAGTTACCTCCGCCGAAAATCCTTGCTCGAGGGTGATCTCCAGATCCGTTGCACGGATACGAATCGTCCCGTCCTGGGCGGTCAGGAGAACGTTCGAGAGGATCGGAACGGTCGTGTGCGCGTTCACGACTTTGCTCGCCGCGCCGACCGCATTTGCGATGTCCTTGGTATTGCACGTAAACTTCACCGCGCGGTCAATCCTCCACCGTTCGCTGTCCGTCGTTTCATCATCGTAAAAAACATAGATATCGTCGTACCGGTAGTAAGGCGGTGCAAACTGAGGAGAAGGGCGTGCGGCCCCGCCGTAGCGGCGTTTTCCCTCGCTCCTGCACATGTGCATGAAGTTGAGCGTTCGTCCACACCGTACACCGGCGTCGGCATCGCGGCACCTTATCCACGGCGTATGGACCGCCCTGTCCCCAGCGCGTGGTGCAAAAAAGCGGCGCCGCGCAGCTCCACAGGGGCGGCGCGGCGTCACTCACCGTGTCGTTCGTCGTCAGGGTGCCTGGCACAGGGCCATGAGCTGACGGATGCGATTCCGGTATTCTTCGTCGTTTTCCATGAGGTTTTTGACCTTGTCTCGCGCGTACATGACGGTCGTGTGATCTTTCTTTTGAAATTCGCGCGCGATGCGTGGAAGCGAATAATCGGTCAACTCCGTTGCCAGGTACATGGCGATCTGACGCGGAGCCGCGACCTTTTGGTCGCGCCGCTGGTGATCCATATCGCGGACAGTCAGGCCGTGTTCCTTAGCGACCCGTTCCTTGATTTGCGCGATGGTGACGCGGTGCGGCGGCGACGTGATGACGTTCTTGAGGACTTCACCGGCGAGCTGCGCGCTGATGGCGGACTTCGTGAGAGAGGCGAACGCGACGACGCGGATGAGCGCGCCTTCGAGCTCCCGGATGTTGGAAAGGATCACCTTCGCGATGAACGACGTGACTTCGTCCGGGACTTCGATCTTCTCGGACTCTGCTTTCTTGCGAAGGATCGCCTCGCGCGTCTCGAGATCGGGGGCCTGGATATCGGTGAGCAGCCCCCACTCGAAGCGGGAACGCAGCCGGTTCTCGAGCGTCTGGATCTCCTTCGGTGGCCGATCGCTCGAGATCACGAGCTGACGGTTTGATTCGTGCAGCGTGTTGAAGGTATGGAAAAACTCTTCTTGAGTTTGTTCCTTCCCTTCGAGAAACTGGATGTCGTCGATGAGCAGCACGTCGGCGTGCCGGTATTTGTTCCGAAACTCGAGCGTCTGATTGTTCTTGATCGCGATGATGAATTCGTTGGTAAACTTTTCGCTGGAGACGTAGACGACGTTGGCGCTCGGGTTCAAGGCACCGACGCGGTGCCCGATGGCGTGCATGAGGTGCGTTTTGCCGAGTCCCACACCGCCATAGAGGAACAGCGGGTTGTATGCGCGTGCGGGGCTTTCTGCAACCGCGAGTGCCGCGGCGTGCGCAAACCGGTTAGAATTGCCGATCACGAACTCTTCGAAGGTGTAGCGTGGATTGAGGTTCGCGTGACGAAATTCTTCGAGCGGCCGGCGCGGTGGTGTCGTTTCCGGCCGCGATGATTCTGGTGTCGAACCTTCCTGAACGACGAAACGAAGCGTGACTTCTTGACCGAGGAGCCGCGAGAGCACTTCGATCAAGTCTGGTTTGAGGCGATTTTCTGCCCAGTCACGAGCGAACGGGCTCTGGACCGACATGACGAGCGTCCCATCCATCAAGGTGAGGGGGCGCATCGGCTTGAGCCACATCTCGAAGACGGGCTTCGAATATTTCTGCTCCAGCGTCGCGAGTGCTGACTGCCACAATTCGCCGCTGAAGTCAGGCGTGCCGACTGCAAGACGCATAAAGACGAACCGCCTTTGGAGGAAATGACATCTCCTCGCGCTCTTTTGGCGAAACGGGAGCGTGACGCGCGAGCGAGATGGAGGCGCAGAATTGGAGGAGCAGTCTGCTATTCCTCTCGTGCTTTTCCACGGCTTTATCCACTTTTCGACAGGCTTGCTGTGACGGTAAAATGCGCCTTTGTCGCGCGTAATCCGCGTGTTTTTCTCTACGGTCCAACTCGGAAAAAAGCTCGGGCTGACGGACCGTTTCGGGGGAAGTTTCATACACGCGCGCGACCCTTGTCCACAAGGTCGTCCACAGGTGTGGAGGGATGCGAGCGGTTCGCAGAAAGCCCCGGTTTCTGCAGAGCCGGCGGTTGACGGCCGCGCCGGCGCAGCGATATACTGGCTCGTCGCGGGCCTCTCGGCTTGCGCCCTCAGGAGAGCGATGAAGCGGACGTTCCAGCCCCATAACCGTCGACGCAAGCGCGTCCACGGGTTCCTCGAAAGGATGTCGACGAAAAACGGTCGTCGCGTCATTGCGGCGCGCCGCAGGAAGGGTCGCAAGCGCCTGACTGTCTAGGCTCGCGTGCGGTGGTACACGAGCCTGCGCCGCTCTGCAGCCTTCACGAGGGTACGCCAGCAGGGACGGCGCCTCGAGCTTCCTTTGTTGAGGCTTTTTCTGCTCGAACGACGGGCCGGGCCGCTGCGCGTCGGCATCGCGGTCCCCGGCAGCGTCGGAGGTGCCGTCACGCGCAACCGCGTCCGGCGGCGCATCCTAGGTGCGCTCGACTGCGTTCCGCTCAACGTTCGCAGCGCGCTCGGCGCCGCCGATCTCATCTTTATAGCGCGACCGCAGGCTGGTTTGTCTCCCTATTCCGCGTTGGCGGCTGACGTCGTCGGTGGCCTGGTCCGGCTTTCTGGGGGCGGCTCGACTTGAGGTGGCTTGTCGCCGGAGTGATCCGGGCGTACCAGGTCGCCCTTTCGCCGGCGTTGCCGCGCTCGTGCCGTTACTATCCATCGTGTTCGCAGTACGCACGGGAGGCCGTGTTGAAACACGGGGTGATGCGCGGCGGGTATCTCGCCGCAATGCGGCTCGTGCGGTGCAACCCGTGGAGCCCAGGGGGCGTCGACCTCGTCCCATAGCTCGCTCGTGAAAGGCTGACCCCTTGGAGCTCGTGCTCGCCGCCAACGTTCTGCTCGACCCGATCGTCGCGTTCCTTAGCGTCGTGCTGCATTCGCTGACGGCGGTGACGCACAATTTCGGCTGGAGTCTCGTCGTGCTGGCGGTGCTCGTGAAGCTCGTCTTCTGGCCACTCAACACGATGCAGTTCCGCTCCATCGCGCGGATGCAGGCGCTACAGCCGCAGATCAAGGCGCTGCAGGCGAAGTACAAAGGCGAGCCCCAGAAGCTGCAGCAAGAACAGATGGCGTTGTACCGCGAGCAGAACGTCAATCCGTTCGCGAGTTGCCTTCCGCTCTTGTTGCAACTGCCGATCCTCTGGAGCCTCTACTACGCGATCTATGCGAATCGCGCGGAGTTCGCTAAGACGTCGTGGGCGTGGATCGGTTCACCACTGTCGCACGCGACTGCCGGCAAGCTGCTGGCCACCAGTTTGCAACAGCCAGATTACCTGTTACTCGCGTTGTACGTTGTCTCGATGTATTTCAGCGTGCGGTTTTCGAGCCCGGCCGTCGATCCGCAGCAAGCACAGCAACAAAAGATCATGGCGTTCATCTCGCCGGTGATGATCGCGTTCATCGGGCGCTTCTGGCCGTCCGCACTCATCCTGTACTGGCTGACCTTCAACGTGCTGACGATGGCGCAACAGTTTTACTTGATGCGCGGCACCCGCCCCGCCCCGGCCGCTGCAGACCCGCAGCTTCCCGACCTTCCCGCCGGCGCCGCGCGCGATGGCGCTGCCTCGCGCAAGGGCGTCGCTTCAGGGTCCGTTCCCGGCGGCAACGGTAGTTCGCGCCGTCAGCGTCGCAGGAAAGGCTCGCGACGCTAGTCCGGCCTACGCTAAGGAGACCCGTTTTCAATGGACGACCAACGGTTCAACGATAACGCGCACGATCGAGACGCCCCCTCAGACGAGGCGGCGGTGCGGAACTACGGGCAACGTCGTCGCGCGCGCTCCTTACCACCTCGCCGCGGAGCGCCGATTGATCGCCGCCGTACGGGCGAGCGGGAGCACACTCCGGTGCTTTCCGAGCCCGAGCCTGACTCCGCTAAGCCTGCGCGCAGACTGCTGGAGGAAATCCTCGAGCGGATGGGTGTGCGCGAGGCGCACGTTCGATATTACGCGCGACCCGAGGGCGAATATCTCGAAGTGCGTGGCCAGGAGCTTGCCAATCTCATCGGAAGGCACGGCCACACCCTCGAAGCGTTGAACCTCGTGTTCAATAATATTTTGAATGCCGGCGTTCGCAAGGACCGGCATTACTTCACGATCGACGCAGAAGGCTATCGCGCTCGGCGGGCCGACCAGCTCCGCGCCGTCGCACTCATGAGCCTCGAGCGCGCGATTCGTGAGAAGCGTCCTGTCGAACTGGAACCGATGCTGCCCTCGGAGCGCAAAGTGATTCACCTCGCGCTTGCGGAGAATCCCTACGTCACCACGGAATCGGCCGGAGTCGATCCCGACCGGCGGGTTGTCGTGTTTCCGCGTCCCAGCTAACGAGCGTTCACCCGCCGTGAGCGACACGATCGCGGCGGTCGCGACGCCTCCCGGCCGAGGGGCCATTGCCATCGTGCGTGCCAGCGGTCCCGCGGCGCGCTTCATTGCAAACCGCGTTTTCTCGAGCCGGCGCAAACTGCGCGAGCGCGTTGCAACGACGGGGCACGTTCTCGATGCTTCCGGGGCGCGGATCGACCAAGGGCTCGCGTTGCTGTTTCTCGCTCCCCGCAGCGTGACGGGCGAAGACGTCCTGGAACTTCACGTTCATGGTTCTCCGGCGGTTTCGCGGGAGGTGCTTACCAGCGTTCTCGCAGCCGGCGCCCGGCTCGCTGGGCCGGGTGAATTTACGCGGCGGGCGTTCTTGGCCGGCAAGATGGATCTGAGCGCCGCGGAGGCAGTCGCCGATCTCATCGAGGCGGAGCATCGTTCGGCGGCGCGCGCCGCGGCGGCGCGGCTTTCCGGAGGGCTGGCGAAGACGGTGGAACGTCTTCGTTCTCAGCTCAGCGCGGTGTTAGAAGAACTGGCAGCGTCCATCGATTTCCCCGATGAAGTTCCGTCGCCCGATCCGCCCACGCTGGAGCAGCGTTTGCACGCCGTCATGCAAGAACTCGACGCGCTTGCACGTTCGCGAGAGCACGGCCGTCTCGTGCGAGAGGGAGTCGGCGTGGCGCTCGTGGGTGCGCCCAATGCCGGGAAATCATCGTTGCTCAACGCGCTGCTTGGCAGCGAACGTGCGCTGGTTTCGGAGCTCGCCGGAACGACGCGGGATACCCTCGAGGAGACGCTTTCACTCGGCGACGTGGTTGCGCGCGTCATCGACACCGCGGGAATTCGGCACGTGAGCGACGGCGCAAGCGTGGTGGAACCGCCATCGCATGCGTTACTGGAGGCCGCTGGGATCGCACGCGCGCGAGCGGCGCTGGAGCAAGCCCGCATTGCGCTCGTCGTGGTCGATGCCTCCGTTCCGTTGTCGCGCGACGCGGACGCGATCATCGCAGAAACGCGTGGCCGCGAACGCGTGCTCTTCTATAACAAGGCCGACCTCGGACGAATCGCGTACGACGCGCGCGCAGAATCGGAACGCGATGCGTGCCTCGGATCGGTTTTCTGTGACGAGGATGTTGCTGACGTCAAGGAGCGGCTCCGCAGCATTGCGGTAGGGAGCGAAACCATCGACGTAGCGCGTCCCATGCTGGCGGCAGGCTGGCAACTCGACGCAGTGCTCGAGGGGCGGCGCGGCGTGAGCCGAGCTCTGGACACGTTGCGCGCCGGTGCGCCGGTCGACCTTACGAGTGGAGATCTGACGACGGCGTTTCAGGCGCTGGGGATGCTGAGCGGCCGCGACGCCTCGGAGGCGCTCCTCGACAGCATCTTCAGCCGCTTTTGCATCGGCAAGTAGCGCGCCCCGAGTCGTCGTAGGACAGCGGCGGTGAGCAGGAACAGCGACGCGGCGGTCATCGTCGTTGGTGGCGGGCACGCCGGCGTCGAGGCGGCGCTCGCTGCTGCGCGCATGGGGTGCGAGACGCTCGTGATCACCGGGGACCCGGATCGCATATGCACGCTACCGTGCAACCCGTCGATTGGCGGAAGTGCAAAGGGTCAACTCGTTCGCGAAATCGACGCCCTCGGCGGGGAGATGGGGCGGCTGATCGATCGGACCGAACTCCACGTCCGCTTTCTCAATGAATCTAAGGGTCCATCGGTACGCGCGTTGCGCGCACAAGCCGACAAGGCCGGATATGCACGCGCCGCGCTCGACGTGCTGCTCGCCGAACCGCGCGTACACATCGCGTCCGGTTTTGTAGAACGGATCATCGTCGAACATGGTGACGTGCGCGCAGTAGCGTGTGCGGACGGACGCGTCTTTCGTGCACCCTCCGTCGTCCTCGCTACCGGAACGTTTCTGGGCGGCCGTATTTATCGTGGCGAGTTTAGCGAGTCGGCGGGCCGTCTCGGCGAGGCGCCCGCACTCGGTTTGGCCGACGATTTGCGCGGTCACGGCTTTCCGACGGCGCGGCTCAAAACCGGAACACCGCCGCGCGTCGATCGGAAGAGTCTCGACTTCTCGGTGATGAGTGCGCAGGAGCCGAGCCCGGTTCCACTTCCGTTCTCGTATCGCAGCGTGCCGTGCTTCCCGGGACCGCAACTTCCCTGTTACATCGTGCAGACCAGCGAAGCGACGCACAAACTGGTTCGAGACAACCTCCACCGCTCGCCGCTCTACGGGCTGGATCTCATTCGCGGAATCGGGCCGCGCTACTGTCCTTCGATCGAAGACAAGGTCGTCAAGTTCGCGCACAATCCGACACATCTCGTCTTCGTCGAGCCGGAAGGGTGGGAGACGGATTCAACCTACGTCGGCGGTTTTTCAACCTCGCTGCCCGCAGACGTGCAACTCGAGATGTTGCGCACCTTGCCCGGCTTCGAAGCGGTACAGATGTTGCGTCCGGGTTACGCCGTCGAGTACGATCACGTGCCGCCCACCGAACTGTGGCCGTCGTTCGAGACGCGGCGCGTTGCGGGTCTGTTCTTCTGCGGTCAGCTCAACGGTACGTCCGGTTACGAAGAGGCCGCCGCGCAAGGCATCGTGGCAGGAATCAATGCGGCTCGCCGTGTGCAAGGACGAGAACCGGTGCTCTTTGCGCGCAGCGAGTCGTACATCGGCGTCTTGATCGATGACTTGGTGACCAAAGGTGTCGACGAACCCTACCGGATGCTAACGTCGCGAGCCGAGCATCGCGTGCTGCTCCGGCACGATAATGCCGACTTGCGCCTCTCACCGCTCGGTCACGCAATTGGACTTCTCCCGGATGAGGACTTCGAGGACTTTGTGGGACGGCGCGAGCGACTGGAGAGCGCGCTCGCCCGCGCCCGGACCGCGCGGCTGGGCGATGCAGCGCCGAACGGATTGCCGGCGTGGATGACGGTCGCCGCTGCGTTACGGCGTCCCGAAGTTGCACACACCGACGTTGCGCAAACGCTTGGCGCCGAAGAGCCGCTGGCTGAGCGCGTCGCCATCGAGATCAAGCTCGAAGGATACGTGCAGCGGCAGCGTGATGCCGTCGACCACGCCTCACGGAACGAAAAAACTTTGCTCCCGGACGATCTCCGGTATAACGAAATCTCGGCACTGTCGCGTGAAGCGCGCGACAAGTTGACACGCTATCGCCCGCGCTCGCTCGGCGCTGCATCACGCATTCCGGGGATGTCGCCGGCGGATGTGGCGGTGCTCTCCGTGATCGTCCACCGCAAAGGCGGCGCACGCCACTCAGAACCTGCGCCGGCCTAGTGCACGATCTCGAAGCGCTGCGATCGCTCGCGCCCGCGCAGCGGGAACGTTTGGATCGATATGCTGCGCTTTTGCTCGAACGGAATGCGTCGTTCAATTTGACGGGGGCCCGTGATCTCGGCGCGGTGAGCGCGCACATCGCCGACGCATTGACAATCGCGCCGTTCATCGCCGGCGGTCCGCTCATCGACATCGGAAGCGGCGGCGGCATGCCGGCGATCCCGCTCGGCATCGCGTGCGACGTGTCGATTACGCTGGTCGAATCGACGTTGAAAAAAGCGCGGTTTCTCGAAGAGGCGCTGCAAGAACTGAAGCTTTCTGGTGAGGTGGTTGCGCAGCGCGCCGAGGTGGCAGCGCACGATGCGTGTTACCGTGAGCGGTACATCGCAGCCACGGCACGCGCCGTCGGCAAACTGACGACCGTCCTCGAGTTGACACTGCCGTTTCTCGACGTCGGAGGACGGGCGGTCTTGCAGCGCGGTGCGCTAACGGAGGGAGAGCGCAAGGAGGCTGCCCTTACCGCACGCGCGCTCGGCGGAGCCGTTGTGGGCGAAGAGCGCATGACGCCGGCGCGTTGGGTGGTTCTCGTCGAGAAGCGAGACCGCACACCGCAAGCGTTTCCGCGCCGCACGGGTGTGCCGGCAAGAAGGCCGCTCACGGCGCGCGACGTTTCCGGAGCCGCGTGAAACAGGAAGACCTGCAAGGCATCGATGCTGCGCTGGCGGCGGCGCTGCCGCCGGGTGCGCTCTACACGGTGGGCGGTCGCGTGCGGGATGAGGTACGCAGCGCCGTGGACGGTGTGCCGCACGAAGTCAAAGACGTTGACTATGTCGCCGTTGGGCTGACTCTCGACGAGCTGTTACCCCGCTTACGTGCGCTCGGTCGAAGCGAACTCGTCGGCGCGCGGTTCGCCGTCGTCAAGGTGACTCTAGAGGGCACGACGGTCGACGTAGCGCTCCCGCGTACTGAGCGCTCCACGGGTGTCGGACATCGCGAGTTCGACGTCCACGCCGGCGCCGACGTGACGCTGGAAGACGATCTCGCGCGGCGCGACTTTCGCATGAACATGCTGGCACGGGCCTTGCCCGACGGAACGCTCGTCGATCCGTACGGTGGCGAGGCCGACATCCGTGCGCATCGCATCGATGTACTGCGCGCGGAAGCGTTTGCCGAAGATCCGCTACGGATGCTGCGTGCGTGTCAGTTCGCGGCGCGTCTCGAGTACAGGATCAGCGAAGCGACGATGGCCGCGATGCGTGAGGCTGCGCCGCTCGTTGCCACGGTTTCAGCGGAACGCGTACGGGACGAGCTCGTCAAGATGCTCAGCGCGCGCCGTCCGTCGATCGGCTTTGAAGCAATGCGTGAAGGCGGCGTGCTCGCCATCGTGCTGCCTGAGCTTTTGGCAGGCTTCGGGGTCGAACAAAACGAGTGGCACGCCTACGACGTCTATCACCACACGCTCGCTACCGTCGATGCGGCGCCTGCAGATACTTTAACGGTGCGCCTTGCGGCGCTTTTTCACGACATTGCCAAGCCGCAAACGAAGGACGGTCCGCATTTTTATCGCCACGAGATCGTCGGGGAAGAGATCGCGCGGACGGTGCTGTCGCGGCTGCGTTTTTCTAACGACCAAGTCGAGGACGTGGCTGCGCTCGTCCGTCATCATATGTATGTCGCCGACCCCGAGATGGGCGAGAAAGCGATTCGACGCTTGATCCGCCGCGTCGGGACAGAACGGCTTACCGAACTCTTTGCGTTACGCGCCGCCGACATTGCCGGAAGCGGATTGCCGAAACGAGACGATCACAACGAGCGGTTTCAAGAACGCGTTTCTGACGTAGTGGCTTCGAAGCCGCCATTCTCGGTACGGGATCTGGCAATTGGCGGCGACGACGTGGTCGCGATGCTCATCGCAAAGGGCAAGCTTCCCGGCGGCTCACGCGGAGGACCGGCGGTAGGCGCAATCCTCGGTGAGCTGCTCGAATGGGTGCTGGATGACCCCACCAGGAATGAGCACGCTCATTTGTTACGCCGTGCTCACGAGCTCGCCGCCGAAAATCCCGGTTGAAACGGTTCTTGCAGAGGCTCGCCTTCAGCGACCCTAGGGTGAAAATCCAGGCTCAGGCGGCCCGTTCGGAGAGAGCAACATCGTAGCCCATGCGTTCCAATTGTGTCACTAGGCGCTTGCGGTATGAATCCTTGTTCTG
>JAFAXE010000092.1 GCA_019241305.1 Vulcanimicrobiota bacterium
GCCACCTAAGTGCTTGCTCACTGCGGGTGCTCGAAGTGCCAACGCAACGGCCTCGCTTTCCGCCAGTCCAGGGTTCGCCTCGATACGTGCGCGCAGCTTTCCATTGACCTGGACGACCAGCACGATTCGGTCCACCGATAGCGCCAGCGGATTCGCTGCAGGCCAACGCTCCACGTGAACGGACGTCTCGTGGCCCAAACGCGCCCATAACTCTTCGGCAATATGCGGCGCAAACGGCGCAAGAAGCAGCGGGACCATCCCAACGGCGTACAAGACCACCGGATCGTTGTCGCGTCCGCCGCTAGCGCGAAACTTCGTCAGCGCGTTCGTGAGCTCGTCGAGACGGGCCAGCGTCGTGTTGTAGTGAAAGCGCCGCGAGGCCGTTTCCTCGGCGCCGGATTTGAGCGCGAGGTGTATGGAGCGGACGATCTCGCGCTGCACTTCACCGCGCATCTCCGGAAGCGCGTCGAGCGCGACCTCGCGAGCGAGCGGCAACACCGGCTCGCACGCTCGCCACATACGGTCGAGAAAACGGACTCGCCCCGCGATCCCTTCCTCCGTCCATTCCATGGCGTCCTCGGGCGGCGTCGCCTTCAACAGGAAGAGACGCATCGCGTCGACGCCGTAGCGCTCGACCGTTTCGTCGATTCCTACGACGTTTCCACGGCTTTTCGACATCTTCTCACCGCCGTACAAGACCATCCCTTGATTGAAAAGCCGCTCGAACGGCTCATCGACGCCCCGTACCCAGCCC
The DNA here is from genome assembly GCA_019241305.1 of Vulcanimicrobiota bacterium. Taxonomy (GTDB): domain Bacteria; phylum Vulcanimicrobiota; class Vulcanimicrobiia; order Vulcanimicrobiales; family Vulcanimicrobiaceae; genus JAFAXE01. The sequence goes on from JAFAXE010000092.1 coordinate 755, forward strand.
TCGTCGTAAAAAACCTTGTAGAAAAAGCGCGCGTACAAAAGATGCAACACGGCGTGCTCCGCGCCGCCGATATATTGATCGACGTTGAGCCATTTCGCGGCCCGGTCCGGTCCGAAGGGACGCCGGCTGTTATGCGGATCGAGGTAGCGAACGTAATACCAGGACGACTCGAAAAAGGTATCCAGCGTATCGCTTTCGCGCCGCGCTGGCCCATCGCCGTGAGGGCAGGTGGTCTGCATGAAACTGAGGTCGCGCGCGAGTGGTGATCCCTCACCGGTGATCGGTACGTTCGCCGGCAGCTCGACGGGGAGGCTGCTTTCGGGAAGCGCCACCTCACCGTGATGAGGACAGTACACGATCGGAATCGGAGTCCCCCAGTAGCGCTGCCGCGAGACGAGCCAGTCGCGGATGCGATACTGCGTTGTCCGCTGGCCGATGCCAAGCGCGACGAGCCGGTCGGCGATCGCTTCGCGCGCGCGCTCTGAAGGCATCCCGCTGAAATCGCCGCTTGCAAGCAAGCGTCCCTCGCCGAGGTACGCTTCCTGCATCACTTCTCGTGTCGACGTTCCAGGCGCTTCGATGACGCGCGCGACTGGAAGCCCGACGCTGCGGACGAATTCAAAGTCGCGTTCATCGTGTGCGGGAACGCCCATGACGGCACCGCTGCCGTATTCTGCCAGCACGTAGTTCGTGACCCACACCGGGATACGCTCGTTCGAGAGCGGATTGCGCGCGTAGGCGCCGGTAAAGACGCCGCTCTTCTCCATGAGGCTCGTCCGCTCGAGCTCCGAGCGGTTGCGCACGTCGGCCGCGAAGCGCTCCACCCTGTCGGCATAGTCAGCATGAGCGGCGATGAGACCCGATACGATGGCGTGCTCGGGCGCTACGGCGAGATAGGTAACCCCGAAAAGCGTGTCGATGCGCGTCGTGAACACCGAAATCCGCTCCGACGAGCCTTCAACTTCGAACGAAACTGTTACGCCCTCACTCTTGCCGATCCAGTTGCGCTGCATCGTCTTGATGCGTTCGGGCCATGCCGGCAGACGCTCGAGTCCTTCGAGTAGCCGGTCGGCGTACGCGGTAATGCGCAAGAACCATTGCGAGAGAAGCCGTCGCTCCACCAGGTGACCGCATCGCCAGCACCGGCCATTTTCGACTTGCTCGTTCGCCAGCACCGTCTGATCGAACGGACACCAGTTTACCGGCGCCTCGCGCTTGTAAGCGAGGCCGCGCCGGTACAAGTGCAGGAAGAGCCACTGATTCCAGCGGTAATACGAAACGTCGCAGGTGGCGAACTCCCGGCTCCAATCGTAGCCGGTTCCCATAAGGCGGATTTGCCGCTGCATGTTGGCGATGTTGCCGCGCGTCCAAGCGGCTGGATCGGCACCGCGCTCGATTGCCGCATTTTCTGCGGGTAAGCCGAAAGCGTCGAAAGCCATGGGATGCAAGACGTTGTAGCCGTGCATTCGCCACATTCGCGCAACAGCGTCGCCGAGTGTATAGTTTTTCGCGTGCCCCACATGAAGATCGCCTGAGGGATACGGCAGCATCTCGAGCACGTAGCACTTTTCACGCGGATCGTCGTCGCGCGCGCGATAGAGCCCGGCGTGTTCCCACGCGGCTTGCCACTTCCGTTCGACGGTACGAAAGTCGTACCGCGTCGCCTCGCGCTCGTCGAGCATCCGCCCACGTTCAGGGCCGGGGCGTGCTGGTCCCGTTCCGCGATGGACTTGTCTGCTTGACCCCTTGTCAAAGGCTGCCAGGTGCGTGAACATGCGGCATGGGCCAGCGTTCACGTGACCACACGAGATGCGTCCGGTAGTATGAAACTTCCCGTACCGCTCGCCGCCGGCGCCATCGCGCTCGCCGCCGCTGCTGCACTCCTTCATCCAAAGCGGCCGCAACCAGCGACGGCATTTCAGCAGACCTCGTCGGCAAGCACCCTGCCTGCTCAGCGCGCAACTCGAGCTGGCAGCCGCGTCGTCGTCTACGTGGCCGGAGAGGTCCGCCGTCCTGGCGTTTATACGCTTGCAAGCGGTACGCGCGTGCAGGATGCGTTGCATGCTGCAGATGGTCCGAGTTCGGGCGCAGACTTGCTGGCGATCAATTTGGCCGAACCCGTGACGGACGGCGAAAAAGTGCTTGTGCCCCAAAAGGGCTCGCTATCGAGTGCGGAAATTGCGGGTCTCGCCGGCGGTTCACCGACCTCCGCGGGGAGCAGCTTGCTGGTACGGCGCCATCGGCGCGGTGACGTGTCCGCCGGCGCTACGGCAGCGTTTGGTCATCGCAGCCGCCGGTCACACAAAACTCCACCGGCGCAACCGATCGATCTGAACGCAGCCGATGAAACGCAACTGGAGCAGCTTCCTGGAATCGGGCCAAGCCTCGCCTCACGCATCGTCACGTTTCGCGAAGTCAATGGCCCCTATCACTCGGTCGATGAGCTACTCGATGTCGCGGGGATGACGGATCGTCGCCTGCAGGATATCGACCCCTACGTCACCGTCCGCAACTGAGCTGGGTTACCAGCCGCCGTCGCCGCTAGACCACACGGAGGTGGGCATGCGGCGACCACACGGATGTGAGCGCGCGTGGGTGGAGTTACCAGCCGCCGCCGTCGCCGCCACCACCGCCACCGCCGGCATCGAACCCGCCACCACCGAAGTCGCCGCCACTGCCGGCATCGAAACCTCCGCCGCCGCCCCAATCGCCGCCGCCGGCATTCGACATGTCGGCTTGCCCTGCGTCCGATTGCCAGCCTGATGCGTCGGCAGCGCCGCCGCCGGTGATCCCTGCCGCGCTCGGATCCTGCGTGATCGTGCCACCGCCGCGATTGCCGAACAATTCGTTGCCGAGAAACGCGCCGCCGAGTCCGCCGAGAAGGCCGCTAAAGAAGCTGCCGCCTCCTCCGCCGTAACCGCCACCGTATCCGGGTCCATAACCGGGGCCGTAGCCAGGGCCAGCTCCAGGACCGTACCCGGGTGGCATCATGCGCGGGCCGGCCATCGCGCGAAAGAGCGCGCGAATGATGAGAAAGCCCGCGAGTAAAATGATGAGGAGCCAAAAGAAGCTCATGTGAAAACCTCCGGTCTGTGCCGCCGTGGTAGGCACCGGTCGCGAGACGATATTGGGATTCGTTGCGCCGCCGCTGAGCGCGCGCTCGTGACTGCGGTATTGTGCGAGGATCAGATTGACGCCGGTTTTAATGCCACCGTCGAAATCGCCGGCACGGAAGTATCCCCGCATCGCGTCGTGAATGCTGGTGAAGCTGCCGGTTGGAAAGAACGCGCGCGACGCTCGATCACCGAAAACCAGATCGGCGCGCTCCGCTTTCGCCATGAAGATCATAACGCCGTTTACTTGGAGTTGCGCGAATGCATTTTCAGCTGCATTCTGCAACGTCTGACCGCCTAGCGTTGAAACGGTGTCAACCACGATTTCCTTGCCGGTTTGTTGGTTGAAGTCGCCGATTTGCTGATTCAGCTGTGAGATCGTCGCATCGCTAAAGAGTCCGGCGCCGTCTTTTACGTACGTGTCTCGTGCCGACGCCGGCAGCACGCCGCCTGCGAGGATCGACCCCACAAGCGCGAAGGCCGTCACGGCGGCTCGGGCGCGTGTCGTCATGGCTTTCACCCTTTCCATTCTGCCCTCTAGTACCCGGGCGCGAAGGCGAAGTTGCGATCCGCCGCTTGAGGGTGCAACGGCCCTACCGCCGGATACTGATCAGCGCGACCCCAAGAATACTCGCCGCGAAGAGGACGACGAAGACCCACACGAACCCGCGAATCCACCGGTTGCGCCAACGAAGGCGCCGGTGGGAGCCATGTGCAGTTGCCGGCGGCGGTGCGTGCCCGCGTTTCGAGACGTGCTGTTTGCGGCGAACGGCGCGGCGCTGCTGGGTCACGACGACTGCGCCTGTGCCCTGCGGTTCTCGGCTGCACCCCAAAGCCGTTCCAAATTATAGAAGGTGCGTTGTTCGGGGGTAAAGACGTGCACGACCACCGTCCCCAAATCGATCAAAATCCAGCCACCGTCGATATAACCTTCGGTGCGAGCTGCGTAGCCGGCATCGTTTGCCGCCTCCACGATCCCATCCGCGACCGCACGTGTCTGAATCTTCGATCTTCCGGTGGCGATGATGAAAACGTCCGCCACGATGGTGCGACCTGCCAAGTCGAGGATGACCAGGTCCTCCGCCTTCTTTTCGAGGGCGGCTGTCTCTACGAGCGCGATCAGGTCCGGCAGAAGCGGTCCTCCATGCGTCCCTCTTTCCCCGCGGCGTCTCCGACTCCCGGAGCCGCATACCAGCGGAGTGCAGCAAGCGTCTGCGGCGCCACCTCCAAGCCGCGTTGCCGCTGATATTCGATCGTCGCACCAAGCAGCGAAAGCATCCCTTGATGGACGTCACGGTAGGCTGAGTGAAGGATCGCGCGACGCGGCGCGAACGTGCGTCCCGGCTCGAGCCCATCGGCGAGATACAGGATCTCATCCAGGCGCGACATCTGCGGACCGGCGAGCGTGTGCCGGCGTATTGCATTCAGGACTTCGCCATCTTCGATGCCGTAGCGTTCGCGTGCGAGTTCTGCGCCCAGCCGCGCGTGCAACACGATGGGATGACGACGCTCGAAGGGATCGATCGGCAAGCCGCGGCGCTCGCATTCGCGCAGCAGCGCGTCGGCGGACTGGAGCCGCGCGAGATCGTGCAACATTCCGGCGAGCCGCGCACGCCGAGCATCATTGCCGTGCGCCCGAGCAAGCGATGCCGCCAAGCGGGCGACCCGAAGGCTGTGCGCATACCGGTGATGTTGAGGAATGGCGGCGCGGACGGAGCGTGCGAGCTCGACGAAGTTGCGTGTCACTCGAACTCGCGCGCCAGCGCCGAAAGACGATTGCGATAGAGGTCGCCTCGCAGGTTGCCGGCCCACATCACGAGGGCGTTCTCGTTGTTGTCGCTGTAGTAGTTCCGCCGCGTCGATACTACCGTAAAGCCGTATTTGCGATAAAGCCGCTGAGCGACCTCGTTCGATTCGCGAACTTCGAGCGTGATCCAGGACGCACCGCGCGTGATGGCTTCCCGTAGAAGATGCACGAGGAGTTGCTCGCCCAGCTTGTGTCCGCGCCAGGTCGGATGGACGGCGATCGTCGTGATATGAGAGTCTTCGAGGATGACCCAAATGCCACCGTACGCGACGATGGATGCTTCGTGGCCGTCTTCGAGGCGACCGACGAAATAATGTGCTAGCTTATTATCGTTGATTTCGCTTGCAAAGGCATTTTGCGGCCACGTCGTTGCAAACGACAACGCTTCGATACGCAACACTTCACGCACGTCGGCGTTGGTCATCCGTGAGATGACGAGCCTGCGCGGGCGCTCCGTCGCCTGCGGGCGAACGTCGGTTTTCACGGTCGTGCGGCGCGCCGAACCTCCGCGGCGGGCAATTCTCCGTAGTCTGGGCGGAGCTCGTGAGGGCTGGCCCTGAAAGCCGGATCGCGTGCAAGGCACTGCGCGGCGAGCCTTCCGACGGCGAGCGCTGGAGGTTGCGGGGCGGGGAACCGTAGCACGGTGAAACCGCGTTCGGCAAGGTGCGCGGGGACGCCCTCTACGTCACCGTATACCGCCAGAGTCGCCGGAGTTATATGCTCCAGAACCATGTCCGTAATGGCCTCGTATGACCCACAGCGAACAAACTCCGCCTCAAGCGTTCGCAAACGCGCGCAACCGATACCGGCGCGACCATGGACGACGGCGAGAGCCGGCCGCCGTTGCGTCGCGTCGGAAACAATATCGTACGATGAAACGCCGAGGAGCGGCCGCGCGAGGGCGAGTGCCAGCGACTTCGCGTAGCTAACGGCGATCCGCAGTCCGGTGAAGGAACCGGGCCCCGTTCCCACCGCGAAGAGATCCATATCGTCGAGCGCCTTGCCGGCACGCTGCAAGACCTCCTCGATGAGGGAAAGTCCGCGCTCCAGTGCATTCGTGCCCCTTATGCCGTCGGCTACTTCGCTTCCCGTGCTCCGCACTGAAGCGGAAAAAGTCCCGAGCGCGCCCTCGAGCGCAAGGATGCTCGGCGCGTTCATGGGAGCAGCATTTCGATCGTTCGCGGTTGTTCCCCGGAACCGTCGAGTGTCACCGTGACGTGTTTGGGAGGAAGCAGCGCGGGCGCCCGCTCCGGCCATTCGACGAACACGACGGCGTCGCTGGTGAAGGCCTCTTCCAGTCCAATGGTGGCCAAGTCACGATCGTCTTCGACGCGATACAGGTCGAGGTGGTGAACCGGAGGCGTGCCGTCGTAGCGGTGCCAAAACGTGAAGGTTGGACTCGTCACCTCATCGCTTCCCTGGAGCGCACGAACGGCCGCCGCGATAAATGTCGTCTTCCCTGCACCGAGCGGTCCCCCAACCGCAACCACGTCGCCGGCGCGAAGTGTGACAGCCAATTCCCGCGCGGCGCCGGCGACGGTTTGAACGTCCTTCGCAACCCGTCGAACTACACGCATCGGGAAGAAAATGCCGCGCGAAACGAGAAGAATTGAGCGTGCATCTCCTAACGCTTCGCCGTGGCCCTACGGCGGCCCGTCCATGACGTTCCATGCATAACGATCGCATTTCGCAAATCAACATCGAAGAGGAGATGCAGCAGTCCTACCTCTCGTACGCGATGTCGGTCATCGCGTCGCGGGCGTTGCCGGACGTGCGCGACGGCCTCAAACCGGTGCAACGCCGGATACTTTTTGCGATGCGCGACATGGGCCTCACGCCAGACAAACAACACCGGAAGTGCGCCGGCGTTATCGGCGAAGTGCTCAAGTCGTTCCACCCGCACGGCGACACGTCGGTGTACGACGCGCTCGTCCGCCTAGCGCAAGACTTCACGCTGCGCTACCCGCTGATCGATGGCCATGGCAACTTCGGATCGATCGACGCCGACTCCGCCGCCGCGTATCGCTACACCGAGGCACGCTTGTCTCGCATAGCGCTGGAAATGTTGGCCGACATCGACAAAGACACCGTGGACTTCGTTCCCAACTTTGACAACCAAGGAACGGAGCCCAGTATCCTTCCCGGCCGGCTGCCGCAGTTGCTCATCAACGGTTCCAGCGGCATTGCGGTCGGCATGGCAACGAACATTCCGCCGCACAACCTCAGCGAAATTTGCGACGCGATCGCGCTCTTGATCGACAACTCCGAGGCGGACGATGACGCCGTCTGCGACATCGTGAAAGGCCCGGACTTTCCGACCGGCGGCACGATCCTCGGCGTAGAAGCGGTGCGCGCAGCCTACAAGACTGGGCGGGGCAGCGTTACGATGCGCGGGAAGGCGGAGATCGTCGAGCACCGCGGCCGGCACCAGATCGTCATTACCGAGATGCCGTTTCAGACCACCACGAAACGTATGGTCGAGGCCATCGCGGAAGCGCACGAACAAAAAACGGTCGGTGGCATCAATAGATTGGACAACGAGTCGGACCGCAAAGGTATCCGAATCGTCGTCGATCTCCACCGTAACGCCACTCCCAACGTCGTCCTGAACCAGCTCTACAAGCACACGCCGCTGCAAACCACCTTCGGGTTCAACATGCTGGCGCTCGTGCCGGTGATGACGAAGCGGCCCGGCGGCGCCGTGGCAACGGCGCTCGAGCCTCAGGTGCTTTCCCTGCGCTCGATGCTGCAGCATTTCATCGACCACCGCAAGGTCGTCGTCCGGCGCCGCACGACCTTCGACCTGAACAAGGCGAAGGAACGTGCCCACATCCTCGAAGGCTTCCGCATCGCGCTCGATGACATCGACGCCGTGATCGCGCTGATTCGCAAGAGCGAGACGACCGAAGTCGCCCGCGCCGGTTTGATAAAGCGTTTCAAACTGACGGAAGTCCAAGCCAACGCGATCTTAGACATGCGGCTGCGCACGCTCACCGGCCTCGAGCGCAAAAAGATCGAGGACGAGTACGCCGAGCTCATCAAGACGATCGCCGAGCTCGAGGACATCTTGCGGAGTCCACGGAGGATCGCCGCGATCGTGAAGAACGAGGCACTGGACCTTAAGAAACGCTTCGCCGCGAACGATCCGCGGCGCACGCAAATCGTTCCGGCCGAAGACGAGTTTGCGATCGAGGACATCATCCCGGACACGGATATCGTCGTGACCCTGACGCTGGGCGGCTACATCAAGCGTGTTTCGGTCGATACCTTCCGTGCGCAGAACCGCGGCGGCCGAGGCGTGACCGGCATCTCAAATCTGAAGAAGGAAGACGTCGTCCGCAATTTCTTCATGGCGACGACACACCAGCAC
>JAFAXE010000093.1 GCA_019241305.1 Vulcanimicrobiota bacterium
CACGCGAAAGCCCATCTCGACGAGAAAGTCGGTGAGGTCCTCGGCCATCTTCTTCGTAAGCGTCGTTACGAGGACGCGCTCGCGCCGGTCGGCGCGCAGGCGGATCTCTTCCATGAGGTCGTCCACCTGGTTCTTCGTCGGCCGAACCTCGACTTCGGGGTCGACCAGGCCGGTCGGCCGAATGATCATCTCAACCACCTGCGCCGAGTTCTTCACTTCATACGAACTCGGTGTCGCCGAAACGTAGACGACCTGATTGAGATGATCCTGAAACTCAGCAAACGTCAGCGGACGGTTGTCGAGCGCGCTGGGTAACCGAAAACCATGCTCGACCAGCATCTCCTTGCGCGACCGGTCTCCGCCGTACATGCCGTGGACCTGCGGCAACGTCACGTGTGACTCGTCGACGAACAACAGCCAGTCCTTGGGGAAGAAGTCTAAGAGACACCACGGCGTCGAACCGGCTTCCCGCCCGGCGAGGTGGCGTGAATAGTTCTCGACGCCGTTACAGTAACCAACCTCGCGCAGCATGTCGAGGTCGTAACGCGTCCTCATTTCGAGCCGCTGCGCCTCCAGGAGCTTGCCGTGCTCGCGAAAGTACGCCAGACGGTCTTGGAGCTCGAGCTCGATCGCGTCAATCGCGCGATGCAGTTTTTCCTCCGGCGTGATGAAATGCTTCGCTGGAAAGATCGTCAGTTGCGGTTTTTCCTCGACGAACTCGCCCGTCAGCATGTTGACGACACTGATGTGCTCGATCTCGTCGCCGAAAAACTCGATTCGGTGCACTAACTCCTCGTCGACGCCCACGAACTCGAGCGTGTCGCCACGGACGCGAAAAGTTCCACGGATGAGGTTGAGGTCGTTGCGGCGATATTGCATGTCGACGAGGCGTCGCAACAGTTTGTCGCGGTCCATTGCTTCACCGGTTCGAATGCGCAGCGAGAGTTCGATGTAGTCCGACGGTGAGCCGAGCCCGTAGATGCACGAGACGGAGGCGACGATGAGCGTATCCTTACGGGTCAGAATCGATTGTGTGGCGGAGTGCCGCAACCGCTCGATCTCGTCGTTGATCGAGGAGTCCTTTTCGATGTACGTATCGGTCTGCGGAATGTACGCTTCGGGTTGATAGTAGTCGAAGTACGAGACGAAGTACTCGACCGCATTGTTGGGAAAGAAATCGCGAAATTCAGCGCAGAGTTGCGCCGCGAGCGTTTTGTTGTGGCAAAGGACGAGCGTCGGCTTCTGAACCAGTTCGACGACGCGCGCCATCGCAAGCGTCTTGCCGCTTCCCGTCACGCCCAACAGCGTCTGCGCGTGGTCTCCTTGTCGCACGCCAACGGCAAGCTTCTCCGTTGCCGCCGGCTGATCGCCGGCGAGCGCAAAGGGGGTGACGAGCTTGAAGCGACCGCTCATGGACACGCTCTTGAACACGGGCGCGCAATCTCGGGGTTCCATCGCCCACGTGGGATTTTGCCGCCGCCCATCGCGAAGTGAGGGCTACACCGTCCCTGCGGGCCAGAGCGGTCACTCGACCTCTGCTTTGTCTCCTAGGAGGTTCTCATGACCCAGAACCCATTTCGAGCAATGCTTTTCATCGCCGGTTTCTGTGCGTTTGGCGCGGCCGCCGACGTCGCCGCAGGTACTCCGCCCCGCACGGCGCCCCCGCACGCTCTCAGCGCGGGAAGCGCACACCTTGGGACGATCATTCCATCGCCGCCCCCCAGGCGTCACGGCCCAAAACCCCAGGGTTGGCGCTCGGATGAAGCGACCGCGGCGAAAAGCTTGATCTACGTTGCGAGCGGCGATCATGTCGAAATCTATCCCCAACGGGGACATAATCCGCCACCAATTGGAATGATTACCGATGGCGTATTGAGTGCGTATGGACTGTACGTCGATGCGATGAGAAATTTGTACGTCTGCAATTGGCATGAGGATTCCGTCGCAGTCTATCCGCCGGGCGGGACAACGCCCAGCGCCGTGTATACCGTCGGCGTCCGCGGCCCTCTGTACGCCGCCGTGGACGCTGCTGGGACGTTGTTCGTTTCCAATGGAGCAGACGGAACCATCGTTGAATACGCGAAAGGGCACAAGTCGCCCACGCGGTTCTTGTTCACACTCGGCGACGAAGCCGACGGAATCGCGTTGGACGCGGCTGGCAATCTCTACGCCGCCTATCGGAAGCGCGCGACGGGAAACGGCGGCATCATGTTCTTTTCAAAAGGTTCTCCACGCGGCCAAGATCTCGGGATTGCGTTGCTCGCGCCACAAGGTCTCGCGATCGATACCTCCGGCAACATCCTCGTCGTCGAAACGAATGGAAAGGACGTGATCGATACTTTTCCGCCCCATCAGACAAAACCGTCGCAGCAAATTGCCGTACGTGGCGTACCGACGCAGATCACATTAACGCAACATCTTCATCACCTTTACGTGTCCGACTTGAATCGCCACGTTTACGCGCAGACGTATCCAAACGGAAGGCTGCATGGCAAGCTGCGCGACCCTCAACATCTCTCCGAAGAGCAAGGCATCGCCGTGAGTCCCGCGGAGAGCCTCTAGGTCCGGCCTCGGACGGGGGGAACAGCGTCGGCCCCAGAAGGCCTGAGATAGGGCACTGCCCACCCCTCGTCGTGAGACTACGGTCTCCCCGAAACGGTAAGGAGCGCTCCGTATGCAAGAACCGCTGCTTTTCAGCGGAAACGCCAGCCGCGAACTCGCCAGCGAAGTGGCCGCGCGGATGCGCACCCGCCTTGGCAATGCGCTGGTCGACAAGTTCCGCAACGATGAATGCCGCGTCGAGATCAAGGAGAACGTCCGCGGCGCCGAGATCTTCGTCTTTCAGTCGCTGAGCCGAGCGCCGGGTGGCAATTCCGTCAATGACTCGCTCGTCGAACTGCTGCTCATGATCGATGCGATGCGGCGTGCCTCCGCGTATCGCATCACCGCGGTGGTTCCCTATTACGGTTACGCGAAGCAAGACAAAAAGACGAAAGGCCGTGAGCCCATCTCGGCCAAGCTGGTCGCGAATATGATCGCGGCCGCCGGCGCGCGCCGCGTCGTGACGCTCGATTTGCACGCGGCACAGATTCAAGGCTTTTTTGATTTGCCGGTCGACAATCTCGAAGCCGCGCCAACGCTCTGTTCCTATCTCGGGCAGCAGGGCCTCAAAGGCAACAAAGTTGTCGTCGTCTCGCCGGATGCCGGAGGCGTTCCGCGCGCGGAAAAAATTGCCAAGCGTCTACGCAGCACCCTCGCGATCGTCTTCAAGCGGCGTCCTGAACCAGACGTTTCCGAAGTCACGGAGATCGTGGGCCATGTGGACGGCCGCGTCGCCGTCGTGGTCGACGACATGATTTCCACCGGCGGAACGCTCGCGAAGGCGGCGGAAGCATTGAAGGCCCGCGGCGCGACGCAAGTGTATTGCTGCGCGACCCACGGAATCTTCGCCGGTGATGCGATCCGGGTGTTGAACGACTCGCCGATCGAACGGGTGGTCGTGACGAACACGATTCCGAACGAGAACCTTCCCCCCAAGTTCCGCGTTCTCTCCATCGCACAGATTTTGGCCGACGCGATTCGCCGCATCACCTCGAACAAGTCCGTCTCCGAGCTGTTCGAGCGGCTCGATGCGGAGGAACAAGCGGCGGCCGAGAATACTGAAACCGCCGTTCCCGTGTTGGCGACCGCTCCCTAGCGAGATTTTATGGCAACAAAATCCAACGATGTCCTTACCATCGAAACCCGCTCGCGAGCCGGTACGACTGCAGCCCGCGCCGTTCGCGGAACGGGCCGAATTCCCGCGATACTCTTTGGTCATGGAACGCCGTCGACTCCCGTGAGCCTCGACGCGCACGCCTTCGAAGAATTGCTCCATTCCGGCCGCCGCCACCATCTGTTGACGATCACCGTGGATGGGCGCGGCCGCGACACGGCGCTCATCCGCGCGGTGCAGCGCGATCCCGTTACGCGCCGCATCCTTCACGCCGATTTGCAACGCGTCGGAAAGTCTGAATCGATTCGTACGACCGTACCGATCGCCGTCGTCGGCGTGGCGGAGGGCGTGCGGAGCATGCATGGCGTCCTCGACGTCGTGACGCACCTGCTTGAAGTCAACGGCCCGGCAGACCGCATCCCCGAGAATCTCGAAGTCGACGTCACGGGGCTTGGTCTGCGCGATCATGTTACGGCCGGCGACGTGAAACTGCCGAAAGGGTTTAGCCTCGAGGTCCCGCCGGAGACGATTATCGTTTCGGTTGAGCCGTCGCGCGTCGCGGCTGAGGTTGAAGCTGCCGCGGCACCGGAAACATCGGCGGCCGAGGTGCCGACCGTGGCCGAGACGGAACAGCAGCCCGGAGCCGAATCGTAGCAGGGACACGGCTGATCGTCGGCCTCGGCAATCCGGGACCGGAATACGCAGGCACGCGGCACAACGCGGGTTTCATGGTCGTCGACGAGATCGCAAAACGGCTCGGCGTCACCCATTGGCGCAAAAAAGATTTTGCGCGGCAAGCGCATGTCGCCTCAAAACGCGTGGTCCTCGTTGAGCCGATAACCTTCATGAATAATAGCGGCTGGCCGGTGCGCAAAATTGCTTCCTGGTGGAAGACACCGCGTCCCGAAATCCTCGTCATCAGCGACGACCTCGACCTGCCATTCGGCAAGCTGCGGCTCCGTGCGAACGGCAGCTCCGGCGGTCACAACGGTTTGAAATCGTTGATCGACGAGTTAGGCGGCCAAGACTTTCCGCGCCTTCGCGTCGGGATTGGGCGGGGTCGTGAGGCGATCGACCACGTGCTCGGGGACTTTCATGGTGACGAACGAGAGACGATGCAATGCGTGGTCGACGCGGCCTCCGACGGCGCACTCCTCTGGCTCGATGGGGGCATCGTGCCGGCGATGAATGCCGTTAATGGATGGCGGCCGCCCGATGACTGACCTTTTGCAGCCCGGGTACGTTATCTAAATATGCCACCGTTCTCGCGCCGCACTGTCGTGTTCAGGGTCGACGATTGTTCGCTCGATGCGGAAGGAACGACCATCATCTCGGACCTCACCTTTCTCGCCCGCAACGGCGTCTATCCGATCGTCGTCGCGCCCCGGCCCTCTGTAGCGCGGAGCTACGTGCGCGAGATGAACCGCAGTTCGAACGTTGCCGTCGGACTCTCGGGCAGCGACGCGGCGTTGTTGCCGGCCGCTTCCGACAGCATCGGTACCGTTCAGACCGGAATCCTCGAAACGCTCTTGAGTGCAGGATACGTGCCGGTGATCGAGCCGACTGCGCTCGGCATTTCAGGCAACGACGTCGACGTCGCGGCCGACGACGTAGCGACGGCGATTGCAACCGCGACGGAGGCGATCCGCGCCATCTTTTTTCACGGAGCCGGCGGCATCATCGAGACGGACGGGGCGACGCTCATTGAAGAACTGACCGCCACCGAGGCGCTAACGGTGGCGGAACGTTCCGATTTGGATGAAGATTTGCGCGCTGCAGTGCGCGCCGCCGCTCGCGGCGTTCGCGCCGGAGTGGGGGCGGCGCAAATCTTCGATGGACGAATCGCACACGCGGCCATCGTGGAATTCTTGACATCGCGCCACCTCGGCACACAGGTGACCGGCGGAGTGTATATGGGAGTACCACGATGAAGGTTCGTAGCGCGTTCGCAAGTTGCGCGGTGGTTCTTGCGCTCGTTTCGGTCGGCACGTCGGTCCGCGCCGCCGATAACGTCACAGGATTTTCAGCACGCGGTACGCTGGTGGTCCAAACGCAGCTCTCCGGCCAAAAACTCAACATCGGCGGCAACATCGCGCTCGAGCAGCGCGCGAGCACCGTGCGCGTCGACATGCTGTCCTTATCCTTCCCCGGGACAGATCAGACGCTCAGCGCACTCGCCTCGTCGCAGCTGTTTCCGCCCGGGGGCTACTCGGTCGTGTTCGATCAAGCCAAACGGAACTACACGGTGTGGTCGAATTCCAAACGCGTGTATTTTACCTCAGAACCAGGAGCGGCACCGCCGTCGAACGTGGCCGCGACCGCCGCAACGACGGTTGGGAACGCGAACGATCTGTTGCATGCGTTCGCCATCGCTCGTCCACTGAGGGACTATCGCGCCTTTTCCGCATCGCTGACGCTCACCGGTCACGGTACGACCAACGGGCATCCCACGACCGGCGTGAGCTTTTCACTGCACCGCCAGGAACGCACCGGAGAGCCGCTCGACATTCATGGAACGCTGAAACTTGCCGATGACCTCGACGAGATACCGGTTCAGTTGACGGCGAACATGCAAGGCGCCGGCGGTCTTCCACCGAGCGGGCTGCGACTCGACTTCACCTCGGTTGACCGGAACACGCCATCCGAAAACGACTTCGCCGTTCCCGCCGGCTATACGAAGGCTGCAAAGCTCACCGACGTCTTCGGCCGGCTTCTGCCCTAACGACAGGGGTCAGGCCGCCCCTGGGCTGTAGCAGCGCGCGTCCCGAGTGGCGGCGCAACGGAGAAATACCAGCGGTCGAAGCGCGCAGGGCAGAGCGGCGTCAGACTTTCATCGGCAAGCCGCACAAAGTACTGCACGGCCGCAGCCCGATCGCCCGCGAGCGCAAGGGCGCGCTGATCCGCGTGCCGTTCGAGGCTGCGCGCGTACGTATGATAGAACGGTAGAATGAGCAGCGCAGCAACGCCCAGCATCGCCGCCACCAGCGGCAGACGCGAGAGCGCGTCATCATCTCGTCGAAACGGGATCCGGTCGGCCGCCAGGACGCCGAGTGCGATCGCGAGGACGAACGCGATTGTTTCGGCGAGGACGCTGCGCAGTCCGTCGGCGTGCACGTAATGGCTCACCTCGCGCGCCACCACGAAGGTGACTTCGCCATCGGTTGCCCGACCGAGCAGCGTGTCGGTGACGACGATCCGTTTCGTTGCCCCAAAACCAACGACCGACGCCGTAGCGAGCGCCGAGCGCGATGCGTTGTGGTCCACCAGAAACGGAATGCCAAGCGTATCGGTCTTGCGTTCGACGACGGCAACGCCGGCAGGAAACGCGACTGGACTGAGCGGCCGCACACGGTCGAACAGCGGCAAGACGAAAACGGGCTGAACGAACTCGACGATCAAGACGAAGCCCAGCAAACCTGGAAGCGCATACAGGTACCACAGGCGGGTCCGGGCGACGAGCGTATAGACGAACGCTGTAAGGATACCGAACGCCAACGCGTTCAAGCCCCAACTCTCCAGCGCGCGCTGACTCCAAACAGAAAATGGTTCGTGATCGAGATCGTAGATGAGCGCCGTGTGATAACGGAGGAGGCTCGCGGGGAGTGACGCGAGAGACGCGACGGTCGCCACGGCGCCGCCGAATACGAAGCGGACCAGCACCCCGTTCTTGAGCGCGCGGCGCAGCGCAGCGCGGAGTCCCGCTGCGGCCCCGGATCGCCACAGTGCGAGCAGCGCAATGATCTGCGAGAATGCCCACACAAAAAAGAGCGCTCGCTCATCGAACGCCAACTCACTCGCCGCCTCTTGCCGGCGAGGATCGACGAGCCTCCCAACGTCGTCATGAAGAAGGGCCGTGCTCGAGAGGGCGCTCACGCGGTGATCGACGTATGGCGCCGCCGCCTGCGCCGGCAAACTCAACGAGACAAGAACGAGCGCGAGCACACACCAGAGCCGCGTCGCCCCTGCAGCTCGGGCGGCGTTCAACACGCCGGGGATGATGCGCTAGTTGAGCTTGGCGAGCTCGTCGAGAACTTCTTCCTCGTCGGGCGGTTCACCGATTTGATGCACATCGATGTACCGGATGATACCCCCCTTGTCGACAATGATCATCGCGCGTTCGGCCGAGCCTTGGGGGCGCAGCACCCCGTAGAGCTGCGCGACGCGCCCATGCGGATAGAAATCGCTGAGCAAGGGGAAACCCAATCCGCCCAGCGAGCGCGCCCAGCCGGCGTTGGCATACGTGCTGTCGACGGAGATGCCCACAACTTGGGCATCGATGCCTTCGAAGCGCGGCAGGTGTGCCTGCAACGAAGGCATCTGCGTGCTTCAAGTCGGTGAGAAGGCAAAAGGATAGAACGCGAGCACGACGTTCTTGTGGCCGCGCAGGTCGCTCAGGCGAAAGTTCGCGCCGGTATGCGTCCGAAGCTCAAAATCCGGAGCCGCGTCGCCAACCTTGAGCGTTTTCGTCTCAGAAGCGATGCGGGTTCTTCCCTTTGCGATGGACATGAGGCGAGCGTCTATCGTGTTGCTTACGGGAACTCCTACTCGGTGGAAACTACCGCCGGTTCGAGCGCTTCGAATTGCGCCGCATTTTCCTGTGGAAAAAATTTGCGGTACTGCTTCCAGCCGCGCACGTTCGCACTCCACGCATCTGCCCGCTCGAGCGGCGTCGCCACGTGCTCGAACGGGCTCCAGTGTCCATTGGCGCCGCCGGCGACGAGTCGTTCGAACAGTTCCAAATCTTTTTGATGGTCCCTGACGCCCGCGTGCGTAAGGTACGAGACGCGCGCACACCGCGCCACGCTCAGTTTCCGCAACGTCTCGACCTCGAGCGACTCCTCGTCCTCGGCGATGAGCGGGAGATGCCACGCTCCCATGCCGACGGTCCGCGGCACGCTCTCGCAAAAACTTGAAAGCATGAGGTCGGCGAGATGCTTGATCTCCGGTTGAGCGTCGGGATGGCAGCGCTGCGTGAAGAAGTTGCTCCACTCCGTCGCGGTGACGATCACGGTGATCCAAGCGAACGGCTCGAGCACGCGGTTCACCAGTTGTTTGTGGAGATCGATGTCAGAATCGGAGAGCCGTTCTGCCGTCGCGAGGGCATTCTGAAGCGCGCCGCGCCATTCGCTTTCCGCTCGCGAGCGTGCCACGGCATCGACTTCTTGGCGCGCGCTCATCCCGGCCTGGTTTTTCCCCCAGAAGACCGGCATCGCGGGCTCTTCCCGCACGGCCGCGATCATCTTTTTGATGGGGATCGCGCGCGAGCTGGCGGCGTTCCGCGAGAACACGCGGTGGGTCAGCAGCTCCGCATGAATGAAGCGTGGATAGCGCGCCTCCATCGTGACGAGCCGCGCGCCAGAAGGCGAGACGCTGTCCCGCAAGACGCGCACCGCGTACCCCACGGTCGCTAGGTCGGCGCTTTCTTGCGCAATGGCCGCGCCGGATTGCCCACGACTCGCTCGTGCGCCGGGACGTCGTCGATCACGACTGAACCCGCACCGGTGAGCGCGCCATCCCCCACCCGCACGGGCGCCACGAGCGATGAGTTCGAACCGATAAACGCGTCTTCACCGATCTCGGTGCGGTTCTTTTTGCTGCCGTCGAAGTTGCACGTAATCGTTCCCGCGCCGACGTTCGTGCGCGCGCCGATCGAAGCATCTCCGAGATATGTGAGATGGCGTGCGCGCACCCCGGCACCCAGCTTCGACGCTTTGATTTCGACGTAGTTGCCCACGCGCGCGCCGGTCGCTACCACGCTGTGCGAACGCACGTGCGACCACGGTCCGACGGTGGCGTAGTCCCCGATCTCGCTGTCCATCACGACGCTCTCTGAGACCACGGCGTGCCGCCCGATCCGTGTCCGATAGATTCTCGAATTCGGCCCGATCTCGCTCGCTTGACCGATCGATGACTTCCCACCGATCGCGGTGTTGGGAAGAATCGTGACATCGGCGGCGATCTCGAGTTCCGGCTCGAGGTACGTGGTGTGTGGATCGACGATCGTCACTCCCGCACGCATGTGACGTTCGCAGATGCGCGCATTCAAGCGCGCGCTCGCGTGCGCGAGTTCGACGCGGTCGTTCACACCGAGCACGAGGACGCTGTCCTCGACCAGGACCGGCGCGACGGTCTCGCCAGCTGATGCGAGCATCTCCACCGTGTCGGTGAGGTAATACTCGCGCTGGGCATTATCGTTCCGCAGTTCGGCGACCGCTGCGCGCAGTTTGGTTTCGTCGTACGCGTACAAACCCGCATTCATCTCGTCGATGGCACGCTCGCCGTCATCGGCGTCGCGCTCCTCAACGATGCGGGACACACGGTTGCCATCGCGCACGATCCGGCCGAAGGAAGACGGCAACGGCATTCGGACCGTTACCAGCGACAGCGCGACCCTGCGCGACTCTTGCATCATGCGCCGAATGAGTGCGGCATCGACCAGCGGCATGTCACCGTTGACGATGAGAAGCGTCCCTTCCGCGGGCTCGAGCGCCTCAAGGGCGATCCGTACAGCGTGTCCCGTTCCCAGTTGTGGTTCTTGGCGCGCCGTTTGAACTGAAGCGTGTCCCGCCTGCTGTGCAACCGCGGACACGTGCGGCTCGAGTTCGTCGTTGGAGACCACGACGACGTGGGCGACGCCCGCATCCCGTAAAGCGCGCAGCACGTACCACAGCATGGCCCGCCCGCACAGATCGTGTAGGACTTTGGGACGCGTACTCTTCATGCGCGTTCCCTTGCCTGCGGCGAGCACCACGGCACGGAGGCTCACGCTCATGGCGCAACCTCCTCCGGTTGCCGATTCTTGCTCAGGCGCGTCTGTTGCCACTCGCGTCGTTGCCGCTCTGAAACACCGCCCAGTGGGGCGAGAGCGTAGCGCAGGCGCTCCCGGCACAGATCGCGACCGAGGATTTGCATCGAGCGTAACAGCGGCACGGAT
>JAFAXE010000013.1 GCA_019241305.1 Vulcanimicrobiota bacterium
TTGACGACGTGCCGGGTCCCCGTAGACGCCGTCCCGGCGTATACCACGGCGTGGCCTCTTGCGACGAGGCGATTCAGGTAGTTCAGAATGTCCTCGTCGTACGCCCTGGTCTGGGCCGTCGCGAGATCGCTGGTGGCGGCACGGTAGTGCCGTCCGAGTTGATCCAACTCCTCGGCGGGGAGCGCACGGATACCGCGTCGCTCCGCCTTCGCCGTGAGCTCCTCTAAGCGGCGCCAAGCGTCGCGGCGCCGTGCGATAAAAACCTCTTGGCGCACGCCGCACACTTTAGGAGCACCGCAGGATTGGCCTCCGTTGGCGACGGAGGCCGTAAATCGATGGAGCGTTTTTCCGAGGTCGCAACGGGCGAAAGCGTCGCCTTCTCGTACGAACTCGCAGGCCTTGGGAGCCGGTTCTTGGCGGTCTTCCTCGACACGCTGTTTCAGTGGTGCATCGCGCTTGGCATCGTCATCATGAGTGCAACGATGATTCCGTGGCTTTCGGGTAGCGTATCATTTCATGCGCGCTCCACGATTGTGACGTCGATTCTGCTTGCGGCGCTCATCATCGCCGCCTTCTTCCTCTTCTTTGGATACTTCATCGCGTTCGAAACGTTGTGGAATGGCCACACGCCCGGAAAGCGGATCGTCGGGATCCGCGTCGTGCGGGACGGCGGGTTTCCCGTCGATTTCGCCAGCGCCGCTATCCGCAACGTCGTACGCATCGTCGAGGTGGTCCTTGGCTTTTATGCGATCTCGGCCGTCAGTGCGCTGCTATCGTCGCAGAACAAGCGGCTCGGTGATTTTGCCGCCGGCACGATCGTCGTTCGGGACGAAGCACCCGTCAGCGCGACGCCGCTCGCTCACTTCGTGCGAAATGGCGCTCGGGACGATCCGCTCGTACGCGAACTCGGAGCGCGCGAACGAGACCTCGTGATCCGCTATGCTGGGAGGCGCGATCAGTTAGGTCAGCGTGCCCGGGTGGCACTCGCTGGACAGATCGCCGGTATCGTCCGGCCCCAGTTGGCGGCGCGCTTCGAGCACCTCGACGACGATGCGCTCCTGGTTCATGTCGCCGAGGCGCTCCGTTGATGCGGCCCTCCACCTTCTCCATCGTCGCCGCGGATGTTGCATCCCATGAAATCGGCGTGGCGGTGCAATCGAAGTTCCTCTCCGTGGGCGCCGCAGTTCCGTGGGCGTCGGCGGACGCAGGCGCGGTTGCGACGCAGGCCTGGGCGAACACTGCATACGGGCCTCGCGGCTTACAACTGTTGCGCGATGGCCTCGAGCCGCAGCAAGTGATCGCGAGCCTCACGGCGGAGGATCCGCAAAAAGATGACCGGCAAATCGGCGTCGTCGGCAAAGATGCGCGCTGCGCGACGTTTACGGGGACGCGTTGTATGGAGTGGGCCGGTGGCGTGGCCGGTGAAGGTTTCGCGGCGCAGGGAAACATCTTAGCCGGACCTGCGGTGGTAACAGCAATGGGGGATGCCTTTACTGCCGCGCGCGGCTCGCTGGCCGACCGCCTGATCGCGGCGCTTCGCGCTGGGCAGAAGGTGGGTGGTGATCGTCGTGGACAACAAAGCGCGGCGTTGCTCATCGTGAAGCCGGCAGGTGGATACGGTGGCTTCAACGACCGCTACGTCGACCTTCGGGTCGACGATCATCCAGAACCGATCGAAGAACTCGCGCGCATCCTGGAGTTGCACAAACTCTATTTCTTCCCGCCGGAGCCGCGGGACGTTCTGCCGATCGACGCGGGCTTGGGCAGGGAAATTGCGGCGCTTCTTGCGCGCGCCGGTGAACTACCCGCGGGTGCCGCCTTTGATGACGCGGCGCGAGCGACGCTCGTGAAGTTCATGCACCGGGAAAATTTGGAGAATCGCGTCCGCGAGGATGGGACCATCGATCGCCAGACGCTGGACTACCTGAAGAACGCCGCCGAGCGATGCTGACCGTTTGACCGCCCGAGAGGGAGCTTACCTCTTGTTGCGCAGCCGCAAATACATCTCGCGCGCGAAGGCAAGCGCAGAGCGTTTGGTCTCTTCGTAGAGTTGCGTGGCTTGGGCTTTCGTCATGTGGCGACCATGCTCGTAGTAAAACGTGACGCCTTCGCCCACGACGGTCGTGCCCGCGTACGCAATCGCTCCCTTGATCGCAATCCCTGCCATCGGGATGAAGCCGGAAAGCTCTCGTGCCAGCATCCGCCAACCAAAACCGCCGCCCACGACGGGCAACATCTCCCAGATGTCGTGGACTTCGGGGTCTTTGCCGTAGGCAGCACCGATTTGCATCATCAGCACGATCTGAATCCCGGTGATCGCGACCATGTCGCCGGCCGAGGCGACAGCGCCGAGCACCACGCCGAGCACCGGGATGTGATCGACCACGGCGCTCGCCGCTGCGACCTTCAACGCCGACGAAGCGGCATCGCGCGTCAGCTTCGCGGCGACCGTTTCGCGCAGTGCCGGTAAGTTGCGTCCGACGGCGATCTCGACGCCCTTGCAGCGTTCGACCATGTGCGGAAAGAGCCGCGTGCGCAGTGCATCCCGATCGACGCGCGGCACGACGTAATCGCCGATCGCGGCCGCAAGCGGAGCGTTGGCCGGCATCGAAGGCGTCGCGTCGCCGTCGACCGTGACAGCGAAGATCGGCAACCGCAGCGCCGCCAACGAATCCAAGCGAGCCCCCGCGCGATCGCCCGGCCGTCCGAGGAACACGATGAGTTTCGCGTCGCTGCCCATCAGGACGGGCCGCGACGGATCCATCGTCTCGAGCGTAGCGGCCGCCTCCAGCGGCGTGTGGTCGCCGCGGTGCCCCGCCAATAGCGTCGCGCGAAACTCTGCAATCAGCGCCGGGTCGCCGCACAAGAAAAAGCGGAACGGCCGTTTCACATCGGCGTGAATCGTGCGCGTCTGCGCCCGTTTCCGCACGAGGGTGAGCACGTCTGACGCCACCGCCGCCATACTTCGGTTCATCCTACGGTGGCATACTGTACCCGCCCGCCCCAAGTTTCGCCCACCGATCGCTCGGACACCAGCCAGACGTGAGCCCCGCTTTGTTTTTCTTTCATCCGTGTGGATGCGGAGCTACTTAATTGTTCTTGGAGGCTTTCCGTGAGGCGGAGCGTCGACGTTGTGCTGAGGAGCGTTGCGACGAGCGGAGACACGGATGTGGAAGCGAGGAGCAGTCGAGTCCCGCGGTCTCCAGGATGGAGAACGCGCGTGACGTCTCCAAGGCGCAACGTCGGCGCTCCGCCTCGCTGAGAAGTCCCTCAGGCGTACCCGTCAGCTCGGCATCCACACGCCGCTACGCGGCGTGTCCGTGCGCCTCCTTATCCGGATCATCCGCGTAGTCAAGATAGACGAGCCCTAAGAAAATCTCGAGTGACTGGGCGTCCATACCGCGCGCGTTCGCGATGTCGACGATACGCTTCTTCGAGGCTTTGGCTTCCTGCACGATCGCCGCGGGCGTCGTGTTGGTGTCGGCTGCAACGATGGACGCCGCAGCCACTTCGCCGGGGGTGAGCCCGTCGTGCTGCATCGTCGTGAAATCGAGACCCTCGTTCTTGACGCGTTGGTTGAGCGCGTAGCGCAGCGTCTCGTAACGATCCTGCGGGAATCCGACGCCAAGCATCGTGATCCGCGTTTGGAGTTGACGCGAGCGAGCCAGGTTGAACAACTGAGACGCTTGTGACCCCGCGACCGCGGCCTTGCCGAGCGACGTCGTGGCCGCAGACATGAGCGGGACGAGAGCGTTGTAGTCCGTCGGTGAGATGTCGCCGCCGAAGTCCAGCGACGTGCGCGCGAGCCGTTTGATAAACGTATCGAGGTCGCCGAGACCGGTGTCGAGGAGCGCGAGCGATGCGCGAGACGCATCGAGGGAACGGATCATGTCGCCGTTCGAAAGCGCGATATCGTCGAGCATCCGGGGATAGCTCGGCAGGATCGCAAGGGACGGCGAGGGCACCGGATCCATCTTGAGCGGCGCCTGCAGCTCGCGAAGGATATCCGCGTTTTCTTTGAGCAAGCCGCCCTCTTTATTGCGCTCCAGTGAGCCGACGCCGCCGATGACCGCCTGCGGCTTACCGTACGCGATGTCGATGGAGCGTCCCATTCCCGCGAGATTCTTGACGACTGCCTCGAGCCGGCTCCCCTTACGAACTTGAATGCGGCTGAGGTCGGGAAGGCCGTACGTAATGTTCTGCAGACGCGAGTTGAGCGCTTTCAGTTGGTCTTTGCCGGCGTCACGGCGCGTCGTGATCGCGGCGACGGTCTGCGCCTGGCGGCTTTGCGCGTCATCGAGCGTTTGGCGCAGCGGCTGCAACGTGGGATGGAGCAGGCTGAACTTCGCCTGATTCGCACGCAGGCTCTTGATCCCAAGCAGCGCCGCCGTGCGCGTCTCATCGTTTCCTTTCGCCGCCGCTTCGGCTAAGGTTTGTTCACTCTTGTTCGGTTGACCGAGTGCCAGTTGCGTCTGACCCATGTGCAGCAGCGCGACGGCGTTACCCGGATCGGCCTTGAGCACTTGGGCGAACTTCATATTAGCGATCGCGTAGCGGGCGGTGTCCTGATCGTGCAACGCCTGGACGAGGACCTGGTCGGTGGTGCGCACTTTCGGGTCCAGCTCGTGATAGCCGAGCAGGTGTGAAACGCGGTCGGGAACGCCGGGATGGTCGGCAAAGTACTTGTCGACGATGTTGTCGTGCTGCGCGTACGCAGCGTCGAGATGGCGCATGAACGAGACCATCGCGTCGGGATCGTATCCAGCTCGCGACATGAGCAACAAGCCGTATTGATCGGCCTGCAATTCATCCGCTCGCGACATCTTTGCGATCATTCCTGCTTCGGCCAACTGCCCGAAGCGATAGATGAACGGTGAAAACAGCGACGCGAGTCCGAACAGCAAATCGAGCGCCTGCGCCTTCGCGGGCAGCGTGACGGTGTGACGCCGCTCGTTGTGACCCGTTTCGTGACCGATGATGCCCGCCAGCTCGTCATCCGATTGGACGAAGTCGAGCGCGCCTTCGTTGATATAGATGTATCCGCCGATCGTCGTGAACGAGTTGACGTCCGGAACGTCCAAAATCTTGATGTTATAGGGAACGTCCTTGCGCGCGACTTGGGCCCACAGTTTAGATGAAATTTCGTTGACCCATTGGTTTTGAAGCGGATCTTTGATGATGGTATACGAGTCTAAGATCTGCTGATCGTCTTGTTTGCCGATCTGAATCTCGGTTGCGGTGGACATCGCTCGCGCCGGCGTCGGGATGTTGGCAGCGAGGAGCGCCACGATGGTGGTGATGGGGAGGAAGCGGCGGATATTCATGGTGGTCCCTCAGAGCGGATACGCACACAAGGCTTCGACGCCGCCGCGGTACGTGCTTTTCTGGCGGCGCCCCGGGGCTAACCGTTCGGGTTAAAGCCCTTATGGATAAAACTGTGGGTAACGCGCGTTTGTTGCGAATGGCATGTGGAGAGCACAGGGCCCCTCATGGCAACCGCCGCAGGAAGGCGTGATGCTGCGGGGGACTTCCCAAGGGCTCGAATTCGTCTTTTCCGACGATGGTGCTGCCGCGCTCGCCCTCTTTCAACGGCGCCTGGGCGAGCGGCCCGAGTTCTATCGGGGTAGCGTGGCGACGGCGAGCTTTGCGGAGCTGGTTCCATCGAACGAGCTCCTGCGTGACCTCGTCTCGCTGACGAATCAATTTGGGATCGAGCTACGCGGAGTGTACGGTGCCGTCGACGTCGCGACCGTAGCGGAGGCGAACGGGCTCGCCTATCTTGGTCTGCGACAGCGCGAGTCTCCCCGAGCCGTTACCGATCTCGGCCGCCGGCGCGCATCGCGCTCGAGTGCTGTGCTCACCGACGCGGCCCGCTCGCTCGAGGCCGACTTTGCGGGTGCCCGCGCCGATTTGGCTGCGCGGCGGGTTCGCCGCCCGTTACGCGTCGCAGCCGCCAACTTGACTGCCGTCGCCGCACGGCCGGCCTCCTCAATCGTCGACGCGGTCGCAACCCGTTATTACCGCGGGACTGTTCGGGGTGGACAATCTCTTCAACAGGTCGGCAACATCGTGGTGGTTGGCGACGTCAATCCGGGAGCTGAACTCGTCGCGAGCGGTGATATCGTCGTCTTCGGGACGCTCAGAGGCACAGCACATGCGGGCGCTCAGGGTGATAGGGCCGCGCGCGTCGCCGCCCTCAAGCTCTCACCGACGCAGTTGCGCATAGCGACGTGCATCGCTGCGGGTGACGGAGATCGTCGAGGCGAGCCGGAGGAAGCACGCATTGAAGGAGAGCGCATCGTGATCGTCCCTGTATCGGGCGCCAGACCGTGAACCCGCGAAAGATCGTCGTCACCTCCGGCAAGGGCGGTGTCGGCAAGACGACCACGACGGCCAATCTGGGCGCCGCGCTTGCGCGGCGCGGGGAACGCGTCGTTTTGGTCGATGCCGACATCGGTCTGCGCAACCTCGACTTAGTCCTCGGCGTCGAAAAACGCATCGTCTTCGATCTCGTGGAGGTCATCGAGGGCCGCTGTCAGCTCCGGCAAGCGCTGATTCGCGACAAGCGCTTCGAGCGCTTAGCGATCCTCCCGGCTGCGCAGACGCGCGACAAAGAGGCGGTGAGCGAGGAGCAGATGGCGCGTCTCGTCGACGAGCTCGCGCAAAGCGCCGATTACGTCTTGATCGATTCGCCTGCCGGGATCGAACACGGCTTTCGTAACGCCGTTGCCGGAGCGTCGGAAGCGATTATCGTGACCACGCCGGAGGTCAGCAGCATTCGCGACGCTGACCGGGTCATCGGCAAGCTGATCGCGCGGGAGTTGCCGGTGCGGCTCATCATCAACCGCATTCGTCCAGAAATGGTTCGGACCGGGGAGATGCTTTCCATCGACGATGTCTGCGAGATTCTGTCGTCCGAGTTGCTCGGAACGGTTCCGGACGACGAAGAGATCATCGATACGACGAACCGTGGCGAGCCGGTGATGTTTAACGAGACGTCCCGCCTCGCGTCCATCTACGATAAAATCGCACGTCGCCTGCAGGGTGACGTGGTGCCCTTTACGCGCCTCGAAGAACCGACGTTTTTCGGGCGCCTTCTTGCCGCATTCAAAGCGAGCTAGGGAAACGATGAGCGAGTTGGCACGCGAACTTCCTGCTGCCCCTCCCGTCGCACAGACGCGAGGACGATCGATCGTCATTACTTCGGGGAAAGGCGGTGTCGGCAAGACGACGACGACGGCGAATCTTGGCGCCGCGCTCGCCGCGCGTGGTGCAAGGGTCGTCATGGTCGATGCCGACGTGGGTTTGCGCAATCTCGACATCGTTCTGGGGCTCGAAGCGCGCGTGCGCTTCCACCTGCTCGACGTTCTCGAAGAGGGGGCCTCCCTCGACGACGCGCTCGTTCGAGACAAACGCAGCGACACGCTTTTCCTGCTCGCCGCGGCGCAGGCGCGCGAAAAAGAGGACGTCGCGACCGACCGCATGGTGGCGCTCATCGAGCGGTTGCGAGAGCGCTTCGACTACGTGCTCATCGATAGTCCCGCCGGGATCGAGCTGGGTTTTAAGAATGCCGTCGCGGGCGCCGACGAAGCGATCATCGTGTGCATGCCCGAGGTATCGTCGGTGCGCGATGCCGACCGCGTGGTCGGCCTGCTGCCGTCCTTCATGCGCCCGCAGTTGATCGTGAACCGCGTGCGGCCCGAGATGGTGCGTAAGGGCAAAATGCTGTCGGTGGACGATGTGAACGGCATCTTGCGTCTTCCACTCCTCGGCGTGGTCGTGGATGAACCAGCAATTATCATCGCGGCGAACCGCGGCGAACCGGTCGCGCTTGACGACGCCACGAAAACCGGCGCCGCCTTTCGCGCCATCGCCGCGCGCGTCGCCGGCGACGACGTTCCAGCACCCACCGCACTGCCGCAAGAAGGCGTGCTCGCCAAGATCGGCGCGTTGTTTCGAGGACGACGCTGATGTTCGAGTTTTTCGCTCGTCTGTTTCGCGGCGAACCGTCCGGAGCGAAGGCAAAGGAACGGCTTCGCCTCGTGCTTCTCTCCGACCATCTCGCACTCGCCCCGGATATCGTCGAGTCGCTGAAGACGGATTTGCTGGACGTCATCTCGCGCTACGTGGAAGTCGACACGGAACATGTCGACGTGACGTTCGAGCAGCGCGAACACGAGGTGGCGATGCTGGCGAACGTGCCGATCCTTTCCGTTAAAAACGGACGAAGCGAGGCGCCGGTCCTCGAGCCGGAAATCCCGCCGCACGTTGCCGACAAGGTCGAAGAGTCGCCGAAGGCTGAAACGCAGGCTGCCGAGCGGGTCGACGCGCTGCTCTCAGAGACTGACGGCATGAACGGTCTCGGTAGTACGCAGACCGCCGCGATGTCGCGATCGAGGAAACAACGACGGCGTCGCCGGCGGCGCAAAACGGAAGAGCCGCTTGCTTCCCCGAGCGTTCCCCCGTCAACGACGGAGCCGCCGCCATCGCTCGCTTCGTCGTAACGTTCACGCACTAGCGGACGGGCCCCCGGCGCAGAAGACGTCTGTGCGTGCTCGAGCGACCGTGGTACCGTTCCTTCAATTGGCTGCTGGCGCTGTTGACGATTGCCGTCTCGGCCGCCGGGATCGTGCTCATCCACTCCGCCGACCTGCGCGACCCCACCGCGGCGATGGAGTGGAAGCGACAAATCGCTTATGGCGCTGTCGGCATCGTGGTGATGGGACTGTTTGCGGCGATCGACTATCACCGCTGGCAACGTTGGGCAACGCGGCTCTACGTCGTGAATTTCGTTCTCTTGACCATCGTCATGCGCGGCGGCCACAGCGCGCTCGGCGCGCAACGCTGGATCTCACTCGGACCGCTGGGAACCTTCCAGCCTTCCGAACCAGCGAAACTCATCCTCGCCATCGTCGTCGCCGCGATGCTTTCGCGTTCTGCGGCCGTGGGCGCGAGGGAGATGGTGCTGGCGATCGCCGCGGTCGCGGTCCCTGCCCTTCTGGTGTTGAAGCAACCCGATATCGGCACGGCGCTCGTGATCTTTGCGATCCTTACGGTGCAGCTGTTCTTTGGAGTTTCGCGCACGTGGCTGTTCGGTGCGTATGCCGCGGCAGCGGTCGCCGTCGGCGCCTTCGTCGTCGGGACGAAATATGTTCTGAAACCCTTTCAGCGGAACCGGTTGCTCGTCTTTCTGCATCCGAACGACGATCCGCAGGGGATCGGTTGGAACCTGCGCCAGTCGAAGATCGCCGTCGGCAGCGGCGAGCTTTTCGGTAAAGGGCTGTACCACGGCACGCAGACGCAGCTCAACTTCGTACCGGAACATTCGCGTGACTTCATCTTTACCGTCGTTGGCGAAGAGCTGGGGTACATTGGATCCATCTCCCTCGTCCTCGCGTACGCCTGCCTGTTAGCGGCCGGCTCGCGGGCGATCGTCGTCGCGAGGGACCGCTTTGGATTTCTGTTAGCGGCCGGACTCGTCGCGATGCTGGGATTTCACATCGTGGTCAACATCGGAATGACGATCGGCATCATGCCGATCACCGGCATCCCGCTGCCCTTCCTTTCGTACGGCGGCTCCGCCATTTTGACGGACTTCGCGGCGGTAGGGATTCTGCTGAACATCGATCTCCAGCGTGACAAATTCGAGTTCTGATGTGACGGGCCGCCCCGGTGAACGAGGACCCTTTGCCATCCGCCCTGAACCGGCACCCATCCGAACTGAAGATTTTTGCGGCTTTGTAGTGCTCGTTCGGGCGCTCGAGCGGCCGCTACGTTCGGCAATCGAGGGAGCGAGATGAGAGGCGCGGCCTCCGCCCGGCGCACAACGACAGGTGTGCAGAACGTAGTGCGGCGGCGCGTTCCATGGCAGCCCCTGTACAGAGAGGCAACTATTGGCAACTGATATCCTCATATCGAGCGATCCCTGGGAAAACCGGGTCGCAGTTTTGGAGGACGGCGCGCTCGCCGAAATTTACTTCGAGCGCGAAGAAAAAGTCATCGGTTCGATCTACAAGGGCAAGGTCCAGAACGTCCTGGCAGCCCTGGGGGCCAGCTTCGTCGATATCGGTCTGGGGCGCAATGCGTTCCTGTACGTCGACGACATCAACCGCACGCCGCTCAACATCGGCGAGGTCGAAATCACACAAGGCCGCTCGGGCTGGACGATTAGCGAAAAGGTCAGCCGCGGTGACGACGTCTTGGTGCAGATCGTCAAAGAACCACGCGGACTCAAAGGGGCGCGAGTCTCGACGAACGTCTCGCTCCCCGGCCGCTACCTCATCCTCATGCCGAACGGCAAGTTCAGCGGCGTCTCTCGCAAGATCGAAAGTCCCGAAGAACGCAACCGGCTCAAAACCATCATGAAGGCGATTCGTCCCGAAGGGATGGCGACGATCGTCCGGACCGCGGCCGCGAACGTGAGCCAGGCCGAGCTCATCGCCGATCTGGGCGTGCTGATCAGGATGTGGCATGGCATCCTCGAGACCTACAAGCGCTCGACCGCTCCTGCCTTGATTCATCGCGATATGAACTTGGTCTATAAGGCGGCGCGGGACTTCATCACGCCGGACGTCGACCGCGTCCTCATCGACGACGCCGAAGAGTTCGAGAAAGTCCGCGATTTCATGCGGTTGTACGGACCGCAGTACGTCGATCGCATCGAGCACTACAACGGCGGCCGTTCTCTGTTCGCAGACTTCAAAATCGACAGTGAGCTCGAGAAGCTGCTGCGACCGAAGATGAACCTCCCCTCAGGCGGCTCCATCGTCATCGAAACGACGGAGGCGCTGACGGTCATCGACGTCAACAGCGGCAAGTCGACGAGCGGAAAAAACCTCGACGAGACGATCGTGCGGACGAACGTCGAAGCCGCCGCGGAGATTGCGCGCCAAGTGCGCCTGCGGGACATCGGCGGCATCATCGTCTGCGATTTCATCGACATGAGCAGCGAGGCGTCACGCAACAAGGTGATCGCGACGCTGGAGGGCGGGTTACGCAGAGACCGCACGCGCACCACGATTCAGTCGTTCTCCGCGCTGGGGTTGCTCGAATTTACGCGCAAACGGATCGGCAAGGACCTCGCATCCCAGCTGCGCGGCGAGTGTCCCACCTGCGAGGGTTTGGGGAAAGTCCTTTCTCCCGAAACGGTAGCAATCGACGCGTTCCGGAAACTGCGTCATTTCGCGCATACCCACATTCACCCGAATGGCCGTGCCGGAGACGGCCGTGAGCGGACGCCTATCGAGGTGCACGTTGCACCGACCGTTGGCGCGCAGCTCGAGTATTGGTACGAGGACGAGATGGCGAAGCTGGAACGGGAACTCGGTACGCGCGTAAACGTGATGGTCGATCCCGCGATGCATCCCGAGAGGAGCTCTGTCAGCGTCGCGGACGGAGCAACTGCAGCAGCACGGAGAGGCGACGCGGTTCGAGTCGGGGACGAGATCGACGTCGATCTTCTGCACGCGAAGTTACCGGATCCGACCTCGGCAGTCGCGGTGGTCGGGAACCGCCTCGTCGAGGTGAAAGACGCGGCGTCAGCCGCTGGGCAACGGTTGCGGATCAAGATCGTCGACGTTGACGATGAAGGCAACATCCTCGCTGAGCCGCGGGTTGCCGTTGCTCAAGCCGGGGAAGGCCGACGGCGACGGCGGCGTGGAGGTCGCGGGCGGCGTAAACCGCTTACGGCAGCCGAGCAAGCCGCAGAGCTGCGGGAACTCGCCGAGGAGGCCGCCCACAGCTTGGGAGGCCGGACGGTCGCGATCGGCATCTCCACCTCGGTGGAAGCCGAACAGGAAGCCGCCGCAGCGGCGCCGGCGTCTCCTCCGCTCACCGTCGTTCCTTCGAGCGCCGCGTCGGCGTCGTATTTTGGAAATGGAGCACAAGAAAGCGGCGAGGGCTCAGAAGTTCGCCGCCGCCGTCGTCGCCGTCGCCGGCGTCGGCCCGGAGTCTCCGTCGCGGGAATCGAGTCCGGTGAAGCCATGACGCTCGCCGGGATTCCAGCACGAAGCGCCGAGCTGCAGACGAGCGAAATGGATCGACTGGGCCCGGCTCAGGCCGAAGCAATACCTCCTACGAGCGGACCAGCGCCGCGCGAGGAGGGCGGAGGCCGTCGCCGTCGCCGGCGTCGTCGCCGTCGCGGCCGCAGCGAAGGATTCGTCCAGGTCGGAGCTGCCGAAACGTCTCAGGCCGGTGGAATCGGCGCGCAAACGACACCCGATCGTCACATCTTCCGCGTCAACGTTGGCGGAAGCGCCGAGGCGACGGGGGCCAGCGCTCCTCCGGAACCATCGCGGGCGATTGCGAAGCCGCAACCGGCCGGTCCGGTCGCCGTTGAGCCACCGCCTCCCAGTTTGAAAGTCGCTGAGGAGAAGCCCAAGGCAGCACGTCCGACAAGCCGCCGAAGAACGCAACCCCAAGCGCCTCGACAGCTGGAGTCGACGCCAATCGCGGCGTTACCGTCGACCGCCGAGACATCGTCACCACCACGCCGAGGACGAAAGACCGCGGCGGCTCAGGACGTGCCGCAGGCGTCTCCGGCACCGCCCGAGCCGCGGCCGAAGGCCCGCACCCGCAAGGTGGCGAGCCGCCGGACGGACGCTGCCGACGCTGCTGTAACGCCGAAGCGGACGCGCGAGGCCGCCACGGCTTCGAGCGAACCGCCAGCGAAAACGTCGCGTACGAAGGCTTCCTCCACCGCAAAGGCACCGGCAAAGAAAAAGTCCACGGCAAAGAAAAGCCCAAGCCGCAAGAAGTCGTCGTAGCCGACAGCGAGACGCCGCAAACAAAAGGGCGCCCGACTGGGCGCCCTCATTGTTGCGTTTACGGGGAATTACGAGCCGGCTTGGGCGAGCTTTCCTTGGAGATACGTGACTGCAGCTTGCAATTGCGTGTCCGAAGGAAGTTCGCCGAAGCGTGCGTTCTTTGCTGGGTCCGGCGCCTTGATGTCTGGCTCGATGCCGACCGTATTGATATCCCGGCCGCGCGGTGTGAGATAACGCGCGCTGGTGATTTTCACCGCTGAACCATCCGGCAGCGGGTGAATCGTCTGCACCACGCCTTTGCCATAGGTGCGCGTTCCGATGAGCTCGCCGACGCCGTTATCTTGAATAGCGCCCGACGTGATCTCCGACGCTGAGGCGGTGTAGCCGTTGACCAAGACGGCGAGCGGTTTTGGCGGGACCGCGGTATTCTCGGCATCGTACTGTGTGTTGCTGCCTCCCCGCGCCTCCACCGAGACGATTGGGCCGGACGGGACGAATTTCGAACTGACGTCGATCGCGGCGTTCAAATAGCCACCACCGTTGTCGCGCAAATCGAGCACGTATGCCTTGGCGCCTTGCGCGTCGAGGCGGTCGAGTGCCGCGCTGAGTTCCTGCGCCGTGTTCGCTCCGAACACGGTGAGCCGCGCGTAGCCGATCCCTCCGCGCAACAGCCGCGCGTAAACGCTGGGCTGATGAATCACTGCGCGCGTAACCGCCACAGGCGAAGGAAGCGTCGCGCCGTTGCGCTGCAGCACGAGTCGCACCATCGTTCCCTCGCGACCGCGCAGCATCTTCGCGTCTTCGTCGCTCGTCAGGCCCTTCGTCGCCTTTCCATCGACGGTCAGGATAATGTCACCCGGTTGCAGGCCCGCGCGCTCAGCTGGACCGCCTGGGATGATATCGGTGACGCGAAGCAGCTTCGTGTCGTCGTCCACGCGGATCGCGATTCCGACGCCGCTAAAGTTCCCGCCATCGAGCCCTTCGTTGAGCGCGGCGTACTCTCTAGGCGTGAGGAAGACCGTGTACTTATCGTTGACCGACGCCATCAGTCCGGTGATCGCTTCGTACGTGAGTTGGCGCGATCCGAACCGGCCGCCATATTGTGAGGCAACGGCGGCAACCTCGCGGTCGAGTTCCCGTGCATCCCCGAGCTGGTCGCTTTGCGCATGCGGACTCGGTACGGACGGCGACGCGATACCGTTGCGCTGCAGGAATGTAACGAGCCGCGTGTGCGCACCGTTGAGAAGCGTCTGCGGATCGATCTTCTTATAGAACTCGGACGAGAGCAGCGAATAGCTCATCTGCAACTCATCACTTTCTACGGACGAAAGCGGACCGGCTGTAGCGAAGGGCGTTCGCGACGTTGCGAGCAGGAGTGCACAGACGAGGGCGACGGGGAGCAGGCGTTTCATGCTAGTGGTTTTTTACCTGTGGGCAATGCGGCGCAGATAGGCTTGGGCCGCTGCAAGTTGTAGGTCCTTGGGGCTGTCGATGATGCTGGGGTCAGGCGACTGGTTGACGACGAGATCCGGCTCGATTCCGCGGTGTTGGATGTCCCGTCCTAGCGGAGTCAGGTAACGCGCCGTCGTGATTTTGAGCGCACCACCGTCGGACATGTTGTAGATGCTCTGCACGACGCCTTTACCAAACGTTTTCGTGCCGACGAGCGTTCCGACGCGGTAATCCTGGATTGCACCGGCGGTGATCTCGGACGCGCTGGCGGTATACCGGTTCACGAGAATGACGAGCGGACCCACGTCCATGGCATCGTGCGTCGCGCTCTTCGTCTCACGCACGTTATTGCGATCGATCGTGGAGACGATCGCCCCTTGCGGTACGAACAAGCTCGAAATTTGGACCGCGGCGTCGAGCAGACCACCCCCATTGTTGCGCAGATCCAAAATGTAGCCACGAGCGTGCTGCTCTTTGCCGGAAGCGAGCGCGCGGCGTACTTCGTCGTACGAAGTGCTCCCAAAATCTGCGAGGCGCACGTAATCGAAGCCGTTCTCCATCTTGGCATGGACCGACGGAACGATGATCTGCTCGCGCGTCACCACCACCGAATGGGCACCCCCGCCCGTATGCGATAGTACGAGGAGCGTCACGATGGTGCCGACTTTTCCGCGGATCGCGTGCTCGACGTCGTCCAGTTGCATCCCACGAACCGCCTGACCGTTGACGGCGAGGATCGTATCGCCAGGCTTAATGCCGGCGCGATACGCGGGCGTTCCTTCGATCGGGTCGACGATGACGCGCTTCGTCCGTGGGTCCTGCACGATGTAGACACCGATCCCGCCGAAGTCGCCGCCGCGTAAGGACTCCTCCAGGCTCGAAATCTCAGCCGGTGAAAGGTAGGTCGTGTAGGGATCGCCGAGTGCGTTCAGCATTCCGCGGATCGCGGCTTGCGTCAACTCAGCATCACCGACGACGCCGCGGTACGACGACTCAGCGATGTCGAGGTTGCGCGAGAGGAGCGCGATATCGTGGCGCTGGTTGCCATTGGCAACCGCCGCTGGGATGCGAGGACTGTGCACTTGATGCCGTTTTAAGGTTGCAATAAGCTCGCGTTGCTCTCCGTCCATCAAGAGCTGCGCGGTGACCGGCTTGTAGTACGTTTCCTCGACCTTGCGGAAGGCCGTTGAGAGCAGCGCCTCGTCGCTGTTGCGCGTGCGATCCAAGAGCGACTGCAAGTCGAGCGTTGCCAGCCCTCCTTGGCCGTCGAACAAGCCGATGCCCTGAATCGTGCGTTCATGTCCGAGATACAACGCGCCGCCCAACGAGGCGAGTGCGACGACGAGGGCGGCGATGAGGGCGCGAAAAGCTGCTGGCAAAACCGTGTCGTTTCTTCTTGAAAGGGTGAAGGGTCAACCCGCAGGCTTGATTCCCCGAAAGAACCCGGGTGGTTCGGTCAGGTGCGGCGAGCGCCCTGTGATGGCTTCTACCCGCCTAACGCAGGGTACGGTAGCCGTGTTTGCACTCTGTCGCCAAGCGAGCGCGGCGGCATGCCGTGTTGGCGCACGCCTCAGCGCAAGCGTGTCGTCGGATCGACCGGGACGCCATTCACGCGGATCTCGAAATGCAGGTGCGGCCCAGTCGCCCGCCCCGTCATTCCGACCGCCCCGATCGCCTGTCCCCGCTGGACGTCTTGGCCAACGGAAACAAAAACGGCGGAGCAGTGGCCGTACAAGGTCGACATACTGCCGCCGTGGTCGAGAATGATGGCGTTCCCATAACCGCCGTACCAACCGGCGAAAATCACGCGGCCGGCCGCAGCGGCCGAGATCGTCGCACCGCTCGGCGCGCCGATATCGATTCCGGGGTGCGTCTCGACCCCTCCCCCGAACGGATTGGGGCGCAGGCCGAAAGGCGAGGTAATGGGTCCCGAGACAGGCCATGAAAAGGCGCCCGGTCCTGCCGCAGTCTCGGGTGGCGCCGGTTTCCCGGCAAGCAGTGCGGCTCGGCGGGCGGCCTCGGCTAAGGCACGTCGGCGTTCTTCCTCTTCGCGCTGCCGTTCGCGAATGAGGCTTTCGAGCGAGCCTTCTTCGGCAGCGGAGAGATCTTCGAGTTGCGCGACTTCGCCGGCAACGGCTTGGCGCTGGACACGTGCGGCAGCGAGCAGGCTGCGACGCTGTTCTGCCAACGAGGATAATTGCGACTGGACGCGCTGCTGCGCGGCCACGTCATCGTTCAGGCGAATTTGCTGTGCTTCGAGCCCGACGCGGGCGCTCGAGACTGCCTGTTCTGCAGCGCGCCGTTCGCGAACCGTGCGCTGGGTCTGCGCAATCAGATAGCCAATGTCGTCCCATCGTTCGACGAATTCCGTGAACGACGTGGCCGACAACAGAACGTTGAGGTACCCGATGTCGCCGTGCTCGTAGGCATCGACGATGCGCCGCCGCAAGGCGTCGTTATGCCGAGCCAGCGTCGCTTCGGCGGCGTCGAGTTGCACTTTATTCTGCGCCAGTTTGCGTTCGCTTTGATGGACTTGCACGGTGAGATCGTCGAGCGCTGCGCCGACGCGCGTGATGCCGGCATTCGTCTCCGCGAGTTGCCCCTGCAAATCGGATTCCCGCACGCGAGCCACCGTGAGCGCGTGCCGCCGCTGCGTCAGTTTGTCGTGTGTCGTGCGAATCTTCGCCTGTTCGGCTTGGATCTTCGAGCTGATGCCTTGCGCAAGTGCCGCGCTACGGGGCAGCAGCAACAGCGTCGCGAGGCCGAGCGCCGCGACCGCCTTCCTCACGTGCGCAGGTAACGTCCCACGGAAAACCAGGAGGCGACGGCTCCTACGGCCGCGCCGGTCGCCAGGAGCTCCAGGGCCAAGAGCGCCTCGTTCGCGCTGTTGCCGTTGAGCGGGACGAATGGCAGGGCGGTGATGAGCTTGGGAATCAGCTGATGTTCGGCGGCCGCCAGCAGACCGATCGCGACGAGCGCACCGAGCACTCCCTCGATGATGCCCTCACAGATGAACGGCATGCGAATATACGTGTTGGTTGCGCCGACGAGCTGCATGATCGCGATCTCGCGGCGGCGCGCGAAGACGGTGAGACGGATGGTGTTCGAAATGATGATCGCGGCGACGAAAACGAGCAGCGCGACGACGCCAAGGCCAATCCGCGCAAGCACTTCGCCCACACGCAGCGCGCGCTGCACCGCGTCCTGGGCGTACGATACCGTCGCAACGTCCGGCAGCTTCGCGATATGCGCGGCGACCGCCGGAACATCGTCCGGGCGACCCGCTTTCACACGGAGCGCGTCAGGGAGCGGGTTGCTGGTGAGGAGCGACGTGTCCATCTGTCCTTTGAGCTGCTGACGCATCTGGCGCAGGCCTTCCGCCTTTGAAATGAAGGTCACCGACGCGACGCGGTGATCGTGCGCGATGCGTGAGCGCAAGGCTTGAGCGGCTTGCGCGGTCGTCCCGTCCTTGAGGAATACCGAAATCTCGATGCGGTGAAGCATGTCGTCGCCGACGGCTGCGAGCGTCGTGCGCACGTAGAGAAAACCGCCGAGCAGTACGACCGTTACCGTGACCGTCCCGATCGCCGTGAGCTGCATCGCGGCGTTGCGGGTGAAGTTTCGCCATACTTCACCCCAAAAGAAGCGGACTTTACCCCAGTCCACGTCCGACCCCGAAGGCGGAGGGACCGAGGGCCGGCGCGCCGGTCGTTCCGGTCGCACGCAGCGCCTCGTTGCCGAAGTACAGTCCGCGTTCTTCGTCCGCGACGATGCGGCCGGCATCCAAACGGACGACGCGGCGGCGCATTCGGTCGACGACCGCCTGATTATGAGTGGCCACGACGACCGTCGTTCCTTTGAGATTGATGCGCAACAGCAGCTCCATGATTTCCGTCGTGTTGGACGGATCGAGGTTGCCCGTCGGCTCGTCGCACAGCAAGATCTTCGGGTTGTGTACGAGCGCCCGAGCGATCGCGGTACGCTGTTGTTCTCCGCCGGAAAGTTCGCTTGGGAACATGCGGCTCTTGTGAGGCAGCCCGACGAGGTCGAGTACTCTGGGGACTTGACGCATCACGTCGCGCGTTCGCGCGCCCGTCACCTGTAGCGCGAAGGCGACGTTCTCCCAGACGGTCTTGTCGAGCAGAAGTTTGAAATCTTGGAATACGACGCCGACGCTTCGCCGCAGCTGCGGGACGCGTGAGCGGCGCAGGCGTTCGACGCGAACTCCATCGACGACGACGGTTCCCCTCGTCGGGACGGACTCGCGGTAGAGAAGTCGCAAAAGACTCGATTTCCCCGTTCCGGAGTGACCGACGAGGAAGACGAAGCTGCCTTTTTGGATGTCGAGATCGATGCCGTCGAGCGCCTCAGTGCCGTTAGGGTACGTGAGTGAAACGCCGCGCAGCGAAATCACCGAGCCGCTAGGTCCCGCAAAGCAGAGGCATCACGGTCGCGTGGACGCGCGAGTGATGGCATTGCAGGAGGGTTTTGCCTGGGAGCGGGCCCACACCTTCGCTTATGGACTTCGAGCTAACGGACGAACAGAAGGCCATCATGTCCTTGTGCCGCGAGTTCGCGCGCGACGAAGTCGCGCCGCGTGCTGAGGAGTACGACGCGAACGCCGAGTTCCCGTACGAACTCGTCCGAAAAATGGCGGACCTCGGTCTCATGGGACTGCCGTTTCCTGAAGAGTGGGGCGGCGCGGGAGCCGATACGGTCTCATACGCCCTCGCCGTCATGGAGATCGCGCGCGCCGACGCGTCGACGGCGATTACCCTGGCCGCACACGTCTCGCTCGGGTCGACGCCGTTCTTCCTGTTTGGGACGAAAGAGCAGAAAGAGCGTTACCTCATTCCGCTCGCTCAAGGGACAATGCTCTGGGGCTTTGGCCTGACGGAGCCGCAGGCCGGCAGCGACGCCGGGAACACGGGGACGCGCGCTGAGCTACGCGACGGTACGTGGGTGATCAACGGGACGAAGGCGTTCATCACCAACAGCGGGACCGATATAACCGGCGGGACGACGATCACCGCCATCACCGGCAAGACCGCGGACGGCAAGAACGAGATCAGCAACATCATCGTGCCGCAGGACGCGCCGGGCTTTGCACGGAGCCGCAAGTATAAGAAGATGGGCTGGCGCGCCTCGGATACGCGCGAGTTGTCTTTCGAAAACGCCGCGGTCCCAGAGGAAAACCTGCTCGGCCCGCGCGGCGCGGGTTTCCGCCAGTTCCTCACCATTCTCGACGGCGGACGGATATCGGTCGCCGCGCTCTCCGTTGGCCTCGCGATGGGCGCGTACGACGAAGCGCTGAAGTACGCCAAAGACCGCGTGCAATTCGGTCAGCCGATCTCGAAGTTTCAGGCTATTCAATTCAAACTCGCCGATATGCTGTGCGAAATCGAGCACGCCCGTCTCATGGTGCTCAAGGCCGCGTGGGAGAAGGACAGCGGCCGCGATTACGTCATGGCGGCGAGTCTAGCGAAGCTTTTCTCCGGCGAAGTGTCACGGCGCGTCGTGAACGAGGCCGTGCAAATCCACGGCGGCTACGGCTTTATGGAAGAGTACCCCGTTTCACGGATGTATCGCGATCAGAAGATCAACGAAATCGGTGAAGGGACGAACGAGGTGCAACGCCTCGTCATCGCCCGCCTCATGGGCCTATAGCACGGCCGTAGACGCCGCGTCAGTTCAGTTGCGCCTGTTCGGGGTGCCACGCTGCCTCGCGTTCGACCGTCCCTTCGCGCTCGTTTGTCGGCATCGCGTTCTGCCAATGCTTGCACTCGTCGCCGCGCACGCGCCGGAACCCATGAAGCGGGACACACTTGCCTTCGCGCTGTGGCCCGACGATGCCGAGCCAGAAGCGCTTGCCAATTTGCGGCGTCATATCCACTCGGCGCGGAACGCTTTCCCAGACGGCGTCGATCCTCTCGTGACTGACAAACTGCATGTCGCGCTCAACGACGACTTGATCGCATGCGACGTTGCGGCATTCGAAGCAGCACGGAAGCAAGGCCAGTTCGCACGCGCGGTGTCGCTGTACGGCGGCCCGCTGCTCGAGGGCTATCTGGATGAAGCGATCGTCGAAGAGCGCGAACGGCTGCAGGCGATGTACGTCACGATGGCAGATGAGTTGCTACGCAAGGCCCGTTCGGAACGCGATGATGATCGCGCGTTCGAGCTCGCATCGCTGATTCACGCCGTCGACCCGTGGCGCGAAGACGTGGTTCGCGCCTTGATGGAGTTGCGCGCGAGAAGCGGCGATCGCGCCGGTGCGCTGTCGTTCTACGAACGCTTCGCCCAGCGTCTTACGGACGACATGGGGGTTGCGCCGATGCCGGAGACGGCCGCGCTGCGCGATGAACTGCGTGCTCTGGGGGTGTCCCTTCCGCCGCAAGAGGCGGTGCCTACGGTGGAGTTGCGCTTCAGTGGACGCTCACGCGAAATGGAAACGCTGCTCAATGCGGCGGAGCGCGCTCGGGGCGGCCGCGGCTGCGTCGTGTTCGTGTGTGGCGAGGCGGGAATCGGGAAGAGCCGCCTTGTTTCGGAGTTCGCGCGCGAGATGGCGCAGCGGCGATGGCGAATCGCAACGGGTACGACGTCGCACGGGGGCGAGCGGCGCCCCTATCAGCCCCTTGCCGAAGCGCTTTCTTCGCTGAGCGGGACACTCGGAGAACTGGACGACGTTCAGCGCGCTCTGGTGGACACGCTCCTCGGCTCATCCATATCCGATGAAGAAACGCACGATCCACGACTCGTTTTCGACGCGATCGCCGCGGCGTTTGCAGCATCGCTCGCGAGTGCGCCACTCGTCGTCGTGTGCGAAGACATGCACGACGCCGAAGAACGAACGCTGGATGCTCTCCTCTTCTCGGCGCGTCGCCTGGCGAACTCTCCTGCGCTCATCGTCGTAACGTATCGTTCCGACGAGGTTGGTCCCGCGGACGCCGTGGCGCGCCGGCAACGGGAATTATTGGCGAGCGGTACGGCCGATCTGGTACCGCTGAGTCGGCTGGCGCGCAGTTCCGTCGAGGAGTCCCTTCGCGACGTCGCCATTGCGAACGTAGCCGCGCCCACGCTGGCGTCGGAAGCTTTCAGGCTCTCCGAAGGCGTCCCGCTCGTGCTCCAACAGGTCGTCCAGAACTGGGCGGAGAGCAGGGGCGCTTCGCTGCAGGGCACAGGCGGCGCTCTCGGGGACGTCATCAGTTCGCGCATCGACCGGCTCAGCGCGGACGCGCGTGCATTTGCGGAAGTGGCGGCAGTCGCCGGAGAAGCCTTCGACCCGGAGGTCGTGCGCGCGGCCTCCGGGTTCGATGCTGCTCCTGCCTTTCGGGCCCTCGATGAGTTGTTGGAGCGACGGCTGATTCGCGAGAGCGGCGCCCGCGGTGCATTTCGTATTACCTTCGCGCACAATCTCATACGGGCGCACGTGTACGAGGCGCTTCCACCCAACGTACGCGACCGATTGCATCGCAGGATCGGTGGCATTCTCTTGTCGCTCGGCGACGCCGTTGCGGCGGATGCCGCTGCGCATTTCGATGCGTGCGGCGATTTTGAGCGCGCCGCGCCGCTGCTGCTCTTGGCTGCGCGCCAGTTTCGCATGCGAGCCGCATACGAGCGAGCAGCCGTGCTCGCTGCGCACGGGCTAACGCTCGCTCGGGACGCATTGCTCCGTTTCGATTTGCTCTTGGAAGCGGAGGGCGTTGCCGACCTCCAGGGAGACCGCTCTCGGCAAGGAGATCTCTTGCTGCAGGCCGCCGAGATGCTGGAGGAGGTGGACGAAACACGCGCCGGCACGTTCCTGACGCGACGCGCTCGACTTGCTCGCGTCCTCGGGGATTCCGACGCGAAGAAAGAAGCCGTTGCCGCCCTCGGCGCCCTCTCCGAAAGGAGCGCCAACACGGTCGTACGCGCGAACGCACTTTTCGAGCGCGGCCGCATGCTCTACGATCAAGGCGATACTGCGGGAGGCCGCGCCGACTTCGAGTCAGCGCTCGCGCTGTTCGAGACGGCGGGCGATGTGCAGGGTGTAGTCGACGCGCTGTCACGCATGGTGGAGACCGAGGTCACGACGGGCACGATTTTGGAGGCCGAAGCTCTCGTTCGGCGCCTGCGCGCGATCTCGGCCGACGCGGATGACGTTGACCTTAGGCGCCGGGTGGAGGCCTCAGCGTTCATGGTTGCCCTTCGTCGGCGCGATTACGACGAGGCGATCCGGGCGGGTGAGATTCTTCTGCAGCACGGGCAAAACCGCGACCGCATCGCGTACATCCATTCCCGGCTCGCGGTCGCGTTTGCGAATAGCGCCCGCTGGCGCGAGGCACAGGTTCATTACGCCCGGGCTCGCCGGTTGTACCGCGAACTCGAAGATCTAACAGGGCTCGCCGTCACGGCGCTCAACGAGGGTTCCGGCAGTGCAAAGTTCGGCCACCTGAGCAAGGCCCGGGCCCTATTTGCGGAGGCGGATGAACGCTTCGCTGAAGTCGGCGATCATTTCGGCACCACGATGGCGAAGACCAACCGCGCAAACGTTGCGCTGCATCTCGGTCGCTACGCGGAGGCGTCACGTTGCGCCCGCGAGGCGATTGACGCGGCACAGTTGGCTGGCAGCGCGTGGCTGCAAAGCGTTGCGCTCGGTAATCTCGCGGTTGCCGAACGGGAGCAAGGCGACATCGAGGCGGCGCTTGCGCACGGCAAGAACGGCATCGCGTTGGCGCGGTCTTCCGGTTCACCGGCACAAGTGATGGTGGACCTTGCCGAGTACGGGATAACGCTGTGCCGTGCAGGCCGGCTGGAAGAAGCCTTGTCCGTGGCCACCGAGGTTGGTGTGCTCAGCGACACATACGCGCCGGAATCGCTTCCGTTCGTGCCGGCGTACGCGCGCGCCGTGGTGGCTTCGGCAGCGGGACGCGCCGACGCCAAAGCACTTTTGAGAGCGGCGCGAGAAGCACTCGACGGGTACCTCTCATCACTCGACCAGGAAGGCCGCGCAGAGATGGTGACGAGCGCATTCGTTCGTCCGGTGCTTGCAGCGACCGCAACGCCGGACGGTGAACGGACGGGCTCCTCATAGCATCACTTCATGGATGCGCTCTACATCGTGCGCGTATGGTCGCGGCGCGGCTCGGACGCCGCATGGCGCGCCACCGTGGAACACGTAGCGACGCGCCTCCGGTACGAGTTTCTATCGCCTGAGCAACTGCTGGAGTTTTTCGCGCGGCGGCTGGGGACAGACTTCGTCGCACCGCCTCTTTCTACGGGCAGCGATGTCGCGGCGCGCGATTTGTAAGGCTCGGGACGCTGGCCGGACGCTCCGGTCGCTAGAGTGTCGATGTTGCGCGCGGCCTACGGGCCCGCGCCATGCACACTCGACGATAAGGAGTCATCACATGAACCTTCGCACCTCGGCGCTTTCGGGCGCATCCCTCGCCGTTATGGCGGGATCTTTGATCGGACTTTCACACACGGCCGTTGGCGCTCACACGGTCACGCCATCGTCGCGCACCAAGACCTGCAAGGTGCCGGGCCTCAACGCGTGCGCGCAATGGACGAACACTGCATCGAACGGTATAGGGGTCACCGGCATCGGCGGAAAGTTCATGTCCTTCGGCATCCTGCCGATCACCGGCGGCGGTTTGCTCGGCGTGACGACCAATAGCACGAGCGGCGTTCAGGGCGCCGCGATCGGTGGAGGCACCGCACTGAATGCGGCGGCCGATCAGAATTCCCTGGCACTGTCGGCGTATCGCGACTCCTCGGCGCCCGGGGCTCTGATCGCAGAGTTCATCAACGGCGAGAACAACGCTGTGTTTCAAGCGACCGCCACGGGCAACGTCACCATCGCTGGAGAGATCTTCACGGCTGGTCAGTGCTCCACCGGGTGCGCGCACAAGCGCGTCGTTTCGTATGCGCAACGCACGACGGTGCCCACGATTGAGGATGTCGGCGAAGCGTCGCTGCGCGGCGGCGAAGCGTTCGTTCCGCTCGACCGTTCGCTGCTGAACGCGATCGACTCCGCCACGTCGTACATCGTGACGCTCACGCCGGAGGCCGACGTCTCCGGACTGTACGTAGCCTCGCGGACCGCCCGCGGCTTCGAAGTTCGCGAGACGCACGGCGGCAAGTCGAACGCGCCGTTCGCGTACCGGCTCGTCGGGCACCCGTATGGCGCCGCAGGTTCGCGCCTGCCGCTGG
The DNA here is from genome assembly GCA_019241305.1 of Vulcanimicrobiota bacterium. Classification (GTDB taxonomy): domain Bacteria; phylum Vulcanimicrobiota; class Vulcanimicrobiia; order Vulcanimicrobiales; family Vulcanimicrobiaceae; genus JAFAXE01. Next base: position 24,411 of record JAFAXE010000013.1, read on the forward strand.
TGGACGTCCAGGCACATCGGTAGCAGCTCCGCCCTCACGCGAAAAACACCGAATAAAAGGGAGGCGTCCCTTCGGAAGGACGCCTCCTTTTGTTGCCATCGCGCCGGTGACATGGCAAACGGGAGCGGTGCGGCACCGCTGCGAAACCGCACGGCGCCCCATTCAAAGGAGAGTCGCGATGCCTCGTCTTCTCGCAGCCCTGTTGTTCTGTTCCGCACTCGTCGCAGTACCGGCACTGGCCGAACTGAAGACCGGTACGGCCGCACCGCCCTTCGACGCCAAGGCATCGCTCGGCGGGAACGTCTTTACGTTCAACCTTTTAGACACGCTGAAAAAGGGACCCGTCGTGCTGTACTTCTATCCCGCGGCATTTACGAAGGGCTGCACGAAAGAGGCGCACGACTTCGCCGAACACATGGACGACTACAAGAAACTCGGCGCGACGGTGATCGGCGTTTCCGAGGACGACATCGCGACGCTGAACCGCTTTTCGGTCTCGGAGTGCCGTAGCAAGTTTCCGGTCGCGGCCGACGCTGACGGGAAAATTGCGAAGTCGTACGACGCCGTGCTGATGACGACGCCCAAAATGCTTGCCAATCGCACCTCGTACGTGATCGCGCCGGACGGCAAGATCGTCTACGCGTACACGGCACTGGATCCAGACAAGCACGTCGCTAACACGCTCGCAGCGCTGCAAAAACTCCAGCAGAAGTCTTGAGGCCGATGGCGCAAGCGCCGTTCAGTGCATCGTCGTTTCGTCCTCTTCCGACGTCGGTTCTTCGACGAGCTCGGCCGCAACCGTCTCGCCTCCGAGCGGAAGTTGCGGGCTATCCATCGTGACGATCGGAGCCAAGCGATGCGCCTCAGCAGCGCTTTCCACTTCGCGTGGTTCCGGGAGTGCCGCTTTGAGCGATGCCAGGTCGGCGATGCGGCGCGCGCGCGGCGCGAGGCGCGAGATGTACGTTCCGACTGCCTCGTTGTAGCGGCCCACGGCCCGCCCCAGGTCGACGCCGAGCGTCTGCAGTTTCGCGGCAAAGTTACTGACGGAGTCGTACAACTGTCGGCCGGCGTGCGCGATTTGTTCCGCATTTTCCGCTTGATGCTGCAGCTGCCAGCCTTGTGCGAACGCTTGCAGGTAACAAAGCAGCAGCGTCGGTGAAGCAAGATAAATGCGCTTCTGTGCGCTATCGTCGATGAGCGTTTGATCCGTTGCGACGGCTGCACTAAGGAACGACTCCAGCGGAACGAAGAGGATGACGAAGCCGGCGTATCCTTCGATGCGATCGTAGGGACGCGCAGCCAGATCCTTCACGCGCTGACGCAGCGCCTGGGCGGCTTGCTGCAAGAGACGACGCTGTTCGAGCGGGTCGGTCGTCTTCGTTGACGCGATGTAGTCTGCATAGGGCGTCTTGGCATCGATGGGAACGGCGCGGTCGCCGGCCAGACGGACGATGACGTCGGGCCGCGCGCCGCCCGCCTCGGTCGTGAACGTGCGCTGCATTTCGAAATCGCAGTGTTCGGTCATTCCTGCCAGTTCAATGACGCGGCGTAGTGCGAATTCGCCCCAGGTGGCACGCACCGACGTGTTGGCCAGTGCGGATTTCAACTCGGTTGTCGCGAGCTGCGACTCCGCCACCGCCGCGCGGAGCTCCTGATTCACGGTTGCAAGCGCGTCCATGCGCTCGGCGAGCGCGCTTTTTTCTTTCGTCGCATTGTCTCGCAGCGCGTCGATTGCGCTGCGCAGTTCCCCCAGGTTTGTCGCGACTGGCCTGAGCACGTCGCGTTCGAGCACGTCGGTAGCGACGTCGCGGAAACTTTGGAGAAGCGCCGGCCGAGTGCCGCGTTCCAGCTCGTCGGCTCGCGCCTGCGCTGCTGCGCGCTGTGCAACGGCGCGTGAAGCCTCTTCACGCGTCGCGTCGAGTTGTTCACGCAGCTGCGAAGCCTCAGCGGCGCGTGCCCCTGTCAGCGTTTCCCAATGCGCAAGCCGAGCACGGTTCCACAGCGCTGCGAGGACGGCTCCCGTCAGCGCTCCGATCAAGAAGAAAAGGATCGTCGAACTGGCGGCCGTCAAACCGACACCCCGATCGGCGTTACGATGCGCTCAAATACCGTCGGAACCATCCTAACGTGCGCGGCCATGCATCCGACGCCGCTGATGCAACGTATGACGGCCGCGTGTCGTCAAAGAACGCATGCCCGGCTTCATCGTAGACCTTGAGATCGTGCGGGACCGGAAGTGCGGCATAGAACGTGCGCACCTCGTCGGCCGGAATCCCGGTGTCGCGGCCACCGTACGAGCCGAGGATCGGGACACGCACCTTCGTAGGATCGACGTCTTTCACGGCACCGTACCAAATGGACGCTGCCGAAAAGCCGGCAGCGTTTCCGACGGTTTGTCGCAACGCGATCGCGCCGCCCATGCAAAAGCCCGTGATGGCGACGCGCAGCGTTCTCGTTGGAAGCCGAAGCACCGGCGGAGGAGTGCGTGCCCAGTCTGCTGCGGCCCGGATATCGGCGTCGACCGTCTCGCGAGAAAGCTTCGAAGCGACTTCGCGAAACGGCGCATAATCCGTCGTGTTGTCTCCATCCGGCGCTCCCAGGCCGGCAAAGAGATCCGGTGCGATCGTAACGTAGCCTTCCTTTGCGAAGCGGCGGACGATGTCGCGAATGTTTGCGTCAATTCCCCAAATATGCAAGATGACGACGACGCTACCCACGGGCTCGCGCTTCGGAAGCGCAGCGTATGCGTCCAGCCGGCGGCCGCCGTGCTCGAGCGCCTCGCGCGTCACCACGATTTCCGGATCGTTCTCCGCGACGATCGGTGGGTGGGGTTTGCCGAACCCTTGATCCTCCGCGAGTGCCGCAAGTCCGGGGTTGCTCACGAGCGCGGCACTTCCGGCACCCATCCCGACAAACACGCGTCGCGTGAACGCGGCATCGGATGGCGTCGTTGGATCGATGGATTCAGGCATCACCGTTCGTTCGTTGTCGCTTACTGGCTCTCCCAGAACCGTGGTCCTTCCTTCAGTTAGAGAAACGCGAGACCCGATGCGGAAGGAACGAGATCGTTCTCACGCAGCCACTCTGCGTTCCAAAGCCGTGACCGGTACCGCTCACCTCCATCGCAGAGAATCGTCACGACGGTGCTGCCTTCCGGCAACGTTCGCGCCAGTCGCGACGCGCCGACGACGTTGAGCGCGGCCGACCCGCCGACGAACAATCCCTCTTCCCCCAGTAACCAGTAGGCCATCTCCACCATGGCACGATCGTCGATGCGCAAGGCGTCGTCGACCGGTGCGCCTTCGAAGTTTTTCGTGATCCGTTTGATGCCGATTCCTTCCGTGATCGAGTCACCCGGCGCGTCGAGGGTGCCGGCCTCGACGTAGCAAAACAGCGACGAACCTTCCGGATCGCACAGCACGACGCGAACGCGCGGATCACGTTCCTTGAGCGCGGCACCGGCGCCGGCGAGCGTGCCGCCCGTCCCGCAAGCGGCGACGAATGCCGTGAGCCGTTCGCCGAGGGCTTCCCAGATTTCCGGCCCCGTCGTCTCGTAGTGTGCGCGGCGGTTCGCAATATTGTTGAATTGGTCGGCCCAGATGGCGCCCGGTATCTGGGCGGCGATCCGCTGCGCAACGTGGTAATAGTTTTCCGGATTTGCGAACGGCGCCGCGGGGACGATACGGAGGTCGGCGCCAAACGTTCGCAGCAGTTCGTACTTTTCTGGAGACTGGTCGTCGGGGACGCAGATGATGGTGCGGTACCCTCTCGCGTTGCCGATGAGCGCGAGCGCGATCCCCGTGTTCCCTGCGGTTCCTTCGACGATGGTACCGCCTGGGCCGAGGGCTCCGCGGTGCTCGGCATCGTCGACGATCCCCTTCGCGGCGCGGTCTTTCACCGAGCCTCCGGGATTCAGAAACTCTGCCTTTCCGACGATGGTTCGTCCCAGCGCCGCAGAGAGTTTTGGGAGAACGATATGCGGTGTGCGGCCGATCGTGCCGCCGAAACCGGCGGCTACGTTCTTCGAATCAGCGCGGGTGTCGAGGTTCACCCGAAGAGATGTCCACACGCAAAGGTATGCTGCGGCTTCTCCCTGCTGCTGATCACGACCGAATAGTTTCCGGAGAGCAGCGTCGCCAGCGCAGCGTCGATCGACGTCGCGCTTTGCGCGTCGATGAGATCGTGCAACAGATAGCTCGCCGGTTGCCCGATTGGATGGTCGCAGTCTGCAATCCGATAGATTCCGACGCGCTCGACTTTTCCGCCGGGCACGCCGTGCATGCGGATGTCGACGAAGACGTGTGAGCCGCGGCGGAATAGCGTCACGGTACCGACCTGACCGGAACTCTGCATCTGCTGTATGCCCCGCTTCGTTCCGAGACCGAGATCCTTCGGCGATTGTTGTGCCACCGAAGCCGTGGCGAGTAAGGCCACCACAAGGGTGGTGCATGCGACGGTGCGCAGGAGTGGGGACTGAAAAATCACGCGCCGCCTCTACGCGACGAAGACCGTATTGCCTGCATCAAACGTAGGCGAACAGCGTGTCGGATTGACTCCCTCCCGGACGTGGTCCCCCAGCCGGGACGTATAAGACGTCGTCGATCACGCCGGCACCCGTCCCGTGGCGAGGTGCAGGGAGCGATGGAAACGTCTTCCAGCTGTTCGCCTTGAAGTCGTAGGCTTCCACGGTATCGAACGCGTGGCGCGGAGACTCTCCACCGCAAACGACGATGCGGTCACGATAGAGTGCGCCCGCCACGCCGCTGCGCGCGGTTGGCATCGGCGCGCGAGTGGTCCAGCGATTCGTCGCCGCATCGTAGGCGTCGGTGCGATCGACGTTGTGCGAGAAGGTATCGACTCGTCCACCGATCGCGTACAACGTGTCATCTGCGACGACGATCGCTACATGGTCGCGCGGAACGGGAAGCGCGGCGAGCGTCGTCCACAGATTCGTTTCAGGATCGTACGCGTGATGCAGCGCGATGCTGCCGCCGGCGTTGCCTCCCACGACGTGAATGCGTCCCATGAGTACGGCGGCGCCGGCCGCACCGCGCGCAGACGGTAAAGGCGCAATCGCGGACCAGCGGTCGCTGCGGGGGTCATACGAAAACGTTTCCGCGGTCGCTCCGCCGCCTTGCGAAAAGCCTCCGAAGAGATAGAGCTTGCCACGGTATGCCGCGGCAGCCGCATGGTTGCGACCAGCGGGCAACGACGCAGAGGTCCGCCAGCGATCGGCCGTTGCGTCGTACGCGAGTACGATGCGCTGGTCGTTATCGGCTGCGAAGCCGCCGATCACGTACAGGTTGCGGCCGTTCGTGGCCACCGCCACTTCGCTGCGTGCGACGGGGAGCCGCGCTCGCTGGGACCAGCCTCCCTCCGCTGCGAGCAGGGGACGTGAGCCAACGGTGACCGTTGCGGTCGCCCATGCGACGAACGCACGCCGCTTCATCAGGGAAGGATTTGGTTCGCCGAAGCCATTGCGCCTTTGCCCAAGCGCCCGCAGGTGGGACGCTCCGGGTGTCACAGTCAACCGGCGTGCCGTTCGTCTTTTCCCATGTTCTCGTGACCGGTGGCTGCGGCTTCATCGGCTCGCATCTCATCAGACTGTTGCTGAGCGAGTATCCCGGCGTTCGCGTCACGAATCTCGACGCGCTGACGTACGCAGGCAATCCTGACAACCTCCGAGATGTCGAAGGAAATGCGCACTATCGCTTCGTCCACGGAAACGTCTGCGATGCAAATGCCGTCGAGGCAACGATCGCCGGAGGTGTCGATGCGGTCGTCAACCTTGCGGCTGAGACCCATGTCGACCGCTCCATTTTGGATCCCGAGGCCTTCTTGCGGACCCAAATCTTAGGGACGCACGTCCTCCTCGAGGCGGCGCGCAGCCACGGGATCGCCCGTTTCCTCCAGGTCTCCACCGATGAAGTCTACGGCGACGTGCGCGACGGAGCTTCGCGTGAAAGCGATACGCTTGCGCCCCGTTCCCCGTACGCCGCGAGCAAAGCGGGCGCCGATTTGCAAGTGCTGGCGTATCATCACACCTATGGCATGCCCGTACTGATTACGCGCGGTTCCAACACGTACGGCTCCCATCAGCATCCAGAAAAATTCATCCCGCTGTTCATCACCAATCTCATCGACGATGAACCTGTCCCGCTGTATGGCGACGGCAACAACGTGCGCGATTGGCTGCACGTCGACGATCATACGCGCGGCGTTCTGCATGTGCTCGAGCACGGCGACCCGGGTGAAGTGTATAACATCGGAGGTGGCAATCCGCGCACCAATCGCACGATTACCGAGCAACTGGTATCGTTGTGCGGGCGTGCGTGGGAAAGTCACGTCCGCCACGTCACCGATCGCGAAGGTCACGACCGGCGATATGCGCTCGACTGCGCGAAGTCCCGCGCGTTGGGATGGGCTCCGCGCCGGCCCCTCGACGAGGGGCTGGCGGCAACGGTGCAGTGGTATGCGCAGAACGAAGCGTGGTGGCGACCGCTGAAAGCCGCCTCGTTTCAGGCGTACTACGCGCGCCAATACGCCGGGCGAGGACTCTCGTGAAGGGCGTCATCCTCGCCGGAGGTCTTGGGACGCGCCTCCGTCCCTTGACGACCGTCACAAACAAACATCTGCTGCCGGTCTACGATAAACCGATGATTTACTATCCGCTGGAGGCGCTGTGCCGCGCGGGTATTCGAGACATCATGATCGTGACGGGCGGTAACTCCGCGGGCGATTTTCTGCGCTTACTCGGCAACGGGCGACAATTCGGGCTCAAGGACATCTATTATACATATCAGGAAGGCGAGGGCGGGATTGCCGACGCGTTGCGCCTATGCGAACACTTCGCCGAGGGCCAGCGCATTTGCGTGATTCTTGGCGACAACATCCTCGAGGATGACATCGGCCCGGTCGTGGAGCGGTTCGAACGCCAGCGCTCGGGAGCACGAATCCTGCTGAAAGCCGTCAGAGATCCCGAGCGGTTCGGCGTCGCCGTTCTCGACGGCGAGCGCATCGTTCGCATCGAAGAAAAGCCGAGCGTGCCGCCGAGTCCCTACGCGGTGACCGGCGTCTACCTGTACGACCCGCGCGTCTTCGAAATCATCCGCGGCTTGCAGCCGTCGGGTCGCGGTGAGTTCGAAATTACCGACGTCAACAACGCGTACATCGCGACCAAAGAGCTCGAGTACGAAATTCTCCGGGGCTGGTGGACCGACGCAGGAACGTTCGAGAGCCTCCACCTCGCCGCAACGCTCGTGGAGTCTCGCCGTAAGGCACCTGAAGTCGTGACCCCTTAGGAGACGCCCCGCCGCACGTCGCGCAAACGCATCTCGGTTTCGTCGGCAACGGTCGCAAGCGTTTCGCGCGCAAGATCCTCGATGAACCGCTGCAGGCTCTCCTTCGCCACGGTGTCGAGTGTGGCAGTGTTTGCCAGCGTCCCCAGGACTCCAGAGGGCACGTGATATTGGCCCCGCAGATGGAGCTGAGAATCGGCGGATCCGGCCGGTTCAACGGCGATCTGTCCCTCGAACCTTGGGAACAGCGCTTCCATCGTTCGGGCTTCGATCTGCAGAGAGAGTGCCCCGTTCGCATCCTCCTTGCTATCGTCGTAGTGCAGGACGACGGGCACTTCAATCTTGGCGACGGGCGTGCTGCCCGAGGTCGCCGCTGCGCTAAAGGAAACGCCGCCCGCCCGCGAGCGGTCCGCCATAGCAACCAGCGTTTTGCGTACCGCCTCTTGCCCGGCAGCAGCGGCGAGCGGCAACGCCGCGACCAGATCGATGTGCGGCACGAAAAGTGTGGCTACGCCGGCGTCAGCTGCCCGTCACGTTCCGGAGAGGAAAGCGGTGGAGTCCAGGCGGCGCGTTCATTCCGCCAGCATTCTTCGACTGCCGCATGCAGTTCCCGGAGAAGCCCATCGATGGCACTGTGCGCGAGCCTGCGACCGATGACGAGGTCGTATAACGGGCCCGCGAAACCAAGAGGGGGAGCATAGGAAGCTTCCAGCTGGAGCCGACAGCCCCGATGCCAAGGCCGCGCCGTAATCAGGACCAGAAAAGGCGCGCACGGCAGACGGCTGTGAGGCAGAAACTCGACCGACAGCGCGGTATTGCGGCGCGCTCGGTCGCTGCGGTCCCTGAGTGCCTTGGCTGCGAGCCGTCTCGCGACGAGCCGTTCCGCACAGCGCTGCGTCAGCTCCATCACGGCGGTAAAGGGACAGTCGACTTCTGTGGTTCGGCGAATGGTTCGCATGGCCACTCCAAAGTGACGGATTTCGTCTAGGAGTGTTCCCACCAGTCGCCGCTTCCAAGCGCGGTCAAGGGAGGCTCCGAGGTGACTCGCCTGCGCACGCGGGAAAGGGACCTCCATGGTCCTTCCCGTGCAAGTTACGTACCGGAAAGTCAGGCGAACGGAGGCACTGGACCGCGTCATTCACGAGGAGGCTGCCAAACTGGAGCGCTTCTTCGAACGCATCGTCAGTTGCCGCGTGTTGATCGAACTGGCGCATCGGCATCGCCGCTCCGGTGTCCCGTTCCACGTCCGGATCGACCTCGGCGTCCCTGGCGACGAACTCGTCATCAGCAACGAGCCGACTCTCCATTCAACGCTCCTCGGCCGTGAGGCTGAAGCCGCCGAGAAGTCGTTCGAACTCGATGTCGATCACAAGACGGCGGACCGTGCCGTCCGCGATGCATTCCGCAAAGCGCAGCGCCGACTAGGCGACTACGCTCGACGCAAAGCGAAGCTGTAGTCGCCTAGCGACTAGGCTCGACGCAAAGCGAAGCTGTAGAGGTAAGGGACGGCCGCGTCCCGCAGTCATCGCCCTTCCTGGAGACCGCAGACCGATGAGGTCCTTTGCATGAGCGCAACCGACCAGGCCCGTTCCGAAACGATCGAGGCGCTGCTTACCGAAGAGCGCCGCTTTCCGCCCCCACCGGAGTTCGCGGCCAACGCCAACGTCGGACCGCAGGTGTATCCGGAGGCCGACCGAGACTTCGAAGCATTTTGGGCGGCACGCGCACGCGAGTTGGAATGGGAAAAAGCGTTCACGCGGGTGCTCGAATGGCAAGAGCCGTTCGCGCGCTGGTTTGCCGACGGCCGTCTGAACATCACGGTCAACTGTCTCGACCGTCACGTACGCTCCGGGAAAGGCTCACGGGTTGCCTATTACTTTGAAGGTGAGCCCGGCGACCGCCGCATCGTAACCTACGCCGACCTGTTGCGCGACGTTTGTCAGTTTGCGAATGCGCTGCGCAGCCTGGGCATCAAAGCGGGCGACCGTGTCGCGATTTACATGCCGATGATTCCGGAGCTTCCGGTCGCGATGTTGGCGTGCGAGCGCATCGGCGCGGCGCATTCCGTCATCTTTGGTGGTTTTTCACCAGATGCGATCGTCGACCGCGTCACCGACGCAGGCTGCGTGCTGATCATTACGGCCGATTTCGGCTGGCGCCGCGGCAAGCAAGTGCCGCTCAAGGATAACTGCGATGCGGCCATGCGCCACACGCCGAACGTTCGCCATTGCATCGTCTTCAGGCGCACGGGGCACGAGGTGTCGATGCATGAAGGCCGTGACCTGTGGTGGCACGACGTGATCCGCGATCAACCCGATAGCTGTGAGCCGGCCGCGCTCGAGGCCGAACAGCTGCTCTTCATCTTGTACACGAGCGGGACCACGGCAAAGCCCAAGGGCATCAAACACACGACCGCTGGGTATTTGACAGGCGTCGCGACGACCCACAAGTACGTCTTCGACGTCAAAGATGACGACGTGTACTGGTGCACGGCGGATATCGGATGGGTAACGGGCCATTCGTACATCGTCTACGGGCCACTGTGCAACGGAACGACAGGCATACTCTACGAGGGCACGCCTGACTTTCCAGAACGGGACCGCTTTTGGGCGATCGCGGAGCGCTACAAGGTCAGCATTCTGTATACCGCGCCCACCGCAATTCGCACGTTCATGAAGTGGGGGCCGGAGTTTCCCGCCAGGCACGACCTTTCATCGCTGCGCCTTTTGGGAACGGTGGGTGAACCGATCAATCCAGAGGCCTGGATGTGGTACCGCGACGTCATCGGCGGTGGACGTTGCCCGATCGTCGACACCTGGTGGCAGACGGAAACCGGGATGATTATGATTACGCCGCTTCCCGGCGTCACCACGACGCTTCCGGGCAGTGCAACCCAGCCATTTCCTGGCATCTATCCCGACGTCGTCGATGAACGTGGCGCGAGCGTGCCGCCCGGGGGCGGAGGCTACATCGTCATTCGCAAGCCTTGGCCCGCCATGCTGCGGGGAATCTGGGGCGACGACGAGCGCTACGTTCAGACCTACTGGTCTAAATTCCCACACATGTACCTCGCCGGCGACGGCTGCCGCCGCGACGACGACGGCAATTACTGGTTCATGGGCCGCATCGACGATGTGATGAACGTCAGCGGACACCGCATTTCCACGACCGAGGTCGAGAGTGCCCTCGTGGATCACCAGGCTGTCGCCGAGGCCGCGGTGGTTGGCCGAACCGATGCGATGACCGGTCAGGCGATCTCGGCTTTCGTCTTGCTCAAAGGCGCCGAGCTCGGTTCCGAGGCGCTCGCCGAGGAATTGCGAGCACACGTCGGGACGAAACTGGGACGCTTCACCGCCCCAAAGTACATCACGTTCACGAACGAGTTACCGAAGACGCGCAGCGGCAAGATCATGCGTCGCTTGTTGCGCGACATTTCCGAAGGGCGTGCCTTGGGGGACACAACGACGCTGGCCGATTCCAGCGTGGTGGCGGAGCTGCAGACGCGCGCCAAAGCCGAAGCGCAAAAGGAGGAATAAATCGCCCGGACGGGCGGGTCACATCATGGAGCTCTTACCGCAGGTCGAGCGTGCACGGCTGGAAGCGTCGCCGTGTCTGGCTGAGTCGAACGAGTTTGCCGTCTACGCGCTCGGCAACGACACGTACGCGCTCGTGCACCGGCATCAGGCCGTTCCGTGGCAAGCCGTCACGTTTTCCGGGGACGCGCTGTTCCGGGTCAATCAGTTGCTCGCGACAGCGGCGCGTACGTTGTACCGCGACGTCGCCGCCGAGTTGTCTCCACGCAGGCAAGCCGAAAAGGCCGCAGAGGGACCGCGCTCGGCGTAGTCGCGCGTTTCTAGCGATGAACGAGACGCACGATCCGAAGCTACGGAGTTGGGTGACGTCGGCCGCGCCTGGCCACGACTTTCCGATTCAAAATCTTCCTTTTGGGATATTTCGCCGCCGGGCAAGTGGTGAGCGGTTTCGGGGCGGGGTTGCAATCGGCGATGAGATCCTAGACCTCGGGGCAGCGTGGCACCGTGGCGTTTTTCCGTCCGATGTTCAAGACATCGTCGAGTGTTGCTGCGCGCCGGGGCTGAACGACTTCATGGCGCTGGGCCCGCAGGCGTGGTCTGCGCTACGCCTGGCCTTGTCGCGTACCTTGCGCGCTGGCGCCCGAGAAGAAGCAGAGTTGCGCCGTTGCCTGGTCTTGCAGCGCAACGCCGAGATGGCGTTGCCGGCGCGTTGCGGTGACTACACCGACTTCTATGCATCCGTGTATCACGCAACGAACGTCGGAAAACTTTTCCGCCCGGACAATCCGCTGCTGCCGAACTATGCATGGGTTCCGATCGCCTATCACGGTCGGTCGTCGTCGTTGTGCCCTTCAGGATACGCGTTCCGGCGGCCCATCGGACAAACCATGCCGCCCGAAGCCGCGTCGCCCGTGGTCCAGCCGACGCGCCGACTGGATTTCGAACTGGAAGTTGCCGTGTGGATCGGCGTCGGAAACGATATCGGCAGCCGCGTTTCCCTGGAGGATGCCGAGCGTCACATCTTCGGCCTTGGCTTGCTCAACGATTGGTCCGCACGGGACGTACAGGCCTGGGAATATCAACCGCTCGGACCATTCCTCGCCAAAAGTTTCGCCACGACCGTATCGCCGTGGATCGTCACGCTCGAGGCGCTGGAGCCGTTTCGCGTTCCCTGGGAGGGGCCGAACGAAGGCGCCAAGCCGCTGCCGTATCTCGATGCACCGAGCCTTCGCGAACGCGCCGCGTTCGACGTCCAGTTGGAAGCGCGTTTGCAAACCGAGACGATGCGGGCAAAGAAAAGCGAACCCGTGCGGCTCGCTCGGACCAGCTTCCGGCATACGTACTGGACCGTTGCACAAATGGTCGCACATCACACGATGAACGGCTGCAACCTGCGGCCCGGAGACCTCTTCGGTACCGGAACGCAATCCGGTCCCACCTCTGGCGAACTCGGCTCGTTGCTCGAGCTTACGGAAGGCGGAAAGCAGCCCTTTTCGCTCGGCGATGGCGAGACGCGCACCTTCCTCGAGGATGGCGATACCGTCGTGCTGCACGCCTGGTGCGAAAAAGAGGGCTCGGCCCGTATCGGCTTCGGCACCTGTGAAGGGAGCGTACTCGCGGCCATATCTTGAACGCTCGTTCAGGGTATGCTAGACTGCGCGCATGCCGCGTCGTCCAGACCGCGAGAACCGCCTGGACCTGCTCGATCGCGCGGTAGATTACGTCTCCGAGAACGGCATCGCCGATCTGTCGCTGCGACCGCTAGCGCACGCGCTCGATGTTAGTCCGGCCATTCTTCTCTATCACTTCGCTTCTAAGGAGAATATGATCGTCGAACTGCTGGGGCGCGCTGGTGACCGCCAACGGACCATGTTCGAACGGCTGCGTTCCGACGATTCGGCCTCTGCGCAAGACGTGTGCCGAGAGGCATGGCGGGTGCTCAGTGCGCCGCGCGCGCTGCCGCTCTTTCGTTTATTTTTCGAAGTGTACGCGCTGGCACTGCAGTCGCCCGCGCGCTTTCCCGCATTTTTTCCTGGAGCGGTCCACAACTGGCTCGGGTTTTTGGAGCGTCCTGCGCTCCGTGAAGGCTGCTCGCCGTCTGAGGCGCGACGCCGCGCTACGGTGATCCTCGCCGGTTACCGCGGTTTCTTACTCGATCTTTGTGCGACACACGAGCGCAAACGCGTCGAGGGCGCGGTGGAGGCGTGGATCCGCACGCTCCCGTTCCTCGGCGAAGATACGTGCATTGGAGCATCGTGACGCCGATGTTGCCTCAAGCGCCCGCAGCTCGCAAAGGTGCCGTAACCTTCATTTTCATCACCGTCGCGATCGATATGATCGCGCTCGGCATCATCGCGCCCGTACTGCCGAAGCTCATCGCCAATTTTCTCGGCGGAAACCTTTCTTCAGCAGCCGAGATCACGGGACTGTTCACGACGGTGTGGGCGGTCATGCAGTTTCTCTGCTCGCCGCTGCTGGGGATGCTGTCGGATCGCGTCGGCCGGCGTCCGGTCATCCTCATTTCGTGCGGTGCGACGGCGATCGACTTTGCCATCATGGCGATGGCGCCGAACCTGTGGTGGCTCTTCGCCGGCCGCGTGTTATCAGGGATGACGACCGCCAACATAACGGCGGCCTATGCGTACATCGCCGACGTGACGACGCCGGAGCGAAGAGCGGCGTCGTACGGGCTGCTGAGTAGCGCCTTCGGACTCGGGTTCGTCATCGGTCCTGCGATCGGTGGCCTGGCCGGAAACGTCGATCCTCGTCTCCCATTTTGGATCGCCGCTGCACTGAGCGTCGCGAACACGCTCTACGGCGTTTTCGTGTTACCGGAGTCACTGCCGAAGGAGCACCGTACGGCGAAACTGGAATGGCGCCGCGCCAATCCGCTCGGTTCGCTCCGGCTCCTTGGGCGACATCGGGAACTCTATGGTCTCTCGGCGGTCACCTTCATCGCGCTGGTCGCCCATGAGGCTCTACCGAATTTGTGGGTACTGTACCTCATTGCGCAATTTGCCTGGGACGAGCGTGCGATCGGATTGTCTTTGGCGCTCGTAGGGGTTTGCTCGTCGATCACCGCGGCGTTTCTCGTCGGCCCTGCCGTGGCGCGCTTCGGCGAGCGGCGCACGCTGATGTTCGGCCTGTTCACCTTCATGCTCGCGAATGTGCTGTTCGCCGTGCCCAACGGGTACGTGATCGTCCTCGGCATCATCGTGATCAGTCTGTCTATCTACAATTCACCGGTGCAGTCGCTCATGTCCAAGCGCGTCGAGCGAACGGAGCAAGGTGAATTGCAGGGTGCGATGGGCGCGCTGCGCGGAATCTCGATGCTGATCGGTCCGGGAATCTTTACGCTGACGTTCGCAGAATTTGCTGGGCCGTGGCGCGGCCTCGAATTGCTGGGGGCGCCCTTCCTTTTGGCGGCGGCGATGTTGGCGCTGGCCCTGATCCTGGCGTGGCGAGTCACATCGCGCGCAGATGACGTGGCGTTGCCCCTTCCCGAAGCAGTGCCTGCGTTCGTCGTCGACGGCTAGGAACGGGGTGGCGCGGCACTGCATCCGAAGGAAGCGTCGAGGAAAAACGACGATGGCGATCAGCGAGATCACGTACACGACGATGTCGGGCTTCGGAAACGAGTTTGCGACCGAAGCGCTGCCCGGCGCGCTTCCGGTAGGTCAAAACTCTCCGCAGCGCTGTCCCTACGGTCTCTATGCGGAGCAACTTTCGGGGACCGCATTTACCGCACCGCGTGCCGTCAATCGGCGCTCGTGGCTGTACCGGATTCGACCCGCGGCGATGCACGAACCCTTCGCGCGGATGGACAACGGCCGCATCGTGAGCGACTTTTCGCTCGTGGAAGCGCCGCCGAATCAGTTGCGCTGGGATCCCCTTCCGATTCCGAGCGAACCCGTGGATTTTGTCGATGGCCTCGTCACCATGGGAGGCAATGGCGGTCCGGCGTTGCAGAACGGCTGCGCCGTTCATCTGTATGCCGCGAATCGTTCCATGACGGCCCGGTTCATGTACGATGCGGATGGCGAGCTGCTGATCGTGCCGCAACAGGGTCGCTTGCGGCTTGCCACCGAGCTTGGCGTTCTCGACGTCGCGCCGCTCGAGATCGGCGTGATCCCGCGCGGCGTTCGTTTCCGCATTGAGCTCCTGGACGATGCGGCTCGCGGCTACGTCTGTGAGAACTACGGAACGCCGCTGAGGCTGCCGGATCTGGGGCCGCTCGGCTCCAACGGGCTGGCCAATCCCCGCGACTTCGAAACACCCTGCGCGTCGTACGAGGACCGCACCGGCGACTTCCGCCTGGTCGCGAAGTTTCAAGGAAATCTCTGGCAAGCAACGATCGATCATTCACCGCTCGATGTGGTTGCGTGGCACGGAAACTATGCTCCGTATCGCTACGATTTGCGGCGCTTTAACACGATCGGGTCGGTCAGCTTCGACCATCCGGATCCGTCGATTTTCTTGGTGCTGCACGCAGCCACCGACACTCCCGGCGTAGACGCGATCGACTTCGTGATCTTCCCGCCGCGCATCTTAGTCGCGGAGCATACCTTTAGGCCGCCGTGGTTTCACCGCAATATCGCCGGGGAGTTCATGGGGCTCCTCGAGGGCGCGTATGATGCGAAGGCCGAGGGCTTTGCGCCGGGCGGCGCGAGCTTGCACAACTGCATGAGTGGACACGGTCCGGATGCCGAGTCGTTCGAGCGCGCCAGTGCCGCCGACACCTCGAAACCCGACTACCTCACGGACACGATGGCGTTCATGTTCGAGAGCCGCTACGTCATCCGGCCGACGCGCTTTGCGCTCGAATCCGCGCAACTGCAGCATGAGTATTACCGTTGCTGGCAAGGCCTGCAGAAGCACTTCGATCCGACAGATCCGCAAGCGGGAATGAAGAATAGAGCCGTGCCTCGGTCTGCTGCAAGGAAGAATGGCCCGGCCTAACTCGCTCCAGCGTAGGGTCGGTACAGCGGCGCTGCTCGCCTGCGGCTGCAGCGCGCTGAGTCTCGTCCGATTCGCGGCGGTCAGCGCCGAGCCGCCGCTCGCGACCCTCTCAGCGGTTCATCGCGGAGCAACGCTCGAGACCGCTTCTACATCTTCAAAAGGCGGCACCGTGGGAGCCGAGATTTCCCCGGGGACCGTCGTCGCGACCGATACAGGGCAAACGGCGAAGGTGACGATTGCCGATGGTTCGTCGATCGAGATCGAACAGCGGTCTCGCGTCACATTCGAACAGTTTGGTCGCGGCATCGGTGGCGTTCACGTGAAACTTGCGAATGGAACGATTCGACTCGACGTTCCCGAGAAGCCGCACTTCGCTCCTCGTGGCTTTACGGTCTTGACGGCTCAAGCACGCGTCGTTTTTCGCGAGAAGAAAGGCTATGTCACCTCGAGCAGCGACCAAGATGTCGTCACGTGTTTGCGCTGTCGTATCTACGATCGCCAGCGGTGCGAGCAGAACGACTTCATCGTACGCGACGCCTCCACGTGTCTGAGTCTCAGCGATGCTGCCGTCGCCGTCGTCACGCGACAACATGGCATTCAATTACAGTCGTCCTCTGCCGAAGCGATGGTGCGCTCCGTGATTGGGCAACTGGGTGGCAGCGTGTCGGCCGCATCAGGGACTCCCTGGTGGAAGAACCCGGATGGCGCGGAAGGGCTGTCAGTCGATCGCAACGCCGTTGCCCTCGATCATCCTGGCGATACCGCGGATCTCACCGTGGAGGACCACAACGATGGCGGGAATGTTTGGTGGCTCAGCGTCGATCCGCAGGTCGCCGCCGTGGACTTCGTCGATCCGAAGGGGTCCTGCCGGCTGCGCGCCGCAGGTTCCGGAAGAACGGCGGTGATTGCCTTCGACCAATTGGGCCGCTATGTTGCGGTCGACGTCGAGGTCCGAGGAACTGCACAGCGCTAAACGGCCGGAACGGCGTAACGCCGGGCGTTTTGCTTGGGGCGCGATAGCTTGGCTCGTTATCGTCTCTTCAGTCTCAGGCGCGATGGCGCTCACGTTGCCGTATCCCGGCGAGCCGTCGCGCCTGGTCGTCGCAGCGTACCGCAATGGCGAGGGCCGCAGGACCGATGCGCCGATGCGCGTCTCGCTCCGCTTTATCGGGATTGGGGCGGGCCGGCTTCGGATCGGTCTCGCCGCGCCGCAAGCCCTGGGATCGGTACTCGTGATCAGCAATGGCATCGTGGCGTGCCGGCCGTACGTCGGGACGCTACAACCGTTCATCGAACGCC
The DNA here is from genome assembly GCA_019241305.1 of Vulcanimicrobiota bacterium. GTDB lineage: Bacteria > Vulcanimicrobiota > Vulcanimicrobiia > Vulcanimicrobiales > Vulcanimicrobiaceae > JAFAXE01. The sequence goes on from JAFAXE010000013.1 coordinate 41,500, forward strand.
GCTTCACTGGAGCCAGCGTGCCGCATGCCGTCGATATGGATGGCTCCCAGGTAGGAACGGTTCGAGCCTTCAGTGCGCAAGTCGAAACAGCGGTGTTTCGCCAAGAATGTACGCTGAACGCGCGCGCGCGCCGCTATGATTTTTCGACGTATCGCTTGGAAGTGTTATCGGGTTACCGTTTCCTCGAAGGTACAGGAGGCACGCAGTTCATTCCGTCGGACGCTCAACTTCGGCCCATCGAGAATTACGTCGTACGCCTGGATGACGCCATCGAGGAAGCGCGCTTTGAAGGAGGCACATCAATCAGCGATGAGCCGACGGCGCGGCAGCTCACGGGAGAGGCCTCTGGTGTCATGGTTGCCTGGAAAGACCCGCATCTTGCCACATTCCGGGAATTCGCGCTGTTCATCTTGGCGGGCGCCTTCGCACTAGGCATCAGCATGTTGATCGAGTTGGTCAAACCGCGGTTCCTCGATGATCCCAGAGGCGCGTCCCCCTAAGCGGCGGAGGTGCGGGAGCGCCGGAGGTTGCCTTCGAAACCCGTAGGCCAGGATCGGTTTCGCGGGGCGGTTCTTGAAAGTGCCGCCCGAGCGAAATCGCGCAGCACGAACAACGGTTCGTATCGGAGGTATGGATGAACTGGCTGATCCGCTTCGTCATCAACGCGATCGCGCTCTATCTGATTGCGAAGTTCGTTCCGGGATTCAATCACGACGTGGGAGTCGTCACCGCTCTCATCGCCGCGATCATCTTCGGGCTGGTCAACGCGATCATTGGGCCAATTCTGCGGCTCGTCACGTTGCCGATCAATTGGATCACGCACGGCGTCTTCTCAATCGTCGTGAACTATATCCTATTCTGGCTGACGGTGTTGATCGCACCGAATTTTAAGACCACCGGCGAAATTCCAGCATGGGAAGCGCTGCTCATCGGCGCGATCATCATGATGATCGTCTCGACGGCTGTGCATGCGGCGTCCCGGACCGAAGAGGAACGGGCCGCGGCCCGCTAGCTCGCTCAACAGGAAAAGCAGGGAAGCGGTCCGGGACGAGAGTTCCGGGCCGTTTTCATTCCGCGGCGACCTCTTTCGGCGGTGCCGACGACCCTTGACAGGCCATGCGTATGCATGTATACATGCAGACGTGGATGCGAACAGCGTGCGGGCGCAGAGTACTGCGGAGTTGCTGGCGGCACGTCTGCGCGACGACATTGCCGAGGGTACCATTCGCGCCGGCGAGCAACTGCATCAGGAAAACCTCGCAGCACAGTACGGCTACAGTCGCAGCCCAATTCGTGAAGCGCTGAGGCTGCTCGAAGCGCAAGGTCTGATCACCTATTTCCCCAACCGCGGCGCGGTCGTCAATGGGATGACGGCGTCGCGCGCGCAGGAAGTTTTCGAAATTCGCCGTTTGCTGGAGCCGGCGCTCATCGGCCACGTCATACGGGAGATCGGCGATGACGACGTTGCAGAGTTGCGCCGTGCGCTCGCGGCTCTCGATGTCGACGTGCCGGCCAAAGCCTGGATTCCGCTCCACTGGGAATTTCACGAGCGCGTCTACCGGCTCGCCGGCCGTCCTCACATGCTCGAAATTTTGACGGATCATCGCTTGCGCATCTCGGAACTGCCGGACGTCGAGTCGTTTCTGCACTCTGCCTGTCAGCGGTTCTTACGTTGCGACCGGGCGTTGATCACCGCACTGGCGCGGCACGACGCAAGCGCTGCAAAAGCTGCTACCCTTCGACACCTTTCCGTCTTGGAGGACCGCTGTCTGCAGCGCTACAGCAAACCATGACGCTGCGCTCGCTGCCGATCCTTATCGCTCTCCTGGTGGCGTGCGTATGTGCGTCGAACGCGCGCCCGTACAGCTTCGCCGATGCAGTCGGCATCCACTGGATTGCTTCGTTGGAACTGGCGCCGAACGGTGCGCTGCTCTACAGCGTTGGCGGCGCGAACGTCCAAAAGAATGCGTTTGAAACCGCGTACGTGCTGCAAGATGCTTCCGGCGCCGTGCGCAAGCCAACGGTGCTGGCAAACGCCTCCGTCGCGCATTGGTCACCGGATGGCCGCCAAATCGCCGTGGTGATGCCGCAAGACGCGGGCAGTGTGCTGACGGTGCTCGATGCGCGGACGCTCGCCGTCAGGCGAAAGCTTCGCACACCGTCGACGATCCCAAATTTCTCGTGGTCGCCGGACGGACGTACGATCGCGTCCGTCGAGTACGTTGACGCGAGAGACTCACATTCCGCGGTATCGGTGTGGCTGCGACCCGACACCGACGTCCTTGGAGATATTCCGAGTTCGCGTCAGTTGTGGCTCACCGACGTTCGTACGGGCCGTCGCCGCCAGCTGACGCGCGACCGGTTCTCATACGGTGGGCCCGTCACCGATCACGACCCCAGTTGGTCGGCCGACGGCACGTCACTGCTCGCGGTTCGGCAGCCCTCCGCACTCTATGGCGATTTCGAGAAGGCCGAGGCGGTGCGTGTCGATGTGCAGAGCGGTCGCGTGCAGCCGGCACTCCATACGCACAGCTTCAGCTTACCGAACTCTATTCCGCCGCAGTTCGGTCCGGATGAACGAATTCTCAACGTTCACACCTGGGACGGAACGTTTGCGGCGCGCGAGGATTTGTTTATCGGGGATCGCGATCTTTCGGCCTCGTTCGATCACGACTTTTGGACCTGCGCGGCGTCGCAAGCCGCCTGGGACGGGCGCTCGGTGCTCGCAACGACGATGGACGGCGTCGATACGCGCCTCTATCGCTTCTCCGAGGATGGAGCCGTGCACGCCCTCACTCCAGCAGGTGGTTCGGTGCAGGGCTTCTCGGTTTCGAAAGCAGGTATCGCCATTGCGTACTCGACTCCGGCGCGGCCGCTCGAGATCTATATGCTCGTTCCGAGCGGCGCGATGCATCAGGTAACACACATCAACCATCTGCCGTCCGGCACGAACGTTGCGCCGACGAAAATTATTCGGTGGACGGGACCGGACGGGCACCGGCTCGTCGGGCAACTCACGGCAACGACGGATGAACGGGCGTTGCTGACGGAGCCGCACGGTGGCCCGCAATGTGCGGACGACTCATCGTTTGCGCCGTACGCGCAGGTTTTTGCGCAGAATGGTTACGGCTACTTTCGTCCGAGCGTGCGTGGCAGCGACGGCTACGGCGACTGGTCGTACAAAGCCATCGTAAACGACTTCGGCCCCGGACCGCTCACCGATTTGCTGAGCGGTGTCGACGCGGCTTTGGCCGCGACGCGCGTGAATCCTGAGGCGTCGTTCCTGTACGGTGCCTCGTACGGCGGATATCTCACCGCCTTCGCAGTCACACACGATCGTCGCTTCCGGGCTGCCGTGGCCGGCATCCCGGTGACCGATCTTGCGCTGGACTATGCGTTGTCGGAGAGCCCGAACATTACGCGCCGGTTTTTCGGAAAGACGCCGCTACGGGACAATGAGGCACGCATGGATGCGCAGTCGCCCGTTACGGCCGCGCGCGATTTGCAAACCCCGTTGCTCTTGATGGCAGGTTTGCGCGATACACGGGCACCGTATCCACAAACGATCGCCTTCTATCGCAGGCTGGTTGAATATGGGAAGACGGTGAGTTTGTTGGCTTACCCGAGCGATGGACACGGCCCAAGCACGCCACGCTCCCAGTCCGATTGGTTCAAGCATATCGCCGGCTGGTTTGAAGCGCACGGCGGACCGGCGGTTCCTGGGGCACTCACAGCGCAGCGGTAGTGCAGTACGGAGCGTGGCTCGAGCAGCACATCGGCCGCTACGTCGATGAACTCTCACGCTTCGCCGCCATTCCGAGTGTCGCCGGCGATGCCGATGCCATTGCTGTCGCGGCACAGTTCACCGCCGATGCGTTTCGGCGCCGCGGCTTCCATGCCGAAGTGATACCGTCACGTGGCAACCCGGTCGTTGTTGCGACGGGTGGTTCCGGTGAGGCTTCGCTCTTGCTTTATAATCACTACGACGTACAACCGGCGGGAAGGACGGAGGAATGGCGCAGCGATCCATTTGCGCCGGTGCTGAGCGATGGAATGCTGTATGGCCGCGGCATCATCGACGACAAAGGCGAGATCGTGGCGCGCCTCGCGGCCATCGACGCCCTGAAGGAACGCTTCGGTGAGCTGCCCCTGCGGATCGTCACATGTATCGAAGGCGAGGAAGAAACGGGGAGTTCGAACCTCGCTCCTTTTCTCGCTGAACACGCGGACCGTCTTGCGGCCGGCGCGTGCCTATGGGAAGGCGGCATGGTCGATGCGGCGGGACGCCCGCACATGTGGCTCGGCGTCCGGGGACTCGTCTTTGTCCACCTCAGCGTCACGACGCTCCGTCACGATGCACACTCGGGCTTCGCGCATGTCTTGCCGAGCGCTGCATGGCGGCTCGTCCACGCACTAGCGACCCTCGCCGGCGCGGATGGTCGCGTTCTGGTGGAAGGCTTGAACGAGGCGGCATGCGGGCCAACGTCTGCGCAAAACGTCCTGCTCACGCGCATGCCTGACGAGGACGACGATTTTCGCGCAGAGTTCGGCGTCGAGCGCTTCGTCGCAGGACGAACGGCACGCGACTTGCGCGAAGCCGTGTTCCTTCCCACGTGTAACCTGTGCGGCTTGCATAGCGGCGCCGAACGAGGGCAGACGCGAACGATCGTGCCGGCCACCGCGCATGCATCGCTCGATCTCCGTCTGCCGCCCGGCGTGACGCCCGAACGCGCGGTGAATGCTCTACGCGCTCACCTGGATCGCGCCGGCTTCGCCGACGTGCAGATGCGTGCAGCCGAGGCGGAACGCGCCGCGTGTTCCGATCCCGAACATCCCTTCGTTGGGATAGCATCATCGGCGCTTTGTGACGTCTATGGCGTCGAGCCGGTGGTTTCTCCGCTCGTCGGTGGAACCGGGCCGGCGGCCCATGTCGTCGAGACCCTCGACCTGCCTTTCGTCAGCATCGGCTGTAGTTATCCCGGTTCGCGGAAGCACGCACCCAACGAGCACCTTCGCCTGCGGGATTTCATCTTGGGTGCGGCGGCGATTGCAACGCTCATGGAACGCTTCGCCTTCGCCTAAACTTCGTTCTTCATGGAAGTATTGCGATAACGCGTGCAGGAAAGCCGGAACCGCCCTTTGGCTTTGGGAAGGTTACCATTGCCAGCGCGCCGGCTTCCGGAACGCGGTCGACATTTGCAAGCAGTTCGATCTGATAGTGATCGTGATGCAGGATCCAGCTTTCGAGCGAGTAGTCGTCGTGGGTCGTCGCCTTGCCCGGGTCCGTGTCCGTCGTTTCGTGGCCTGACGCGGTAATGTGGCGGCGCTCGTAGAGGTACCGCAGCGCCGGCAGGCTCCAGCCCGGATAGTGTGCGACGCCGTGTGCGTCTTTGTTCGCCATCGCGGCATTGCCGCCGGACCAGCGCTTCGACCAATCGGTGCGCATGATCACGAACGCGTGCGCGGGTACCGGCCCGTGGCGGGATTCCCACGCAGTAATATCGTCGACTGAAAGCACGTAGTCGGGATTTCGAGCGACCTTGTCGTGAACGTCCAGCACGACGAGCGGCAGCAGCATTTCCTTGGGAGTTATTTGATCGACGGTGCGGCCGCCACGGGCGAAGTGGGCCGGCGGATCGACGTGCGTTCCCCACTGTCCGACGTGGCAGAATTGTTGCACGAAGAAACCGGATCCCCGCGTGCCGGGGCGGGGATCGTACCAATAGAGCGTCCGGACGCTCTCTGGATCGAAGCCTTTCCAGTGTGGAATATTTGGCGAAAAGTCGTGTGTGAGATCGACGAACCTCTTCGAGGCGATGACCGCGTAGGCGTCGGTGAGCGTCGCGCTGCGCGGCGTCGATTCCGCTCGCTTTACGCCGAGCAGCGTCACTGCGGATGCGAGCGTCGCCGCCGCGAACAATGCAAAGGCTTTGCCTACCATCGTGCTCCTGTCTTTGCCGGGCGTAACCCGCGGCGCTAAATGTTTGAATCGGCCATGCGGTAGCGATGGTCGAGCAACTGTGCCGTCGCGGGCGGCACGCCAAGATGCACGAGCTCCGAAGGACGAAGATACCCTCCTCCGCCCGCAATCTGGTGCCACGCGCCGTGCCGCTTCCGAAAGACGTGTCCGCCGCTACCGTGATTGGCCCAGCCGACGAGGGCATACGAGCCTACCACAACGACTGGGCCGATCAAGAAGTGCGGCATGTGCTGGTACATGATCGCGCGCAGCGCGATCTCATCACGGCTAGGATGCGGCGGAGCGACGTTGCCGGGCGGGCATCCAACGTTGCGCGCCGGAAGCGAGCCGATCGACTCCAGCGCTGGGATCTCCCGGATCGGCACGCCGAGTGCAACGTAATCGCATCCGCGAAAGCGACGGCTCATCGCGATGAGTTGCCACCCGAAAGGATAGTGGCGATAGAGAAACTGTCCTTGCATGCGGCGCGACTCGATGATGCCGTCGAAGTTTACGACTGCGAAGCTCCCCCGCAATACCGTTGGACCGATGGTTCCGCTCGTCCCCTGGTCGAACATGGCCCGCGCCTGAACCCGCACGCTCGCGTCTTGCGATCGGCCACCTTGTGCACTCGCCGCCGAGTGCACAAGGGTAGCGACGAGGAGCAGCGGTGCACAGCACGCCGCGACGAAGGGCCGGTGAGCAGCTCGGCGTCCCATGTGGTGGCGTTCACCAGCAACGAAGCGCGGGCCTCGGGCGGCGAAACCCATCGCGAGGCGCACGGAAGCCGTGACGCCTAGTGAAAGTTGCGAGCGTGGACACCGTCGGTCATTCCATGCACGTCGAGCGGCCAAAAGCGCTTCGCAAGGATGTCGAGACAGCCTTGTTCCTTCTGAAGCGTCCCTTCGATGATCATCGCTGCCGACAATCGGATGACGCGGCGGTTCCGTTCGTATACATCCGGGCGGACGATGACATTGACGAGTCCCGTCTCGTCCTCGAGCGTGAGGAACACAAAACCTTTTGCCGTCCCGGGCCGCTGACGTGTGATGACCATGCCGCCTACTTTGCAGACGAGATGGTTCGGCATATCCTCGAGCCGGCTTGCTGGAATGACGTCCTCCGCATCGAGCGCGGCGCGGAAGTGCACGATGGGTTGCGTCGTCGTGGATAAGCCCAACCCCCAGATATCGAAGGTAGTTTCCTCGACCGCCGAAAGCTGCGCGAGTTTGGCGGTTGGCTCATCGACATCCATGACGCGTCCCAGTTCGCCGCGCGTTTCGCGCTCGTCGAGACCGCGCAGTGCCCACATGGCATCGCGGCGCGTCGCAAACCACGGCGAGAAGGCGCCGGCGACCGCAAGATTTTCGAGCGCCTCTTTGTGGAGCGCCGTGCGCCGCGCAAACTCGACGAGATCGCAAAACGGTCCTGCGCCGATGGCCGCTTGCAGCCGCTCTCGCTGACTTTCGCCGAGTCCGCGCACGAGGTGAAAGCCTAAACGTACCACACCGGCGTCGTCGACGAAGCTCCAGTATTCGCTCGCGTTCACCTCGACCGACTTCACCACGACCCCGTGGCGGCGCGCGTCGTTGACGAGTACTTCGGTGGAATAAAACCCCATCGGTTGCACGTTGAGGATCGCCGCACAAAAAATCGCCGGCTCGTGGCATTTTACGTAGGCTGAGGCGTACGCGAGGAGCGCGAAGCTGGCGGCGTGGGATTCGGGAAAGCCGTAGTCGGCGAACCCTTCGAGCATGTGGAAGAGTTGGTCGGCGGCCTGCCGGTCGATGCCGTTCTCTACCATGCCTTCGATGAGTTTGGGATAGATTTGTGCCATGCGCTCGTGCGAGCGCTTGTGTCCCATCGCGCGCCGCAGCTGATCGGCTTGACCGGGTGAAAATCCCGCAGCCTCGATCGCCATCCGCATCCCTTGTTCTTGGAAGAGCGGGACCCCGAGCGTCCGTTCGAGGACCGCTTTGAGTTTGGGATGAGGATAGGTCACTGGCTCGAGCCCGTTGCGCCGGCGTAGGAAAGGGTGAATCATGTCACCTTGGATTGGGCCTGGGCGTATGATCGCCACCTGCATGACCAGATCGTAGAAGCAGACCGGTTTCATGCGCGGCAGCATCGATTGCTGCGCTCGCGATTCGACTTGAAAGACGCCGATCGAGTCGGCCTTCTGCAGCATGGCGTAGGTTGCGCCATCGTCGGCGGGGATGCTCGCAAGGGACAGCGGCGCTTGGTTCGCGTCGTAGCGGCGTTGAAACAAGCTAAAGGCTTCGCGTAGCAGCGAGAGCATGCCGAGCCCGAGCAAATCGATCTTGATGAGTCCGAGGTCGGCGAGATCGTCTTTATCCCACTGCACGATCGTGCGGTCTTTCATCGTCGCCCACTCGACGGGTGCGACGCGCACGAGGGGATCGCGCGTCAGCACCATCCCACCGGAGTGAATTCCCATGTGCCGTGGAAAGCCATCGATCCGCCGGCACAACTCCAGCAATATCTTCCCCATCGCGCCGCCCACGGGCCCACGCATCTCCGGCTTCGGATTGACGACGGCGTTGGAGCGGGGCGACACTTCTAAAAGCACACTCATGTCGTCAGCATTTTCGAAGCCGCGTGGATAGTAGCCACGGGAAGCGCGGACGTTTGAGGCCGCATCCAAATCGCGACGCTTCTTGACCGAGTCTGGCAAGGCGCCATCGGACGAGGCTGCTTCCGCGCCGGTGGCACTGACGAGCGATTCACGGGCGTCGTACTCCTTGGCGATGGCATCGACTTGCGCGAGCGTGAGACCGAGCGCTTTGCCGATGTCTCTGATCGCCGAACGCGTGCGGTAGGTGACGACTTCGGCCGTCATCGCGGCATGCTCGCGCCCATAGCGTTCGTAGACGTACTGGATGACCTTCTCGCGATCTTGATGGGCGAAATCGATATCGATATCGGGAACTTCGTTGCGTTCCTCCGAGAGGAAACGCTCGAAGAGCAGGTTCATGCGGATCGGATCCACCGCAGTGATTCCGAGCGCATAGCAGACCGCGGAGTTGGCGGCAGAACCACGGCCCTGCGCGAGGACGCCGAGTTCCTCGGCCTTATGCGAGATGTCCCAGACGACGAGAAAGTAACCGGCCAGATCCATGCGCGCGATGATCCCGAGTTCGTATTCGAGTTGCCGTTCGACCGCGGCGTCAAGCTGCGCGCCGTAGCGGATGCGCGCTCCTGCGTAAACGAGCGTGCGCAAGTACGAATGCGTGCTCGTTTCGCCGTCCGGGATGGGAAAGCGAGGAAACTGACCGGCGAGGCGCTCCAGACGAAACGTACACCGCTCGGCGATTTCTTGCGTTGCCTGAAGCGCTCGCGGATATGGTGCAAAGAGCCGGCTCATCTGCGCCGCGCTCTTGAGATGGAATTCGGCGTTGGGGAAGAGCAGCGTGCCCGCGGCCGCGAGATTCGTCTTATACTTGACGCAGCGTAGCACGTCGCAGATGCGCGCATCGCCTTTTCGCGTGTACGCGACGCCGTTCGTGGCAACGTACGGCAGCTGGAGCGCTGAAGCTATTTCGAGTTGCGCAAGGATGAGCCGGACGTCTTCTGGACGCAAATGGTGTTGTAGCTCGATGAAAAAACGCCGCCCGAAGAGATCGCGCAACTGCGCGGCCCGGGTTTGCGCGGTCGTGGCGTCGCCACGAAGGAGTGCCTCTTCGGCAAAGCCGTGGCCAGAGGATGACAGCGCAATGAGGCCTTCGGTCTTGCCGTCGAGATCGGCAAGATGGAGAAGCGCATCGCGCTTGCTGCCGCGCATCTGCGCGATCGAGATGAGGTGGACGAGATTGGCGTATCCCGCCTCGTTTTCTGCCAGCAACACGAGGCGGGGGCGTCGCGCCGAGAGAGCCGCCATATCTTCACCCCGTGCGAGACTTGGCCGGTCTCCGTCCGCAAGCGTGAGTTCCGCGCCGCAAAGGGCGGCGAGGCCGGTCCCCTTGGCGGCTTTGGCAAACCGCACCGCGCCATAAAGCCCGTCACGGTCGGTGAGGGCAAGCGCCGGCAGGCCGAGGCGCAGTGCCTGCTCGACCAGGCCCTCGGGATGCGAGGCTCCCTCGAGGAACGTGAAGTTGGACCAGCAGTGCAGTTCCGCGTAGCCCAGGGGGCGCATGGGACGCCATGGTACCGAACATATGTTCGATGGTCAAGACCTCGATTTGGCCAAGCCCAAGCCTCAGGGCTCCGCAGAAAAATGTACGCCTCACTGCACGATGTCAGCGCACAAGCTGGCCGTCTTCAGAGTTTCTTGAGACTGCTGATGCATCGTCAGTGTACCGCTCGATGCGGAGCCGCCGAGAACGTCGGCGGCGGGATCAGAAAGGATCGGGACGATGCCGGGTTTGATGATTTTTACGTCGTTGGCTGAAGCGATCAAATGCGGCTTCCAAGTCTACGATCGCACCACCGACGGATACATCGTGCGTGCCAAAACGGCAAAGGGCTGGGCGCTCGCGATGGTGGTTTGCACGCAAGTAACGGCGCGCTAACCCCATTTCTGCATGGTGGCTCGCCGTGCGGGCCGAAGCCAACGAACATGACGACGACGATCGTTACCGGTGGCGCAGGATTCGTCGGAAGTCACCTCGTCGACGCGTTGATTGCCAAGGATCGTCGCGTGCTCGTCTTGGACGACCTTTCCACCGGAACGCTGCACAATCTAAAAGGGGCTCTTTCAACCGGAAAAGCGACGTTTATCGAGGCAGATGTTGCCGTAGGAGCCGAGGCCTTGCGCGCGATGATACGCGGTGGCGGCCACCACGACATTGCAGCGATCTTCCATCTGGCCTCACCGGCCAGCCCTGAAGCCTACGGTGGACATCCGTGGGAAACGCTCGCGGTCAACGGAATCGGAACGATGTCGCTGATCGAGATTGCGCTCGAGCACCGAGCACGCTTCACGTACTCTTCAACGTCGGAAGTGTACGGCGATCCGCTGGTCCATCCGCAACCCGAAA